>NZ_JAPEID010000004.1:0-222861 GCF_028823755.1 Vibrio sp. VP6
AAGATTGAGAAGGCCAGCTTTGTGTTTGATGATTGGGTTGCTAGTATGAAGCATGAGAGTTACCTCTTATTGTCTTTGATTACGGATTCAGCACCTTTAATCAAAGTGGGTAACTCTCTTCTTTTCAAATTGAAGTGTCAGATCTAGTCGTAACTAATACATCTAAGGCGCTCGGTCATCTCCTCTATAAAAAACTGACCATCATCTCTCCACTTACCCCTCCACATAGAGGAGGGGTATACCCTTTTTCTTTAGTACACAGTTAAGACTCTACAAACTGTAGCCCCATAACCCAATCAGAGACTTTAACAAAGTTAAGCGTATCCACGTCGTGTTTCTTGAATGCTTTCACCACTTTCTCATGAACAATAATATGAGGGTAATCGCTGAATTTTGGCATAAAGACCAAGCGCTCTTTCTCAGGTATCGCTGACAGCTTATCATCATCTAAGCAATATTGGTCAATTGTGTGTCTGGTATCTTCCGGGTCATAATCATCAATCTGACACTTTTCTAGATTCAAAACATCCATTTTCTCAAATACATTAAACACCCAATAACCCTCATGATATTTGTCATGGTCATCTACGATCACGCCGGGGTAAACCTGACAACAAGCATTGTCTACATTGCCAAGAGAATGTTTAATTTCATCAGAAAATACTGGGTAGGTTGAGTCTAAGTGTGCCTGTTTAATTGGCCTAGAAACCCCTCGCGCCAAATCTTCATCACGATAGCAGTTTTCAAAAAACATTGGCTCACCACCACTCAGCTTGGTGTATTCGTAATCCCTCATGGCTGAGTGCTTTTGAGGTTTTAGGTACAAAGTATTTTCATCATAATTTTCGAAAACAATATAGTATTGATCATTGTATTGGCTCATTGTCCTACCTTAGGTATCCATCTGGTGCTTTGGTACGTAATCGTTTTGGTGTTCCATGGCGAACTACTGGTTTGATAGCGCTTGTCTTTGCCATCTCTGCCATTCCCTTTATAGTGAAGTCGGTCACTGTTGCAATAGTTATCTGGATTGGTTTCTGCGTTGATAATATCGAATTGGCAGGCACAGCCAGGCCCTCCCGGAATAAAATAATGGGAGATTTTGGTCAACGGCAGTGAAAAAAATTGCCCTCTTTCAATTCTATTAATTTTTTTCAGTACTTTACGGCTTATTGGATCGAGCAGCTTATGTATCTCTGACTCGGTTTCTGTTTTCTTAGTCTTTCCATAGCACTCTTTGATCTTTTTTCTTATCTCGGGGTCTCTCAACTCTCCAGAAACATAACGATGATAAGGTTCTTCCCGAGGTCGGCTAAAGGTGTGATCCCCACGGTGTAGCTGGCAATGGAGTTGGCATGCACCCGGCAATGTGGCAGGAAGCCCAACCAAGTTTGATAACTGATTGATATCATAACCTTTATTGACCAAATTTTCACCCAACTCACTGTGCTTTACTGCCTCAGCGGAAATAAGGTGATGGGTATCCATATGAATACCATTGTTGTAAGGGTGACTAGGCAACTTCTTTACGTTGTTTACCCAACGCTTACGATAGCCTTTTTTCTCAATTGTACCGTTAACAAAATCGGACTCGGCCGCTTCCTGACTCATCAGTGTGCCCATAGATAACTCATCCTATACGTAATCAATTTCACCCCGGTACAGCCGAGGTGTGTTATGTTCTTCACTCTTACACAGTCGACATTTACCGTTTCTAGGCTCATGTTCCTCTTTCACTTGAGCGGTATCATTCACCCGTTTGTCTGGTATGGCTGACTTACGGCGCAATGCCAAATGGCCCGCTAACTTGTCGTAATCTGGTAAGATATCGACTAAGCCATCCACAGTACTGGTAAAGGTTTTTAGTGCTTGTGCGGCGTGAGAGACTGCCCCAACCTTTTTGACACCCATAGTAAATTTCGCTGTGACCGTCGCAATTCTGGCGGCGGCCCCTGCTGGCCCCGTTAGTAAGCCAATCACTATGGTTAACACCACTTCAATGGCAATGTACGCTGCCGCTTTGCCCACGTAGTAGAAATAGAAGTTAGGCGGGATAGCTTCAATAATAAGGTTCAAGTATGTAAAGAAAGGCAAGATGCTGTTGTCATCATTAATCAACGCCAAGGCTTTAGGGAAAAACTCACTCTCCTTGATTTCCATTGCCCACTCAGGGTCAAACTCCATCACGACAGTGTCAACGAACTGTTCCACTCCTTTCACATCGTTGTTGGTAAAGAGCGTAGGCAAGTTCCAAATCGCTTCTCTGTGTCTTGCAATACACTTAATCTTACGAGCAATATCATCTGAACCTTCATTCCACCAAAGCTGCACTTCATCGATGGCCTCATCAATGCTTTCGTACGCATCCACACTGGCTGCAAAGAGTAAGTTAGGCGCAATACTGGAAATATAGGCCGCCTGTTTTACCCAGCTTGGTAAATCGCTTTGAGCTAACTGAGCTTCCGTTCCTTTCATCGCATCAGCGGTGTACTTTTCCAATGCATTGTATTTTTGATTGGCGTAAATATAGAGCTTATCAAAACCATCGGTGGTAGCATCGGCTAGGGTATGGCCCATATCGCCCCAGACTTCGGGAGAGAAAAGTTCCACCACATCAGCTCCCCAAGCTTTAGCCCCTTCAAGCACACCATCACCCAAACAGAGTACGCCTTCTTCGTCCCATTGTTTCTGGAAACCTGACATATCTTGAGCAACAGTGTTTAAAAGGCCATCCAAATAGGTCTCTATCACTTCTTGTTGCTTTGCAATCTTATCTTCAATGCCCGGTTCACCTTCATACTCGATAGTGACAGAGTCAGTGTTAGGCTTGAGATCGTCAACCACCGCAACTCCTCCTTCTGTCTTCTGAGTCTCCAACGCCAGATCCATCGTTTCTGAGATCGTACTTCTTTGTGGCGATGGGTTGAGCTCTAACTTGTCTTTATGAGGAACGGAGCCATTAGCTATCACTTTGAGGTTTTTGGCGTAAACAGGCGTTCCCCACAGATCATCATGAACGGCACGGATCTTAATCCACTTCTGCTCTTCTAAATCTATCTTCGGTATCGCATTTACCACCACCTCAATCGTTCCTGCTTCGGCAGAATAAACATGTTCGGGCGCTTGAATGACCGAAACAGCCGACACATCACTCATAAGTTGGTTAGCTTTCTTCTCCATACGCTTGAAAGCTTGGCTGAGGTTATCGGACAACTTTTTAGCATAGGTATCAATGGTACTAACATGCTTCTCATAGATATCAGAAGACAAGTAAACGTAATTCAACCGACTAGCTTCAGACTTCAGAGACTCAACACGCCCCTTTATTTTACTAAGTAGATCTTCAAGTTCAGAGTTGAGTGTTTTCTTAGCCTTATCCCAAGGGTAGTTATTGATGAAAACCTGTGGATTGCCTTTTCCACGAGCGCGCATGTAAGCCAGCATACGGTCAGCCGTTTCATGCTTGGGTAAACGAAATAAGACAGAGAGGATTTCCCCTTCTTCCATCACCATTGGTAGGCCGTTCGCCAGTACACTGTCAAAGCTGGTATCAGAAAGACTATCAATTCCCGCGATTAGCGATTCTGCCAATACGCTGAACTGAAAATCAGGGTGTCTAAATTCGAAGTGGGCTTTCGTTTCGGCTTTTACAATATCGGCAAAATACCGGTCAGCGGTGAGGCTGGGCCCCATGGTTCCCCAGCCTTCTACTGGCGGGGCAATACGGTTCGGGTGCCAGAAGGTTTGCTGTCCCTGAGCAGACCTATCAAAAAAGTCATAGTCATTGTAATCCGGCAAATAGTGCGGGTTGGTAATACGAACAGGCGTCGTAACAAACTCATCGGTACTTTCTTTAGCCAGAATTTTTATTTGACCGGGCTTTAAGCCTGATACTTTGCTTTTACCAGAGTCATCAAAATGACCGGGAGACAGAACACCACCAGAGACATCGGTAATATCAAAGTCGGCGTTCATGAGAAGCACGCCATCGGGGTATCTGGCCTTAACGTAGACGGTGTAAGTCCCTTCTTCATCTTCATTGACCGTGACAGCTGGGTTTTGAACCCCTCCGAGGCACATGGTGTTGGCCTTGTTCATCGTCATTTGGTCAGAAAGCCTTGCCACACCTTTCCCTTCGATGATGACATTCGGTGACGCTGATATGAATTCGGCTTCGGATTCAATCGTGCCCGATGCCACACCTTTTTTATCCCCACCCGCATCCCCAGAACTCTTGGCAAACTTACTGTCCTTTAAGGCAATGCTGTTGCCGCCATCTGCGGTGACGGTCGTGGTGCCTTCTACTAAATCTGCTGACTTGGCGTTGTTTCCATAAGGGATAGGAACTACGGCATTACCAACGGTTGTAAGACACACATCAGGTAACGTGGCATTGGCCTCTCCGCCAGAGCCTTTGTGAACGATGCTCAAACCGTTCGCATTGATGGTGACTGACATATTTACTCCTTATTAAGCTCGGTCAGTTCAGTGTGATTTTTGAACCTTGGATTTTGTGGACTTTTTCAGCACGACTTGAAATGTGTGTCGCCTTCGTCGTAATGCGACCATCATTGCCACTGAACTTAGTTGTGACCTCGCCAGATCTAATCGTGACTTCTTCTTTGCCTTCCAGAACCACACGTTTGGCTTTGATGACGAGCTCTTGTTGTTCCGCTAACGAAAGGTAAATGTCCGTGAGAATAGGCACATCCAAATCCTCACCGACGAACTCAATGCGGCAATCAAGCTGATTGTCGATGGCCAAATGAATCTCAGAACAAGTGAAACCACGACCTAAAGCAGCCCAAACAGGCTGCCCATAAACATTTCCATAAAAATCGACTTTCACACGATGACTTTCAGGGTGTATTTCTTTTACCCAGCCAATACAAGCTTTATGTTTTGAAGTTAAAGAATCAGTAGAAGGTTCCTGCATCATTAAAAGATCACATGACAATATTCGATCGTATTATTTTATCGATGTGTGAACTGATTATGTAATGTCGAAAAGAGGACAAGCTCTACCTAAATGAAAGAAAAACACTGAACAACTGCCATCAATATGCCAGTTCTATTCGCCACTTTGATAAAAAGGGTAGTCTCTATGACTAATCCGAGACTTTTTGTACGCGATTGATTTTGTGATGTCTACGGCAATATTTTTCTTAAATATAGCCATTGTTAAAGCAGCAATATACGAAGGCTTCGTCTAAGAACAGGAAATTTTTTCTGGAAACATATATGATAGAGACTCAAATTTTAGGAGAAAGTAGTTCAAAATTGCTATTTTTCTGGAAAAGGCTCATATGCCTCTTCCCTTGTACCTTTCCAGATTTACTTCAGAGTCTGTGTGTGGGGGTAGTTCGTAAGCAAAGCAAAAGCTCAACAATCATCGTCATCCCCTCGCCTTTGAACAATGCATTACTGTAGAAAACCATCGAGAACATCAAGCATTAGTAAATCGACTAGCCTCCACCGATGAACCTGCAATTGTCGTCGCGGCATCCGGTATGTGCGAAGGAGGAAGAATCGTCAATTACTTAAAAGCACTCTTGCAAGACGGAAGAAATGATGTGTTGTTTGCGGGCTATCAAGCGCAAGGAACCTTAGGTCGAGAAATCCAATCAGGCAGCCACACGGTGGATATCGATAACCAACCAATCGAAGCCAACGCACAGATCCATACCATCTCTGGATATTCTGCACATGCAGACCAAAGCGATTTATTGAAGTTTGTTACTGGTATTCCAGCACAACCAAAAGCCGTGCATTTGATACATGGAGAGAAAGAGGCAAAAAGAGAGTTAGGAGAGAAACTGGAAACAGAGGGGATTGAAGTGGTTTATTAAACTAATATCAGCCGACATTAGAACGATACAACCTAGTTCTTACTTATTGTTAATGAGTTAAAACAGCATAAGAATTTGAATACCAACGTGCTTTAACTAAGCTTTGCACGTCAGAAAGCCATGTTAAAGCACATTTGTAACCAGACTGAACAACTATGCTGGTTCAGCAACCTTTACGGTTGGTGTTTTAGCAAGCTCAGCACTAGACGCTTTTTTGTATAGGTTCTCGTAACAGTAGTTTGTCGCCTCGATGTAACCTTCTACACTGCCGCAGTCAAAACGCTGACCTTTAAATTTGTAAGCGATAACACAACCAGATTGAGCTTGTTGCATCAATGCATCAGTGATTTGGATTTCTCCACCTTTGCCTGGTTCTGTGTTTTCGATAAGCTCAAAAATATCTGGCGTTAAGATATAGCGACCAATAATTGCTAAATTACTTGGTGCTGTGCCTGGTTCTGGCTTCTCTACCATGTTATCAATTCGGAAGATGTCATCTTTGATCATCTCTCCTGCAATCACACCATACTTATGGGTTTCAGTTTCTGGAACTTCTTGAACTGCAACAATAGAGCAACGGAACTGCTTGTACAGCTCAACCATTTGCGCTAATACGCCCTGCTCTTCATTCACACAAAGGTCGTCTGCTAGTACAACAGCAAATGGTTCATCATCCACCAACTCACGACCAGTCAAGATAGCATGACCAAGACCTTTCATCTCACGTTGACGGATGTATGTGTAACTCGCGGAATCAATCAAAGAGCGGATATCGTCCAACAGTGCTTCTTTGCTTGTTCCTGAAATTTGATGTTCCAACTCATAGTTTTTATCGAAGTGGTCCATCAAAGAATGCTTACCACGACCAGTGACAATACACATGCCATCCATGCCCGCTTCTATCGCTTCCTCAACACCATATTCAATCAATGGTTTGTTGACAACCGGCATCATTTCTTTCGGCATAGATTTTGTTGCAGGTAGGAAACGAGTACCGTAGCCTGCAGCAGGGAATAAACATTTTTTAATCATAACCATTACCAACTAAAAAAGCTCCACTTAGGGAGCTTATTATATTATTTGAATATAAAGACTAATTAATCGCTACCAAATAAGTCGCGTGTGTAAACTTTGTCCGCTACATCCTTTAACTCTTCGACCATACGGTTAGAAACGATCACATCCGCAGCTTGTTTAAACTCGTTAAGATCACGAATCACACGAGAGTTAAAGAAATCTTCTTCTTTGAGCACGGGTTCGTAAACTACGACCTCAACACCTTTCGCCTTAATGCGCTTCATTATGCCTTGAATAGAAGAAGCACGGAAGTTATCCGATCCCGCCTTCATAATTAAACGGTAAATACCGACAACTTTTGGTTCGCGCTTAAGAATAGCTTCAGCCACAAAATCTTTACGAGTGCGGTTAGCATCAACAATCGCACCAATGATGTTGTTTGGTACATCTTGGTAATTGGCTAAAAGTTGTTTAGTGTCTTTTGGTAAGCAGTAACCACCGTAACCAAATGATGGGTTGTTGTAATGATTGCCGATACGCGGGTCTAAACCAACACCTTCAATTATCTGGCGCGCATCCAAACCATGAGCTTCTGCGTATGAATCTAATTCATTAAAGTATGCTACACGCATGGCAAGGTAGGTGTTTGAAAACAATTTAACTGCTTCAGCTTCTGTTGAATCAGTAAAGAGCACTTGAATATTTTCTTTTACAGCCCCCTCGACCAACAAACTAGCAAATACTTTAGCACGTTCGCTGCGTTCACCCACAATGATACGTGATGGGTGAAGGTTATCATAAAGCGCTTTACCTTCTCGCAAGAACTCTGGAGAGAAGATGACATTCTCACACCCCAATTCTTCTTTAATTCTGGCAGTATAGCCAACAGGAACGGTAGACTTAATAACCATTACTGCATCTGGGTTGATTGACATGACATCTTTGATCACCGCTTCAACTGAAGACGTATTAAAGTAATGCGTGACTGAGTCATAATCCGTTGGCGTTGCTATCACAACGTATTCAGCACCTTGATAAGCTTTCTGCTTATCTGTTGTTGCGATGAAGTTTAGTTTCCTGCTTTCAAGGAAATGTTCAATCTCAGCATCAACAATTGGAGATTGTTTTTTGTTTAGCAGTTCAATCTTTTCAGGAACGATATCTAGTGCTACCACTTCATGGTTTTGAGCTAACAACATAGCGTTAGAAAGCCCAACATAGCCAGTACCAGCGATAGTAATTTTCATAAGGAAACCCCTTAATTTTTTCCCTAGAAGGATAACAGAAGTGAAGCCGGGGGACTATGTTAACTACAATGAAAAAACGTATTATTGCGATTCCCTAAAAAATTTAAGTAGAGTGACATCTGCGCTTAACCTACAATTGCGCGCCCCAAAAATCAACTGTGACTGTTTGGGATATAAATTCACCTATAAATAAACTATACTTCCTTAGTTATCAGTAATTGGCTAGTTTAACATTCAAAACTTTACCTATGACAGACACTATCGACACGACGCTTCAAAAGAGAGAAGCGAAAGAGCTACCTGACAATAAATCTCTTAGCACTCAAGTATCATCAGAAGACTTAAAAGCAGAAGTTAGGGATACCTGCGTTTATATCTATTGCCCAGATTCAGATGAAGAGACCATTTCTTCCGTCCTAGAAAAACACCCTGAAATCAATGCTCAAGTGAACAACTATTCTATCAGAGACTTCAAAAACAAAACTCTTTGTCATTTTAGAAGCTCCCACCTAGATAGTAGTCAACAGGCATATCTCGTCGCTGCTACAGAGCTTGGGGCTTGGGTTGAACCTTTAGTGAGTTACTTTGATAGACGTTTGGGGTACACAGAAACTGAACTACTCCATAGTGGCTATTTTCTTCACCAAAAAGCCTTTTCAATCTTATCTAACAGAAAGAACAGTTGGCAAAAAAGAGCAATTGATCTGCTTTTTGTTTTTATGCTGGCTTGGATAGCCATTCCTGTGGGGCTAATTACAGCTCTTTTAATCAAGCTCGAGTCACCTGGTCCCGTATTCTTTAAACAAAGACGTACCGGACAGTATAATGAGGAATTCGACGTAATTAAGTTTCGTTCAATGAGAAATGATGCTGAGAAAGATGGGGCAAAGTGGGCAACAAAAAACGATGCCAGGGTCACACGAGTAGGAAAGTTTATTCGTAAGACACGTATTGACGAACTGCCACAACTAATTAATGTATTAAAAAACGAAATGTCGATGGTGGGGCCACGCCCAGAACGAGAAGTGTTTATTTCGGAGTTGGAAAAAGAGATTCCTTATTATCGATTTCGTCATGCTGTAAGACCAGGAGTTACGGGGCTAGCTCAAGTAAAATACCCTTATGGCGCATCTGTTAATGATGCGGTCTGGAAGCACAAATATGACATATATTACATCAAGCATCAAAACTGGAAAATGGACGTGAAAATTTTGCTTCTAACTGTGAAAACAGTGTTGTTTGGAATGGGGCGATAATATGAGCTCTAAATTTTCAGTTCTATGCTCTTTATACTATAGAGAACAACCAGAGTTTCTTGAGCAATGTTTTGAAAGCCTCGCTTGGCAGACATTACAAGCAAACGAAATAGTAATTGTACATGATGGTCCTTTAACTCCATATTTATATGAAGCGCTAGATAAGTGGAAAGCTATACTCCCCCTTAAACAAGTTATACTTGAAGAAAATGTGGGATTAGGTGAAGCATTAAACGAGGGGTTAAAGGCATGTAGTTATGATCTTATTCTCCGCGTAGATACTGATGATATTAATCACAGGGAAAGATTTAAAAAACAAGTTGAATACATGGAACTTAACCCCGATATTTCTGCAGCCAGTAGCGATGTATTAGAGTTTGAAGTTGATCCCAAGAAGGCAACTAGAATAAAAAAAGTCCCTAGGCATCCTAATATTAGGAAATACAGTTTAAAAAGAAATCCTATGAATCATATGGCAACTATATTTCGTAAAGATGCTGTCATAAAAGTTGGAAGCTATAAGCATCATCTATATATGGAAGACTATTACTTATGGCTGAGACTACTAGCCCACGGGTATAATATTAGTAATATTCCGGAGCCTTTAGTAAGTGCCCGAGTGGGAAATGGAATGCTTGAGAGAAGAAGTGGTATTTCATATGCAAAAAGCGAAATAAAAATGATGCGCAAAATTTATGGTTTAAGTTTAACTAAAAACCCAAAGACGGCTTTTCTGTTTACGACTAGAGCTATAACACGCCTGCTCCCTTCAAGCACTCTTCGATTCATCTACAATAAGCTCAGAAAGTAGACTCTACAACTTTTAATATCATTACCCCTACTTGTTATCTCAAGAGGGGTATTGATATGATTAATTTACATGAATTTTAAGAAACCATAAACATTTAATTATACACTCTCGCAACCCTACCTACTGATTCGAGTATATATTCTTCTGCATACGCTGGAATAAAAACCGATTCTCCTTTATCAAGATATAAAGTTTCACCAGTTCTATGAGAAATTGTAGCTCCACTGTCGATGACAAATAAGATTTCAGCACTTCTCACCGTTATTTTCTCATTATAGGCGTCCATATAACAATCAAAACTAAAGTCAGAGACTGGCACTAAATAAGAGTATTTATTCCCAACAACCAATGGAGGCAATAATAAAGAGCCCAATGTTTTCTGTTCAAACAGTGTACATCTAGCTAATTCTGATAAATCAATGTGCTTTGGTGTTAAACCTGCCCGAAGAACGTTATCAGAATTTGCCATTACCTCTAAGCCAGTACCTTTTAGATAAGCATGTGGTGTTCTTGCATCAAGGAACATTGCCTCTCCAGGTGAAAGCGTCAAAACATTTAGCATAAGAGGAGCAAAAAGACCAATATCACCAGGATAAGATTTATTTAGCTCCATAATTAGAGTTCCTAAATCATTTTCAATACTTGGTTGCTGGTGTGCTTTTGCATACTCAATTAGTCCTTGAATAGATGCCTCTTTCGCTTCGCCCTTTAAAGATAAGATCCCGATAAAGAAAGCTTCTAAACCTGTAGCAGTTAAGTTTTTCTTAAAGACTTCTAACAACTGGTGAATTGCAGGCACATTGGATTCTTCTATAACTTTTGAGAAGAGCAAGACAATCTCAGTATATGCACGGAAACCATTCATAGCTTGGTATGGAGTCAAAGCGTATACCAACTCTGGTTTATGATTCGCATCTTTATAATTGCGATTTGGAGCAGAAAGCTCAAGACCTAACTCTTCCTCTTTAGCAAACCCTTGCTCAGCTTCCAATTTATTTGGGTGCACCTGGATGGATAATGCATTCCCAGCTGACAATACCTTAAACAAATAGGGTAACGTTCCAAATTCTTGCTCTGTACTGGTCGATAAAATTTGGGCTTTATCTTTAGCAATAAACTCAGATAGAAGAAACTCTTCACCTTCGAGTTGAATCTTTGAGCATCCGTTGGGATGTGCTCCCATCCAAATCTCTGCTTGAGGTTCTTGGTTTGGGTTTTTAACTCCAAACAACTCTTGAAGAGCAGTCTCACTACCCCATGCATAATTTTTTATTGGGTTATTTAGCTTAAAAAAGTTCATCAGCATTACCATTAAACGAAAAAAGCTTGACTTAGATGACTCCAAATCAAGCTTTTATATTTCTTATTTTTATTATAGTTGCTGCACAAGCAACAAAACAGAGTTTACAAGCGCTTTAGCGGTATCAAAGGACGCAGCTTCAGCATAGCACCGTAATTCTGGAGCATTACCAGAAGGTCGTAGGTGAATGATAACATCATTGGTCAAAGACAACCTCAAACCATCAATAGTGTTAATACATTCTACTTTTAAATCCGTAAAGCCAAGCTTTAGCAGTAATTCTTCAGGATTCATCTTGCCATGTTCAAGTATTGCTAAACTTTTTTCCGTAGGAAAGTTTTGAATACGGTCACTATGCGTAAAGCGCTGTGGTAATTGACCTACCAAACTTTTGATCGATGATGTTTTAGCTAAAGAAAGCAACATAAGTGCAGGTAAAACGGCGTCCCGGGTTGGCAGTGCTTTTAGAAATTTCCCATTCACCGAAACATCACTTCCGAGCAAATATCCTCCGTTAGCTTCAAATCCTGCAATTCTTTTATAAGTACTTGCTAATTTGGAAAATTCAGCGATAACATAAGGCGAGCCAATTCGTGTTTTAGATACGGCTTCAAATTCAGGGGATTCGGCAATAATAGTGTTGCAACTAACAGGAACTGCTAATGCATCGACTTGAAGCGCTCGCGAACAAAGTAAGCCTAGGATATCACCTCTCAACCATTCGCCATTCTCATCAGCAACTAATGGGCGATCCCCATCTCCATCAGTAGAAAATATAAAATCCAAACGATATTGTTTCGACCAACTGCGTGCTTTTTCCTTATCAGATTCAGCCACAGCTTCGGTATCAATTGGAACAAACTCATCAGTGCGATCCAATGAAATGACTTCAGCCCCAAGCGATTCAAAGAGTCCTTGGTAAATATCTCTCCCGGCACTTGAATGTTCATAAATACCAATACGCTTTCCAGCCAGTAAATCTGCATCAAACAAATCGGTATAACGTGTTCGGTAAAGCTCAGCCGCACGGAAATTAATCGTTAACTCAGGCAGGTCATTGATAGCACTAAAGTTTACCTTCTCGGTTAAGATTGCTTGTTCATCTGATTTAGTAATCTCTCCATCTGGACGATAGAACTTAATTCCATTGCGGTCAAATGGGATATGAGACCCAGTCACCATGATGCAAGGCATATTGTCTTGCATTGCGGTAAAAGCTAGAGCAGGAGTGGGTACAACACCATAGTAAACGGCGTCAATACCTGCATCGGTAAGCGCTTGAATGACTGCTTTTGCCATTGCTGGGCTGCTAGGGCGGTTGTCAATAGCCACAGCCATTTGATTGAAAGTAAAATTGCGACGCATTGATGCCACAAATGCATGAGTAAATGCAGCACAGACGTCCGATGTAAACTGAGTAACGAGCCCTCGCGCACCACTAGTACCAAACTGAACGCCTGAAGCACCAAGCACTTCACTACTGATTAATTTTGTTACCATAATTTCCTATCTCAATAAGTAGTTAATAGTCGCCGCCAAACTTAGATGCTTGCTCATCAAAGCGAACAATATCGTCTTCTTCTAAGTACGATCCTGAACGAACTTCAATAAGCTCCAAAGGCACTTGTCCTGGGTTTTCTACGGAGTGCGGAGTCCCTACTGGAATATAAGTTGACTGATTTTCAGTAAGAAGGAAAGTTTCATCACCTTTTGTCACTTTAGCCGTACCTGACACAACAACCCAATGCT
Source organism: Vibrio sp. VP6 (assembly GCF_028823755.1). NCBI lineage: Bacteria > Pseudomonadati > Pseudomonadota > Gammaproteobacteria > Vibrionales > Vibrionaceae > Vibrio > Vibrio sp. VP6. Next base: position 13,230 of record NZ_JAPEID010000004.1, read on the forward strand.
CAGCTCGATGGTGGTGCATCTGAAGAGCTGTCTTCTCTTTTGGCTTAACTAACACTTGTTTCACATGGTAACGCTCACCTTCAGATACCGTCTCATGAGAACCCCATGGGCGATATACCTCTTGATGCTGCTGACACTCTGCTCGGTTTTGTTGTTTTAGTTGATTAACAATCGACTTTACATCTTGAACCTTGTCTTTATCCGCAACTAGCACTGCATCTTTCGTCTCTACAACGATAAGATTTTCAATGCCAACGGTAGCAACGAGTTTATCTTGTGAATAAATATAACTATTCTGAGTCTGCTCAGTTAACACATCACCGCGAGTTGCATTGCCCTGTTCATCTTTATCATTCACATCCCAGAGTGCAGACCAAGAACCAACATCACTCCAATTTGCGTCCATTGGAACAACAACAGCTTTTTCTGTTTTTTCCATTACGGCAAAATCTATTGATTCGTCTGGGATTTGTGAGAATAGCTCGGATGACATGCGAATAAAGTCTAGGTCGTTAAAATGACTATCGTAAGCACTTTCACATGCTTTCAAGATATCTGGTCGGAACTTTGCTAACTCTTCAAGATAAGTAGATGCTTTGAATAAAAACATACCACTGTTCCACAAGTAGCTACCATCCTCTAGATATTGCTTTGCAGTTTCGAGATCAGGCTTTTCAACAAAGCTATCAACACTAAAGCCTCGACTCTCATCCGCAGCAGTAACCGTAACACCAGTTTTAATGTAGCCATAACCTGTTTCTGGTGCATTCGCTTTGATACCAAAAGTGACCATATCACCACGTTGTGCGTACGGAATAGCAGCTTGCACCGATTGATGGAAAGATTGAGTATCTTTAATCACATGATCAGCAGCAAGAACTAACATCAAAGCATCTTCACCTGAAGTTTGATTTTCAGATAGGGCAAATTTTGCTGCTAAAGCGATAGCGGGAGCAGTATTACGTCCTACTGGCTCTAAGAGTATTCCACTATGATTGCCATTAATACGGCGAAGTTGTTCAGCAACTAGGAATCGATGTTCTTCATTGCAGATCACAAACGGCGCATTGTGTTCTAGACCAACCATGCGGCTCAACGTTTGTTGAAGCATGGTTTGTTCACCAGTTACTGCAAGGAATTGTTTAGGATATTTTGAACGAGATAGAGGCCATAAACGACTGCCTGAACCGCCGGCCATAATTACAGGAATAAGCATAGTCAACTCGTTGTTTTTAGTTAGGTGATAGTTTTAGTTATTTTTGAAAATACCATTTAGTATGAATATGTACTTTATCGCTGGTCAATAATTCATCTTGATTACACCAACGGTAACGAGAATGCTGTACATCCATGGGTAAGTTCAATTCAGAGCGAATGACAATGAGCTTGTAGGCAATCGCGACATAGTGAGTCGTAAACTCATTGCCAAATACATTGTCATCATAGAGGTGTGTATAAGGTCCCAACAGTGTTGCCTGAGAGAGCTTAAACTCATGTCCAAGCTCCTCTAAAGTTAAACGAGCAAAGGCGTCTTCAAGCTTTTCATCCTTAAGAATGCGCCCACCGGGAACGAACCAGAAACCTTGAGCAGGTCGATTTAAACGCTCCCCAAGTAAAACTTGACCACTTTCGTCCTTAATAACTAAGTCAATTGAAACTAATGGCGTACTTTCAATTACTTGAGAAAAACGTTGTTTGCTTAAAAACATATGCTTTGTTTAAATCCTTATATTAGCTCTACCCTAGGTACTTTAACCGCGATAATTTTCTTGATTCTCAAGGAACCACTGGTAAGTCATAGTTAAACCATCTTCTAGGCTCGTCTTCGCTTCCCAGCCTAAACTCTTTAAACGTGAAACATCCATTAACTTACGAGGAGTGCCGTCTGGCTTCGTCGTGTCAAATTCAATTTCGCCGTCAAAACCAACCACTTTTGCCACAGTTTCAACAAGTTCACGGATAGTACAATCTACACCTGTACCTACGTTTATGTGACTAAGCATTTCTTGCGTATTTTCTAGATACACCTCTTGAGCAAGATTCATTACGTAAATAGAGGCTGCTGCCATATCATCTACATGCAAAAACTCTCGCATAGGTTTACCGCTACCCCACGCAACGACTTTACTGTCACCATTCAATTTTGCTTCGTGGAAGCGACGCAACAATGCGGGAATAACGTGAGAGTTTTGAGGATGAAAATTATCATTTTCACCATACAAATTAGTTGGCATTACTGATCGATAGTTGCGACCATATTGGCGATTATAGGACTCGCACATTTTGATACCAGCAATCTTAGCAATTGCGTAAGGCTCATTGGTTTCTTCCAAAATCCCAGTCAATAAAGAGTCTTCACGCATCGGTTGTTGTGCAAACTTTGGATAAATACAAGACGACCCCAAGAATAGTAAATCTTGAACACCATGCAGATGTGCAGAGTGAATAATATTGTTTTGAATCGTCAAATTTTGGTAGATAAACTCAGCAGGATACGTATTGTTAGCAACAATTCCACCGACTTTTGCGGCCGCAAGGTAAACTTGATCAATATTGTGAGTCACAAAAAACGCCTCGACGGCTAGTGCATCTAACAGGTTAAGCTCATTACGATCTTTAGTAATGTACGCCTCGACGGCTAGTGCATCTAACAGGTTAAGCTCATTACGATCTTTAGTAATGACTTCTACTGAAGAGTCTTTTGATAGTTGACGAACAATAGCTGAGCCAACCATACCTTTATGACCAGCAACAAATACTCTTTTCATACTAGTTCCGATAATATAAATAGAAAAAGCAGAGCCCAAAATGAGGAACTCTGCAATATAAACGAATCAGTAATACTGATTAATTAGCTTTCTAGTGAGATCGCAACATCAAATCCGTGTTCTTTTAGAACTGCGTGTTGTTTTGCCTTATCGATATCAGACGCAACCATTTCTGCACACATTTCTTCTACAGTGATCTCTGGAGTCCAGCCAAGTTTAGCTTTCGCTTTACTTGGGTCACCAAGTAGTGTCTCTACTTCTGCAGGACGGAAGAATCGAGGGTTTACTTTTACAATGACATCACCAATTTTCACTTTTGGTGCCTTTTCTTCATCAATAGCAACCACAGTAGCTATTTCATCGATACCTTCACCGGAAAACTCAAGTGCGATTCCCGCTTCTTTCGCTGACAAACGAACAAACTCGCGTACAGAGATCTGCTTACCAGTGGCAATAACAAAATCTTCGGCCAGTTCTTGTTGAAGCATCATCCATTGCATGCGAACGTAATCCTTAGCATGCCCCCAGTCACGCAACGCATCCATGTTGCCAAGTTCTAGGCAAGATTCCAAACCTTGAGAGATGTTCGCAATCGCGCGAGTAATCTTACGAGTTACAAAAGTTTCACCACGGCGTGGTGACTCATGGTTAAATAAAATACCATTACATGCGTACATTCCGTAAGATTCGCGATAGTTCACCACAATCCAGTATGCGTACATTTTAGCCACAGCATATGGAGAACGCGGGTAAAAAGGCGTCGTTTCACGCTGTGGAATTTCTCGAACTTCACCATAAAGTTCGGATGTTGACGCCTGATAAAAGCGAGTTTTCTTTTCCAAACCGTTGATACGGATCGCCTCAAGAAGACGGAGAGTACCCATGCCATCGACATCAGCGACATACTCTGGAGATTCGAAAGAAACCGCTACATGCGACATTGCACCTAAGTTATAGATTTCATCAGGTTGGATTTCCTTAACCAATCGAATTAGGTTGGAAGAATCAGTTAGATCACCGTAATGTAATTTAACATTAGTCCCTGCGTTTACTAACGCATCAATACGTTCCGTATTGTATGATGATGCTCGGCGAATAAGACCGTGAACTTCATAACCTTTTTTAATTAGAAGCTCAGCTAAGTAAGAGCCGTCTTGACCTGTGATACCTGTAATTAACGCTTTTTTCATCAGTTTAAACTCCTAATAAATTTTCGAATTGGATCATTATACTTTCTATTTACTCTTTTTACTGTGTATTTATCAAAGGAAGACTCTCTTATATTGACAATGTCGGAAGTAGTTACATTCAAGGAATCCTCCCAATTTATAAAGCAATATGAGTTATTTATTCCAGATATTGTCGAATTAGCTATGGTGGGAAAAAAGAACTCTTCTCCTGCGTAGGAAAATCGAGATAAACGGAAATTAACCTTTAACTTCAACATCAACCTGCTTAATTTTGAAGAGTTTTTACGATAAAAACATCTAATTCTATTTTCTGGTATAAAATACTTTTCTAAATCATAGAAATATTCCCTTATCTCTGACTTAAAAAAGTTAGAAACCTTACTTTCATTGTAAAAACAGCCTTCTGGCTGAGATTTTTTGATTTCTAAACCCAGATACTCAGTCAACGCTACAAACTTTTTATCACCGAATGCATTTATAGTTTGGATATCCAACTTGTTTACAGGACAAACAGTATGCTCATTTTCAGTAGAAACATATTTGAAAAGCCCGCTTTTAACAAACATTTCATTACTACCTAAAATAGAAAAAACTTTGAATTTCATATTCAAAGTTTCTAAAAAGTACAAATTAGACAAATGTACAACCACCAATGATTGGTCAAAGATCCCTGTATTATATGATTTCGGGTTAATAAAGACGTGCTCCCTATCTAAATTAAAATCGAACCCAGACTTACAATGCACAACTATAGCAACGTTATCATTATATTTAAAAACATTTTCAATCAAATCAACAACACAATCACTCGCTTCGTGAACTGCTATTGAGAACATAATATTGTACATTTTAATTGTCACCACTTACAATCTGTTTGATTCGAAAAGAAAGCTTTGAAGACAAAAATATCAAGATAGAAAGAAATATAATAGAGAATTTATTCATAATAGCGTGGTATAAAAACCGTTTTAATCTCGATTGTTTACATGCCTCTTGCTTGAATAGTATCTTACTTATTATTGTTGTTAGTCCGTTAATTGAAATTGAGTTATCAACACCTTGCAATATACTTCTTTTAACCACATGAGCTAATTTTAAACAAACATATCGATAAAAAACGCTCTCGTAATCCTGAGGTAAATTAATCAATGACTTTATTTTTTCTATACCTTCATAGTGCTTCATTGAAATTTCTGAATTCATCACAGAAGAACTATTAACGACGTATCGAAAGAAGCTTATATTGAATATCTTTATCCTATCTTGAACGGCACACTCAAATAATTTGACAGTAAATATCAAATCCTCCCCAACAGCAACTCCTATCGGAAACTTTATATCATGTTCAACTAAAAAATTACGATTTATACATAAACTCCCAATATGGCAAGTTATATCTCCTTTTAAGTACTGCATGAGTGGTTCTGAGATAGATGTTATACTGCTTTTAAAAGATCTAATTTGATTACCAATGTCATCAACCATATCAAAATTGGTTATTATCAAGTCTAACTCTTGGCTTGATGATAGAGTGTCATAAATAAAATTCAAATAACCATTTTCAAAATAATCATCGGAATCCAGAAAAACGACATAATCGCCGACAGCTTCGCTTAATCCAAGATTTCTAGCTGAGGATACACCCTGATTGGGCACCGTAATAATTTTACTATTAAAGCTGGTATCCTTTAAGCTCCTCTCTAGGGTAATGAGTGTATCATCTCTGGAACCATCGTTTATAAATATAAACTCAACATTTTGGGAGAGTAACGGTTCCCATCTTAAAAGTGAATTCTCGATGTAATTTGCAACGTTGTAACAAGGAACAATAAAACTAATTTTCACCATTTAATAGTCCAAACCTATTCTATATATATACTCTTCTGCCCTAGGTGGGGTTCCAAATAACAGGTATTCTACATAACCTGTGTATGGAAAATATACTTCTCGATCTAAATGATATCTAAATGTTATAAAGAACATTAAAAGCGATAATGGTAGCATTATGAATGGCGAGTACTTTCTAGAACCCATAGCATATGAAGGTATCAACTGAATTAGTAATATTAATGAAACTGAAAAATAGTATTCAAATCTAGAAACAATGAGAGAAGGCATAAATTTTGTGTAAAACTGCAAAAGTATGAGACAACCAAACAGTACCATCGTTGTATTTAATAATGGTTTTTTCGTAATTTCGATTTTATAAGTATAAAAAACAAAGATCAAAAATAAATATATAGCCAAATTTACAAGCGTTAGGACTGAAAGGCCTGCTTGTCGATATTGAGAGTAGTGCTCTAACAGAAGGACTATAAAAGAGAGGCTATCAGGTAAAATTGATGTACTTGAAATGAATAAATTGTAAAGCCCTAACGTCACGTACCACATTGGTATGGCGGCGAATGCAATTAACGCGTGTGTTTTAAGTTCTAATTTTTTAACAAGCCATAGTATTAAAAGAATAACTGAAGAAAAGTGAAAAAGTGTGGCAAATAAAATCGTAACAATATACTTCCTACTGCCATTAATAAGATAAGGTAGAGAGAACACAAAGAGAGAGAAAGATATTCCTTGTCGAAAAGTACTCATTTCTAATCGCGTATAAGATGCACAGAAAAACAAAAGTGCGAAAAGCGAAAAGTTCAAGTTTAGTTTTCTAACCCCAAACCAGAGAAGGGTATTCACAATTAAACTTTGAATCAAAATATAGAATTGAAAGTTATCAGATATCAACGCACTGAATGAGAGAATGGCTATATAGCCAATTTCCAGCCCCGATGCATATAGGACAGAAAATCCTTCATAATTACCCTTATCGACGATTACATTAAAATATCGAAGATACGTATAGGCATCCCACCCATTGAAGTAGGAATTACTTGAAAATAGGAACAAAATTAGAAATGAAAAATATTCAAATATTATAGATCTTGAATTCCTTGCAACTCCACCCAAATAAACTAGCCAAAGGATTATTATAATATATATATAGAATTCCATTAAAGCAAGCCTTTAACCATTAAATTATAAACTCGTTCACAATTACTATTATCGAAGTATTTGAAAAACTGTTCAGAATTACAATTTACCTTTTTTTGTTCCGACGTCAGTATATTAACCAAACTTTCAACACTAAAAGCCGTGACTCCTAGAGCTTTGCCCTTCAAGTCATACAAACCGACCTGCTCAAGATATTTTTCTTTATCTGGTTGAAAAAATAACACCTCACGCTTTGTATATATATAATCCCAGCAAACACTAGAATAATCAGTGATTAAAGTACTTGTTTTTCTAATTATGTTACTCAGGTTTTCATGAGGTTGAAGAATGATTATATTCGTTCCATAAGATGTTCTGGGCTCAATATCCATCATGTGATGAACTTTAAAATAAAGAACTCGATCACTTTCCTTTAGATAGCGTTGCAAAGCGGGGGTTGATAAAAAACAATCAACTTGCTTTACAAATTCGTCTTTCTCACGTTGCGATGTCTGGAACCAAGGTCTCCAAGTTGGAAAAAAAAGAATATCATTACTAAATTTGCACTGACCAAATAGTTTATCATACCTAGGCAAACCAGTAACTATAACAGTATCTGGTTTAGCACCACACTCAGTTATTTTTATCTCTTTTTCAATTTCAGAAACAGCACAATTATAATCAACGTTAATTTTTTCATAATAATCCGCAGGTAGTTTCTTTAATCCTTCTTGCCCATGGTTAACGTTAACTTTCTTGGCCCCACATTTCTGTAAAAATCCTGGGCATACATCTGAGTCATTAGTATCGAGAACTATATATTTAGCATTCAAACACATGTAATATGCATTTATACTGCCACGATCTAATCTAACAACGTTATTAGGTAAGTTATCAACTTTCTTATTTGAGATAAAAACAAAACGATTATTACTATTTTCCAACTCTTTTTTAATAACAAAATTCAAAAATACTTCAACATTATTTTCAAATAGTCCACTTCCACTACCGAAAACCCATAAATCACCTTTTATCGAATTGTCAAGCTTTAGCCACTTTGATACAATGTAAAATAAATAGGCCAGAGAGAAATTAACTACGTATGACAACCTTTTTATCGATATCTTCTTTAAAACTTCCATAACAACACTGACCTAAAAAAAATTAATACTAATTTTCTTGTTTTAGATGACATTAAATATAATAACAACGATGAGAAAAACAAACTAATAAGAGTCGATATCGATGCCCCTATAATTCCAAATTTAGGAATTAAAGCAAGATTCATCAATACATTTATAAGTAGACCTATAATCGAATGCATAAGAGAATATTTCTGTAGATCTTCTGCCAGAAGCCACTTGCTACTTACAGCACCAATAGATATAAAGACAAAGCCCCAACAGCTCAGCGCTAATACTGGTATCGAACTGGTATAGTCTATTCCATACGCCAAAGTTATTATTTTTTCTGAGAAAGTATAAACAACCCAAGAAATTAAAAATGAAAAAACCAAAACTATCGAAAAAGACCGAGAAACTAGTGTTTCATAAGATTTTAACGACTCTCTCTTTTTTTTAATAAAAATTGGAAATATAGCGGAGAATATTAAGTAAGGAAGGAAATTAAGAGCTTCCGAAACTCTTATAGCTGCGCTATAAAAGCCCAACGCACTTTCTCCCCACATACTTTTTATCATCAATTGATCTGTTCTAGTATAAGCAATTACCATAATACCACTAAATAATAATGGTGCGCCTTTTTTTAACAAGTAAATACAATCTGATTTCAGAAGAGAAAAATCAATATTTTTGATTGCTGACTTAAGTAAATATCTACCATGAAAAACGTAAAACGCACTGATAATTACGCTTTCGAGAACATAACATAATATTATATAGATAATACCACAATTATAGTAGATCATGCTAAGTTTCAATAACGCAGATGTAAGAGATCCTGAAATCTTGCTGATAGCTATAGTTTTACCTTGGCCTTTTGATTGCAATATATTCTCATAGTAGAAGAATGTTTGTGGTAAACAAAGTAGCGTAAATATCGTAACTTCTATTGTTAGGATAGATTTTCGATATAAGATAAAAGCTAAGAGCAATATTATTATACTAAAACCACCTCTTAGTAATAAAGAAGCTGCATATAAGATATCTTTTCTTGAGTTGACGTTAGAGAAATCTCTTAATAATATATTATGAATACCTAGCCCAGACAATATTAGCAGAAGAGAAGAGATCGCTTGTGCAAAACTAAAACTCCCAAATAGATCAGGCCCAAGATACTTCGCTACTTGAAAGTTAACTAACAGCACGCAAAAAAAGCTAACGCCCTTTTCACCTAATAGCCAACACGCACTTTTTAGATAATGCTTCATTTTCTCTCAACATACAGATATTGGTTATCAAGCCTTGGTAATGCTCTAGATTGCATTATAAGCCATTCAGAGAAGCTTATTTTTTCCACAGTCCTATCCTTACTATACATAGGGCTCTCTGAAACATTATACTCGTAGGCATTATATTTATTCCAGTAATGATCAATCATTTCCTTATCTATAACAATAAAACGGTCTCTTATATGTGTAAGACTAACACTCAAGCTAACAGAGTCATCTTCCCCTATGTTTTTTATATAATACCGGCCAAAATAGGACTCCGTAATATAATTTTCAGCAGCGAACTTAAAGTTATAAATATTTTTTTTCTTTATTTCATTCAGATCGTTATTTCGATTATCTTCTGGGCATGACCAATATTTGTTTAACTCGGATGTTTTTGAATATTGAAAAATATCCGAGAAAGAAAATGGTCTGTATTTAGTTGTATTAAAGTTTATCAAAACTATTCTTGATGTTTGCTTTTTATCAACGGGTTTATATATTCTAAGCAACTCTTCACACAGATCTAGAGTTATTGAACTATGAATTCTACAATCAGTTCTGGTCTTAAGTGTATATTCAACTTCTCTATCACTTATAAAGCGTAAGCCAGCTTTAGTGCTTACCAATTGATAGTTGACATTGAGAAGTCCTGGATTATCAGGCTTATCACTCAAAACAACATCAATGCCAATTTCTTCTATCTTAGATATAATTTTTTTATCAGTATCGCTCCATGTACTTAGTACGATTCTTGCCGAATTAAATTGTTTTTTATACAACTCAAGGGTATTTAACAAAAAATCAACATTATCAACAGGTCCTTGCACAAGAATAGCACTTTTTGTGGAGCAATTTTTATAACCAGAATAAATATTTTCATGCTTCACTGGTCTAAAATGAACTGAGACATAATCGTTAGCTTGATGTGATTTTTGGTTGTAGTAAAAAAAAAATCTTTCTATTAAACTTTTGTTAATGTTGGGGCATAGTTCTAGAAGTTTTCCAATAAATAGCTTAAACATTCGTCTTAAACTCAATGTATTCATCGGGTACTCCACAAAATATAACTGCGTCTTTATCTATCAGATTGTAATGAATTTTATACCCATTTTTGATCAGGTAATTGTACAATGGCGCTACATAGATCTCCCCTTTATCCCATTTACAGCTTGATAAGCTTTGATAATGTTCATAGGCATCTAAATATAATTTGACCGTTTTAAAAAAATACAATCCTGTGCTACATAAATTTGAGATCGGTCTTTTCTCCGCAGTTTCAATAACCTCTGTTGTATAACTTGATGCTGGTTTAGCAAACGACCAGTTGTCCCCTTGCCCTTTGAATACTTCTAAGTATCCATCACAACTAGCTGATAGTTGCGGATAGGAGAACCCCCACCGAAACGTATCTATATTAAATATCGTTATGGACTCTTCATTTAATGACGAAATTTTCTGGAGATAGGCTAAGCCTAAAGCTACAGTTTCAGCTTGCCCCCTTGTGTTTTTTTCTAAGACACAAATATCGTATTTTTTTATACCAAGTTCAATACACTTTGAATTTACAAATTTTTTTGTACCAGCGATATCTTTTACTATAAATAAGAACCTTTCACTACTAAAATATTTTTTAAAGCTCAAAATTGAGTGTTCAAATAATGTAACACCTCTAGCTTCAAGCATATATTTTGGCTTATCATAACCCGCATTAAAAAAACGGGAACTCATGCCTGCCATTGGTATTATGATCATTTTTCAAGGTCCTTTATTGTTCTGTATAGTCTAAAAGCATTTGCAAAAAGCGCATCTTGCCTTTCCGAGTTATCAGAATGTAACGGTAGCATCGATAAGAATAATTGAATTTGCATCGCATAGAGTTGTAACGCTGATATATTAAAACGTATTTTTATCTGTTCAATAAAATATTGCTGTATATCACTTCTATTTTGATTTATTATATCAAATTTAATTTCTCTTCCTTTTATATCTACGCTGAAATAACCTGCGATTATATAGTCATACAACCCTAGTATCGAGTGACTAAGTTTTGCCAGATCATACTTTAAGTCACCATAAATGGTTTTCACTCCTTCAGGTGTTATACCCCTTGGATCTATGACTTTTATTTTTTTAGCTCTAAAATCATAAAGAATATTGCTAAAACAAAGATCGCCATGCATTACATTCAATACATCTCTATTTTTAGGCAAATATTTTTCACTATATTCTAAAATCTGACTTATTGATATTGGTTCATCACCGTTTAAAGACCATAAATCATTTAGTTTTATGTTTTTCGAAACACAATAATCATTAACTCTATCTATTGTCTTAAAGGTAAATAATTTTTCTAATGTATTAGAATCTTTTGATGGTAATTTTGAATCTACCTTTTTACAGTCTGATACAAAATCCAGACAACTGTTAATTACATGTTTCCATGTGGCTAGAGGAAGCTCTGAAAAAACATAAAGTTCATTTAGGGCTGACAAGTGCAAGTATTCAAGCTTATATGAGATCTTGCCATCAGTTTCTCTACTCCCCAAAAACTGAGGTATGTTGCCTCGAAGTTCAAATGGTAAATTTTCAAACCAGTATGCTTCAGCGTTTGAGCTAGACTTTTCAATCCAAGAAGATGTTATCTTTAACTCGTTAAATGCTCTTTGTGTAGTAAACTTTGCTTTTGAACGATAGTAAGTATTTACATGCCCAAAGTCTAGCCAACCGATAGATTTAACTGGTGTTAGTCCTACAACTTCTCGATACAAGTTTAAGCCTTGAATAAAATCCCACTCGCACTTGGTGATCTGCTTTATCAAAACTCTTGGTTTATTAAATTTAAAGTAGCCATCCACTATGCGCCTTTTTTGTCCTTCAAGACCGCCATTATTTGAATCGACCCATTTAAAATTTTCTTCGGTCATTATTGTCCATTTATAACCGTCTTCTGTTGTTGAGTAACTTACAACATCCTTTCCTTGGGGTAGTTCTTCATAAAGTGTATCCCCTAGGAGCACATGTAACGGCTTGTCGATAGAATAACCAGAGATATTCAGAGCGGCTACAATAGCAGCCCCTAGGCTTAATCCATCCGGTATATGTACTATATCAATATCATTCTCTAATAGCCATTTCTCATCACTCATAGGTAATTGATAAGACTCTGGTAAAGATAATATGATTTGGGTATTTTGGGGTGCTAACTTTATTTGGTGTTGAAGTAGGCGTCGATTACCCAGTGGTAGGAAACTTGGCGGAATTTTACCAAATTCAGACTCTAGTTCGGGAGCAACATAAGCTCCTGACATAATTAAGAACATTTGCCCTCCTCGTCCAAGAGTTTTGTAATTTCCTCAAAAGTTAATTCAGAAAACTCTGATGGCCTAATTGCTCTATCATCAATGTAAAACCCCTCTTTTCCACACCAAGGCTTACCAACAATAATCTCATCATAAGGAACTTCATGCTTTTCTAACCAACTTATAATTATAGGTAGGGTATGTATATTTATCTTTCCAACATTTCCTTCATATGTACGCATATTTCTTGCTGTGCATATGACAATTTCAAAGCCCTCATCTTTATATTTTTTTAATTTTTCTATAACGTCATGTCGAGGAAGTACATTTCTGTAATCGCTAGTATTGGCTTTGGTGAGCGTTCCATCTAAGTCGACAATAAGCTTTTTCATTTTAATTACTCTATTTATTTCTAGATACTATCACTTAACAAAGTATATTATTAAGGCTCATGTTCTTTTAAATTTATATGATTTTATTAAAAGTGGTTGTAAATAATACTTTAATATTTATTCATCTTCATCTTGTACTCCTAATAGAAAACCTAAGCAGTATAAACACCGATGATAAAATTGCTCCGATAAGACTTCCTATCAAACAGATTAAAGCACGTTTGGGGCTATTTTTTAATTCAGGAACCACAGCTGGATCTATTACTTTGAAAATAAATTCTTCTTGAACTTCAGCAAGCATTAAGCTTTTAGTTTGATCTTCGATCAATTTGTAAAAAGTACTTTGCATGTCAGCCACGGCCGTTTTTTTAAGCTGTCTATTTAAGTATGCAAGGTTTTGCGACGTTTCGGCAATCGTACGTTCACGCATCACGTTGTTGATGTCTTCAATTAACCAATTCACCCATTGCTGAGCAATGTAAGGTGAGTAGCTTTTTACTGATACAGTGTATAGGCCACTCTCTTTATCCTGACTAACGCTTAATACCTCTTTGTTAAATAGTTCAAACGCTTCTTGTGCAGTTGGGGTTGCGCCCCGTAGGCCAACGGATTCACGCAGCCATTCACCTGTATTCGGGTTATAGAGCTTTTCATCCAAAATAAGTTTATTGTTCGCTAAATCCCAATCTTTCGCCGCCATCAGTGGTACAAGTAAGTCGTGCTTGTTGATGAATGCTTCAACAAATTGACGGGACTTCATCACCTGAACGGCTAAATCTGTTTGAGAAGATTCACCTGCGCCAAAATTTACACCTGCGAGTGCGGCTAAACCACCAAGTTGACCTGCCATTTTTGATAAGCCACCGCCATTTGAGCTTTCAGCAGGAGCTAAAAGCGCGTCAGCTTTATAGATATTTGGGAGGCTTAAAGCATAAAGAACGGAGCCGATGGCAAAAGCAAATGTTGTTACGATGATGATCCACTTTCCTTTCCACAATGTTTTGAAAAGTTCACGCAGATCTACTTCATCATCACCATGCTGTGGGTTGGTTGGATATGGTAGGTAATTTGGGTTGGATTCTTTTTGTGGTTCCATTGGTCTCTAATCCTAATCTCTGAATTTCGTTCTATTCGATTCAGAGGTTGGTGAAATTTGATAGATTAATTTCACTTTCAACATTCAGCCATGCAGCAACTAGATTCCTAGTCCCGCTTCGGCTCGCTGAAATGACAGGTTGTTAAGGTGATTAATACCGTTAAGGTACTTTCAGCAATATTCATTGTATTAGATTAGTCGTACTAACTAGCGGAGCTTAGGCGACTTAAACATTCACATAAGCTCTCACTATTAATGAGTTTTAAACCTTGTTTAATGGCTGAAAGTTACTTCTTAATACCTTACTTCAGCGCGTTGATCGCTACACCTGTTTGGTAAAGGATCTGCGTGGCAGCAGTCCAAGTACTTAATGCATCGCGGTAGTCAGTATCGATTGGTACAACAATAGTATCACCCGCTTTTAGCTCTTCATGATTGTTGCCGAACCAATATCCTGATTTTGGTTTGTAAACCGAGCCGTCTGCACGTACTACGAAGATACGGTCTTCGTCTGCTTGTTTTTTCGCGCCACCGGCTTTGTTCAAGTAATCATCCACATCTAGCTTATTATCAAGTAGATATGTAATTGGAACTTGTACTTCACCCATGATCGAAACCGTGTTGCGGAAGGTCGGTACAAATAGGAAGTCACCGTCTTCTAACATAAAGTCCGCAGAACGCTCGTCTTTAAGGATACGATTAAGCTGTACGACCATACGACCAAGAGCTTTGCTACGACTTGCTTCTTCAACAAACTTTAGGGTTTTATCTGGGTCAGAGATCACCGAACCCATATTACTATCAGCACGGAAGGTTTTCTTGGCGGTTTCTGCTCGCATATCTGCAGCATATTGGTTTAATAGCTTTTGCTCTTGAAGGCGCAAAGCCTCACGAGTAAATATAGCCCCTTGTGGGTGTGCAAATTCAGTTAAACCGCCAGCACGCTCTAATAATTCGCCTAAGGTTTCTCCTTGGCGAACGGTATAAGTACCAGGAAAACGAACTTCACCTTGCAGTGTTACTGTACTTTGTAGCTTGACGTTTGGCTTCTCAAGAATATTCAAACGGTCTCTGCCAACAATAATGGCATCGTCAGCAGTGCTACCCTGAATAGCTTGGCGCAAATCAATACGCTCAACATTAATAGAAGCGCGCTCATCTTTACTGTTAATTACCGTACGAGCTAACTCGGCGTTGATGGTAAATGCGTTATAAGTTAAGCCACCCGCTGCTCCTATTAAGGTCGAAATCGTCATACGGGGAGTAATTGGGTAACGCCCAGGGTGTTTTACCTCACCGAAGACTTCGGCAATTTGTGGAGCCAAACCCAAACGCGACTGCTGTTGAAGTTGTAGCAACACAGGTGCAAGCAACGTGCGACGCGTATTTTGCTTTAATGCTTCAAAATCGTCTTTAGTGATTTCTTTGCCACGGAACACGATCTTTGGTTGCTTTGAATCTTTTTCTATTGGAGTGGCAGAAGACACCGCCACTGATGAGCTCATGACTTCTTGCTCTTTCAATTGCTCTTGCTGTGCTTGAAGTTGAGCTTGCTCTAAGGTTTTCGCTTTGGAAACGGTTTCTTGATCCGCTAACGTATCCAAATCTTCGTTATTGAAGCGGTTAAACACCAAGACTCGATCGCGAGAATTCAGCTTCAAGTTATCTTTACTCGTTGGAGAAAGAATCGCGTTAGCAAGGTTAACTTGGTAAACCTCAATATCGCGTTGAGGATTAATCTCACGCACAACAACGGCATAGCTTACATCTGCAGTAGAATTAAATGAGGTATCAACGGATTGGAATAAATCTGCAATACGTAGACCGCTCTTCCATTCAATATAGCCCGGATGACGAACATCACCTTCAATTTGTACGTAGCGAGTCAGCTCTTCATTTTTCTTAAGCACATTAACCGCATCACCATCTTTGACTTTAGTTTGTTGGTCATGTGACTGGCTAAAGTTCAGTGTTAATGCATCGCGAGCACCTTTAGCTGCATAACGCTTCACTTCGATTTGATCGCTATAAGCGTTAGCCGTAAAACCGCCAGCCATTTGAATGGCTTGCTTATAAGTTTCACCTGGTTTGATTTCATAGATTGCAGGACGATTTACTTCACCATCAATCGAAATCGTGTTACCTAATGCACCGATGAAGACCACGTCTCCTGGTAATAAGCGAATATCGTTACGCGCATCACCTTTAAGTAACAGGTCGTACATATCCAGTTTACGAATTACCTGACCATTGCGCTTAAGTTGCACGTTACGAAGGGCACCACTCTCACTAAAACCACCACTGTAGTAAATCGCTTGAGAGATCGTGGTTAGGGCGCTCACCGTGTAAGCACCAGGCTTGTACGCATCGCCCATCACAAACACTTGCATGGTGCGCATTTCGCCCAACGAAATATCACTGCGAACCCCGATCATTTGCTCTTTTACACGCTGATTTAAAGAATCACGCACGTCAGAGAATGTCATGCCTGCCACTTGAACAGGACCAAGAGAAGGGAAATTAATGATACCAGCGCGATTAACACGAAGGCGATGCGTCGTGTTCTCTTTACCAAACAGTTGGATAACGATTTCATCACCAGCTCCTACCGTGTAGTCAGCCGGAACAGGCACATCACTGATTGGTGCAAACGTCGTAGGTGAACCTGCAAACAAATCTAAACCAAAACGCTTTAGACCTTGCTCGTCTTTTTCGGCGTCATTTACTTTTACTTCAGTCGCGCTACTAGTAACCGGACGTTGTTCAACCACTTGAGGATTTTGGTAACTACTTGGCTGAGACGAAGCGCCGGATGGAATAGAGATACCATACTTACTCGCCAGTGCTTGTTGCTGGTCAGCAGGTAAGTTCTGAAACATCTGAATTTGTTCTGGGGTTGGAGTCTGCGCATTAGTAAGCGGCGCAAATAGGCTTGCCAGAATGCAAGCGCCTATCGAGAAATATCCTTTGAGCATGATAATTAGCTATTTAAAGTCAGGAGTTAAAAATCCTAGCCACAAAACTAGGCACTAGGTCTTTAATTAAAATCGGTGTTGAAAGCCAAGAGTAAGTGCGTTCAAACGAACCTGATCTTCAGATGTGCTGTCAACAAACTCAAAGACAACCGCATTCTGCTTGTCTAAAGCGTAATGCATCCCTAAACCAAAGCTAAAACCTTGGTCTTTATTTGAGCCTACATTCTGTTGGTCGATCTGAACACTCGAATAACCGGCAAGTCCGTAAAGTGCGATACGTTCGGAGACAGGCATATTCAACTTGATAAAACCACTCGCGAGGCTGTCTACTGCCAGTCCGCTGTCTCGTTGTACAGAGGTTCCGTAACGCGCTTCAAAAGCGAGGTAATCATTGAAAAAGTAACCAGCTTGCGCTTGAAGAAGGAAAGGGTTTCCCTCGGTTACTGAAGAAGAGGAATGATGAAATTCGGCGTTAGAGTAACTGACTAACGCACCAGCATAAAAATCTGCTGAGGCAGAAAATGAGCACAAGCCTAAGCTGATTGCACTCAACGCCCCTAGCCATGGTCGTTTATTAATCACGTAAGTGTTCCTTGGGTGTCGACTGACCGCTGCACATTATGAATGACGCGCGCAGTGAATGTCTGTTAACTTTTGTCAATTTCGTTTGTGCGTTTCCACGCTACCGCCCGGCGGCATTACGCGTTAGCCACTGTTCGCTGATTCCCGATTCATTCGGTTTATTGATATAACTATTCTTTTTAAGCCTCACTTTTGCGACTAGTCGTTCAAAAAAACAGTCTTGATAAACGCTACACAAAAGCTGGCAAATTATGCATGGATTAGCGCAAAACGGCAAGAGGGGGGGACTTTGAAGAGTTCTGTTTATGGTTAGCAAATTCTCACAGATGAGAAACTCATCGGCTGTCAGCGACTTAAAACAAGACATACAAAGAGTCGCGTTGAATAAAAATCGTGAACGTTTGCGCAAACTCTGAGGTAACTTAAGCTCAAGTAGTAGGATACGCATTTTTATTAAATACGATAATCACAACTGAGCAACCTTCAATTCTTCCACGTTCTTTCTTTAGCGTTAGGTAAATTCGCATAGGAAACTATTTACATGCTGATTGTTTTTTAACTAAAATGAGAAATGGTGTGTGATAAACAGACCAAACATCGATGTTTTAAAATCTGAAATACAAGGATTAATAATGAAGAACACAGCTCTAGCTATTCTTATGGCTCTAAGCGCATCAACTGCATTTGCAGCGACTGAAGCTGGTACTACTGGTACAGCAGCAGCATCTGCAACTGGTACAACTGCAGTAGCAGTAGGTGCAGCAGCAGCAGTAACTGTAGTAGCAGTTGCAGCGTCAGATAGTGACTCAACTACAACTACGACTACTAGTGTTAAAAAATAAGCAAGCCTAGCTTGACTTATATATCGCCCTGATTTCTCAGGGCGATTTTATTTGTAATGAGGGAATGATGAACACCTTTCTATCGCTAAAATGGATGCGCTTACTTATTGCCCTACCTTTACTGAGCTCAATCTTTGGCTGTACACAAAAATTTAATGACGTATCCGCGACAGTCCAAGAAGCTTATGGCAACTACATCGATGTCGAGCTAACGCCAGAAGAAGTTGAAGCGGTTCCTTATGCCAGTGCTTACTTAAAAATTGGTGACCAAAAACAGGTATTCGTAGTGTTGGCCTTTGCTGAGCCAAACCCATTAACTGGCAATACCCAATTAAAGTGGGTAAGTGCGGACAAGGCAATGGTGGTAACAGAGAACGGTCATATTGTTAAAACTATTGGTTTGCAAACCACCAATCTAGCAGGCATTTATGGCAACGTTCCTGCCTACTCAGCACCCTCTGTACAATATTCTCTTTCTTACGATTGGGCTGACAAATACCGTTATGGGTTCCCGGCTAAAGTCCAACGTTCTCGTCAAGGTAAAGAAACCGTCATCACCCCTATTTCATCTACCTCTACTGATGTTTATACAGAGGTTGTAACGTTTACCAGCTTAGAAAAAAGTGTAGAGAACCAATACTGGGTAAACGGTAAAGGAGAAGTAGTGAAAACACGTCAACACTTAGGTCCAAACATGGTGCCTGTTGAATTGACGATTCTGAAAGGGTACAGCAAATCATGAATAAGCGACTGCTATCTTTATTAAGCCTAAGTTTAACGGCAACGATTCTGGCGACACCTACTACCGTTCAAGCTCAAAATCCCCCCTCTTCACCGCTTAATGTTGAACTTGTCGGAACGGGCAAAGCATTGCAGTTCCAACAAGCGGCACGATTAGAGAGCCTACTTAAGCATGCACAAGAACAACAAGTCACCCTGCAATACCCTTTAGCTGTGACTCTATTTGATAATTCCGAAACAGCGGTGCAAGAAAGTACTGCCTTAAAGAATTCGGTGTTGAACCAAATGATTCAACATAATTTAGTTGCGCACCCATTTTACAAGTTTATCCAACAAAGCCAGTTTGCACCTCGCGTGCTGTCGGCCATTGATGTTGATCGCATCCGTCTGGATAAATTTGATAACCCCCTTTTACAAGGTCAACTTGCGTTAAGTGCACCAAAACGTAAAGAGAAAGTGTTGTATGTGGGGAACTTGGAAAAAGTCTACGCGGTAGAAAACCAAGTGGGTATCGCTCTGCATGAACAGATCAAAAATCTACGTTCAAGTGACATTGGTGAGCTCACCTATCCGCCAATCCTAATTTACCCAGATGGCAAGGTCGTTCATCCCCACCATGGCAGTTGGCTAACAACTCAATATTACTTACCACCACTTACCATTGTGTACATCCCATTTGATAAGTTCGAAAAATCACAAATGGATAAAGACATTGTCGCTCTGCTTGCCCAACGTAAACCAACCTCATCGAAGAACTAAACATGAATCTGATCAGAACCAGTTTATCCCTTTCTCTAATGGGTCCAGCGTTGGTGTGGGCTCAAGACATGCCTTTCGAAGTACCACCATTGCAGCCATCACAAATGGACTTTGGTGGTGTCGGCTTAATGCAAATGCCTACAGGTCGTATGGCACCAGAAGGCGAGTTTAACTTTGCTGTTACTGGCAGCGATGAGTACCTTTTCTATAATGTCACACTACAAGTGATGCCATGGTTAGAGACAACCATTCGCTACACCATGGTGAATGATCTCTTTTATAGTGATGATCCAAGCTTCTCGGGTGATACCAAATACACTGACAAAGGCATCGATTTTAAAGTTCGACTTATGCAAGAGTCAGAGTACTTACCAGAGTTGTCTGTGGGTGTGCGCGACTTTGCTGGTACCGGTCTTTTTGATGGTGAGTTTGTTGCTGCAACAAAACGTTACTCTAACCCAAACCTCGGTACCTTTGATTTTACGTTAGGTATGGGTTGGGGCTATTTAGGCACGCGCGACAACATCAGCAACCCAGTTTGTAAGCTGTCCGATAGTTTCTGTGAGCGCCCTTCAGATTTCAAAAATAATGGCGGAAGTGTGGATTTTGAACGTTGGTTCAAAGGCCCTGCTGCACTCTTTGGTGGTGTCGAGTATCAAACTTTGCACGCACCACTACGCTTTAAGCTTGAATACGACAGTAATGATTACAGCGAAGATTTCCCTGTGGTACGCGGTGGTATAAACATGACACCTCATACACCTTGGAACTTTGGTGTTCTGTATCGTTTAGGACATATGGCAGATTTGCGCTTGAGCTACGAGCGCGGTGATACGTTAGTTGCAGGCGTAAGCCTTTACACAAACTTCAATGATATGCCGTCTTTCTGGCGTGATGCTCCAACTCCAGAAATTGAAGACAAACAACCAGAGCAACTGTCTGATGTAGATTGGGAACGTGTTACTGAGGAGCTAGATAAGATTGCTGGCTACCAAAATACCCAACTCTACGTTGATGAGAATACCGTCTCGATTGTTGGCGAACAGAAAAAGTATCGTGATCGCAACGAAGCTCATGAAAAAGCGGCGGCAATCCTTTACAACGAAATGCCAAACAACATTGATACCTTTACTATTAATGAACGTAGTGGTGGATTAATCGGTGATCAAACGGCTATCTCGAAAGAGAAATTCCGAGACTTCACTGAAGTAAACTACTTCGCTCCTAGCATTGAAGACGCAACTTCAAAAGGAAATGAAAAACCACAAGGTAATCTTATCTACGACGGTTTTGAGCGTTTCGATTATGGTTTTTCCCCGCAACTGGTTCAAACACTGGGTGCTGCTGAAACATTTTACTTCTTTAGTGTGGGACTTAAAGGTGAAGCCTCTTATTGGCTGACAGATGACTTAGAAATAGGCGGTGCTCTTTATTGGGATTGGTACAACAACTACGACAAGTTTAACTACGTCACTCCGCCGGATGGCACGACGATACCTCGTGTACGCACGATGTTTAGGGCCTATAGAGATGAATATCCTGTAACTATGCAGAATCTTCAATTAACTTGGTTCAAAGAGTACTCAGATACCATGGACCAACAGTTCTACGCCGGTTATCTAGAGAGCATGTTTGCGGGTGTGGGTACCGAATTCTTATATCGACCGAAAGGCGCAAACTGGGCGATCGGTGCAGATGTAAACTTGATCTCTCAACGTGACCCGCAAAGTTACTTCGGTGTGTACGATGAAAAGTGGCAGTATGTTCCAGAATACGGAGATCCTTTCCAAGTTATTGATAAAGGCTTCACAGGTTTCGTTTCTGCGTATTACTACCCCCAATGGGATTTTCTATCCAATTTGATGGTACAAGTAGATGTGGGGCAGTTCCTCGGTGGTGACGTCGGTACTCAAATAAACATAGCTAAGCAGTTTGACAGTGGCGTAATCGCCGGTGCTTACGCTTCGTTTACGAATTTAACTGCAGAAGAGTTTGGTGAAGGCAGTTTTACTAAAGGTCTCTACATTTCGATTCCATACGATATCATGACAGTGAAACCAAGTAACAATAGAGCAAACTTCTCTTGGCAACCAATCACTCGTGATGGTGGTCAGAAGCTAAATAGAAAATACGAACTTATTCAATTAACAGACGAGCGCAACCCTTGGTACCAGAGACCAAACGCGTCAAACGCTGAATAACAACACTATTTAAGGGAGCTTCGGCTCCCTTTTGTTTATACCCAAGCGCTCTATACCTTTCTTTTCCTTCCAATAGCGCTAATTTCTGTTTCTTGCTAGAATTCCTGAGAAAATTTTAATCTATGGTGGAAGTCTTATGATCATCGTAACTGGTGGTGCTGGCATGATCGGCAGCAACATTGTTAAAGCACTGAACGAAGCAGGTATTAACGATATTCTGGTTGTCGACAACCTAAAAAATGGCAAGAAGTTTAAAAACTTAGTTGATCTTGATATCACAGATTACATGGATCGTGATGACTTCCTTACTCAAATCATGGCAGGTGACGACTTCGGCCCTATCGAAGCTATCTTCCATGAGGGTGCTTGTTCTGCAACAACCGAGTGGGACGGCAAATACATGATGCTAAACAACTATGAGTACTCAAAAGAGTTGCTTCATTACTGTCTAGATCGTGAGATTCCATTCCTGTACGCGTCATCAGCAGCAACATACGGCGAGACAGAAACGTTTGTTGAAGAACGTGAATACGAAGGCGCACTTAATGTATACGGTTACTCAAAACAGCAATTTGATAACTATGTGCGTCGCTTATGGCAAGATGCCCAAGAGCATGGTGAACAGCTTTCTCAAATCACTGGTTTCCGTTACTTCAACGTATATGGCCCACGTGAAGATCACAAAGGCAGCATGGCATCTGTTGCGTTCCATCTGAACAACCAGCTAAACGCAGGTGAAAATCCAAAACTGTTTGCAGGTAGCGAGTCTTTTAAGCGTGATTTCGTTTACGTTGGTGATGTATGTAAAGTAAACCTGTGGTTCCTTGAAAATGGTGTTTCTGGCATCTTCAACTGTGGTACTGGTCGTGCAGAATCTTTTGAAGAAGTAGCAAAAGCGGTCATTGCCCATCATGGAAAAGGCGAGATTGAAACTATTCCTTTCCCAGAACATCTAAAAGGTGCCTATCAAGAGTTCACGCAAGCAGACCTTACCAAGTTACGCGCTGCCGGTTGCGATGTTGAGTTCAAGACGGTTGCAGAAGGCGTTGCCGAATACTTAACTATCCAAAACAGTTAAGCATCATTTAGGTGGTAGCATCACTTGTTGCCACCTTTACTCCATTCCAATAGCCTGTATCATCTCTACTATCTTATTTTTATCACCTTGCTCTCATACGAGTAAATCAAGACGGATAGGTAACTAGACACGCCATGACAGCAAAACGTGACGACTACGACTCCAAAGCATATAACCCTGAATTTGAGCGTCATTTTTTGTCGCCTAAGTATTGGGGAACTTGGTTAGGTGTAATACTCTTTTTGCCGCTAGCCTTAATGCCTCTTAGCGCCCAAAAGTGGCTAGCCAAAACAATAGCTAAAAAGTTATCTAAATCTCATAAAGGGCCAGCTCACAGGGCTCGAGTCAACTTTGAATTATGCTTCCCTGGAAAGACGTTTCAGGAACGCGAAGCCTTAATTGAAAAAACGCTCTACACAGCAGCCATGTTCTTTTTTCGTTTTGGGTTGCTGAGTTTGCGTTCTCCTCAATGGCTTCAGAGTCGCTGCCAAATTCGAGGATTGGACGTACTACGCCAGCACATTGATAACAATGAAAATGTGATTTTGATGGTGCCTCACTCGTGGGCTATCGATGTTCCTGCTATTTTGCTGGCTTCAATGGGGATGCCTGTCTCTGCGATGGCAAAAAAACAAAAGAATGATGTGGCTGACTGGTTAATGCACAAGCAAAGAGTTCAGTATGGCGGCCGAGTTTACGAGCGCTCTGGTGGAATTAAGCCTTTTCTAAAATCTATTCGAGACGGCTACATTGGGTATTACCTACCCGATCAAGATCATGGCCCTGAACACAGCGTATTTGTCGACTTTTTCGCCACACGTAAAGCAACGCTCCCTGGATTGGGTAAAATTGCTAAACTATCACGTTCCAAAGTATTACCTCTGTTCGCTTCAATGAACACCGAAGATGGCACATTCGATATCGAAATTTTGCCTGCATTTGATTTAGACAAAGGTGAAGAACAAGACGCCCGCACCTGTAACGAAGCTATTGAATACTTCGTCGGTGATAAACCAGAACAATATATGTGGGTGCTACAGCTATTGCATTCACAAGAAGACGGCAACAATTATTACAATCTCTTTAAGCCGAGATACAACACTGACTGGCAAGTTGAAAAATGAAAAAAATTCTAATTATTGGCCCAGCATGGGTTGGTGATATGGTGATGTCCCAATCTCTTTACATCACACTAAAGCAACTGCACCCGGAAAGCCAAATTGATGTTATTGCACCCGGCTGGTGTAAGCCTATTCTTGAGCGTATGCCAGAAATTCACCAAGCAATCGAGATGCCGATAGGCCATGGTGAGTTTAATTTATTAGGCCGCAGAGAGATTGGTAAATCATTACGTGAAAAGCAATACGACCACGCTTATATTCTGCCAAAATCAGCGAAATCAGCGCTGATTCCTTGGTTTGCGAATATACCTCTGCGTACAGGATGGAAAGGAGAGATGCGCTACGGTCTTCTCAATGACCTGCGTCCAAATATGAAATCCTTCCAATACATGGTTGAGCGTTATGTGGCTCTCGCTTACTCTAAATCAGAAATGGTTGATTCATCTTCTCTTGGAGGATTGGATACGCTGCCTCGCCCTAGCCTGTCGATCAATAAAGAAGAACAGCAAACAACCATCAATAAATTCAATTTAGATCAAAAACGACCAGCTGTTGGTCTATGTCCTGGTGCAGAATTTGGCCCAGCGAAAAAGTGGCCGGAAACACACTATGCCGAAGTTGCTACACAGATGTGCAAAGCCGGCCATCAAGTATGGCTGTTTGGCTCTCAAAAAGACCTAGAGACTTGTCACAATATCCGTGCACTTGTTCCAACACAGTTCCATGAACACATTCATGTTCTAGCAGGGCAAACCAGTTTAATTGAAGCGGTCGATCTTCTTGCTGCATGTAAAACGGTGGTCGCAAATGACTCAGGCTTAATGCATGTAGCAGCCGCTGTAGGTTGTAATGTCGTTGCTGTTTATGGCTCAACATCACCAAAGTACACACCACCACTGGCTGAAAAAGTTGAAATGGTTCATACCGATATCGACTGCCGACCATGTTTCAAGCGTGAGTGCCAATACCAACATTTGAAATGCTTGACTGAGCTATCGCCAAAACAAGTCCTAGATAGCATCCAGAAGCTCGAAGCCATTGCGACTAGTTCATGTTAATTCGAATTATTTATACGGCACTGTTAGCGCTTGCCTCACCATTTCTTTTATTGGGCTTATATAAAAGCAAGCCCAATAAACCCAAATTTGGTGGGCGCTGGAAAGAACACTTTGGAATTACCCCACAGTTAAAAACGCATCAGCGTCCAATTTGGATTCATGCTGTTTCTGTAGGCGAAAGCATCGCGGCAACACCTCTAATCAAGGAACTCAAACAGCAATATCCAGAGCAACCTATCGTTGTCACAACAACCACGAGCACTGGTGCGGAACAAATAGCCAAGTTGGGTGATTTAGTTGAGCACCGCTATATGCCAATAGACTTTGGCTTTGCTGTAAAAAGCTTCCTAAAGGCAATACAGCCAAAGAAAATGCTGATTATAGAGACAGAACTGTGGCCAAATACGCTCAACGTCGTCAAACAAGCCAATATTCCGATCACCGTAGTTAACGCTAGGCTATCAGAAAAATCCTGTCAAAATTACGCAAAAGTCCAATGGCTTTTTAACCAACTTCATCCATGCTTGACGCAAGTACTTTGTCAAACGGATTCTGATGCAGAGCGATTTGAACGCTTAGGCGTCAATAAAGAGAAGCTATCGGTCACGGGCTCGATTAAATTTGATATTCAAATTTCAGATCACGTGAAGCAACAAGGCAAAGCACTTCGAGCGCAACTTGGAAAAGACCGCCCAGTATGGATTGCAGCGAGTACGCATAAAGGCGAGGATGAACAGGTATTAGAGGCACATAAACAGATTTTAGAATCTCATCCCAATGCTCTACTCATTTTAGTTCCTCGGCATCCGGAACGATTTAACGATGTTTTCGCTCTTTGTAAAAAACAGGGCTTTGAAACTGTCCGTCGCACAGAAAATCAACCTGCAGAAAACACAACTCAGATTTACTTAGGCGATACAATGGGTGAAATGCTCGTATTGATTGGTGCAGCAGACATCTGCTTTATGGGTGGCAGTCTAATCGGAGATAAAGTCGGTGGGCACAACGTTTTAGAGCCAGCCGCTTTAGGCATACCTGTTGTTATCGGTTCAAGTTACTATAACTTCACAGAAATCGTGAGAGCAATGCGCCACCAAGATGCAATCATGCTCATCGAGAACAGCCAGCAGCTTTCTTTGTTCATCACCTCGCTACTCCGTGACGATAACCACCGTTTTGCTATCAGTAAAAAAACAACCGCGTTTGTTGCCGGTAACGCGGGAGCTTTGAACAAGACTCTAAAAGGGATAGAAGAGCACTCATAACCATGTCCATAACCATGAAAACATACGTAATAAATCTCAAAGAATCTGTTGAGCGTCGAGAGCATATGACCCAAGTGCTATCATCTATTAACTTTGAGTTTTTTGAAGCCGAAAACATAAAGAAAGATCCGAACCACTTTATATACACCCTTTACGATGCGCAGAAAACGCGCAAGTACAAAGGCTATCAGCTAACCGTTCCGGAGTTAGGTTGCTGGGCAAGCCATATTGCTCTTTGGCGACATTGTGTAAAAATACAAGAACCAATTTTAATTCTTGAAGATAATATTGAACTACTTGCTCACCTGCATGAGCAGCTGGAAAACATAGAAAAGCTTACAGAGCAATATGGTTTAGTGAAGCTTGGTAATATTTTTGAGCGAAAACACGTAGATATAGCCAAGATAGATGGAAAATACAAACTAATAGCAAACCTGAAAGGTGCTTGTGGAACCTCTGCTTACGCTATAACGCCCACAACAGCAGAAAGATACCTCAAACAGATCGATGGTTTTTTCGAACCGGTTGATGACTTCATGGATAATGAGTGGCGAACAAATCAAACCATTTACAGTTACTTTCCTCCTTTAGTATCACGCAGCAATACGGCTTCGACTATAGGTAAGAGAAAAGTTAAATCAAATATAAGCTGGATAAACAAAATATATATCGAATGGTATAGGGTTTTCAAACAATGGAAACAAAAAGAATACAATCAACGAGCCAAATAATTTCAATATATACATTTTTCCACTTTAACATTTTACTCGTTATGGAACGGTTATGAGAAAAAAAACCATCATATCTATCATGCCACACTTAAAAGGCGGTGGTGTTGAAAAAGTAGTGTGCCAATTAAGCGATGGCTTGAGTCAATATGATGACTGTGATGTACATATCATTACAATCAAACCGTACGAAAGCCTTATACCAATTTCAAATAGTGTTAAGATACACCATGTAGACACAACTATTAGAAACTCTTTAAACCTTCGAATTAGCGAAAAGTCAAAATCAAAACTGATTGTTGATTATATTAAAAACAACATAACCACGTCTGAACCAGAACTGATACTGTGTCATCAAGATACAGTATCAAAGATCATGAGACACAGTGAATTTAATAATACTTTTCATGTCATTCACAGTACTCTATCCCACGATAAGCTTAGCAACTCAACGGGTTTAAAGCGTTTACTTAGAAGAAATAAGCTGCGCTCTCTGTACAAAGGTTTAAATATTATCTGTGTATCAAAAGGGGTTGAAGAAGACTTAAAAACAAACTTTAAGCTAACCAACACAAGTGTGATCTATAATGCGGTATGCCAACAGGCGCTTGAGCGTTACGCACAGGAACCCACTCAATTGCCAAGTAAAAAATACTTCATCAATGTGGGCAACTTTAGCCGTGCAAAACGACAAGATCGTTTAGTACGCGCATACTTGGAGGCAAACATCAAAGACGTAGATTTGGTTCTACTCGGTGAGTATTCGCACCGAACTAATGAAATACACGATCTGATGGCGCAGATGGAAGGTGCCGACAAGCGAATCCATATGCCCGGCTTTGTGAGCAACCCTTATCCATGGATAGCAAACTCGAGTGGTTTTATCCTATCATCAGATTATGAGGGGCTACCGACAGTATTATTAGAATCCATCGCCTTAGGAACGCCGGTGATTTCAACCGATTGTAATAGCGGCCCCAGAGAGATCTTCGGAGAAAATTTTAAACACTGCCTCAGTGAAGTAAGCACATCAAGTCTGAGAGATAAAATCATTGAGCTTTATAACTCTCCCAAGGATTTTACCATCCCGCTACGAGAAGAATTTTCTCTTAATTTTATGAGCCGCCAATACTATAAACTAATTAAACAACACCGCTAATCAATATTAAGAGTTTCTATTATGGGGGCATTTGCCCTCACTATTTTGTTCTTTTCAACATTCTGTGATATCAAACAACCAGCGCCAATAACACTGTTATCTCCGATCTCAACGCCTTGCAGAATAGTCACATTTGCACCAATGAAAACATTTCGACCGATTATGATTGGCTTACATGTGTAATCTGATGTCTTTCTTTTATCAGGAGAAAGTGGATGAAAATTACTCCCCAAACACATAAAACCGGGACCAATTAATGTTTCATCACCTATATGTATAGAGGATTTATCGGCAATAACGGCACTACCATTGTTAATCATCACATTTCGACCGATTTCAATAGTACTTTCTTCGCCTCGGGCTTCTATATATACTTCTGAAAGTCGCAATTGTGGAGATGTGTCATAACCCAAACAAACACCATCACCAATACTAACCCTTCCTTTACCCACAATCTTGACAGGCTGACTAATAGAAATATCCCTCCCAATTTCTGTCTGACCTTCCCTAAATAACGCATAAAATAAGAACTTTCTCCGGTATATACACAAAGCAAACTTTCTGTATTTGGCTATTATTTTTTTAATAATTAGATATCTCATACCAACATTACCACCTAAAGCTCAATGACAGAAGTAACTAGCAATCCTGCTCAACAACTAGAGTTTCTGAAATACTTCTTTACTCTTCTATTGAATTTAAACAATCGACTTAACTTAACACCTCGGGAAAAGTAAGCCTTCCATGCTTGAGCTTTACTATCAAATTCTCCACTAAAGAGAGCTCTTAATATTTCCACAAACAGATGTTTTTCATCTAGGGCTTTAACTACCTCTGTATTTCCTACAGCCTTAGCATCTTTTATATTCATCCGTAAATCAATTAACTCTCTTTCATACATCACTTTCCATTTATTGATGAATTCTTCTTTTGTTCTTTGTTTTAAGGCACTAATTCCAACATCATATCGATAGTCAATTAATGACTCCATTAACTTAATGCTTTTTCCTTTTAATCGGCTTCTGAAGATAAATACTCGATCTTCGTTGATAACTTCTTTATCAATTTCCGGAAAACCATTAAACAATGATGAGTCAATCGCTGCGGTACAGCCTGCTGGTAAAACTTGACGCTCGATAATTGATTGATAAGAGTCATCAAAAACTTCACCTTCATCTCTGCCAGAAACAAAGTTGCCATGTTCATCAATCTTGTCAAACTGCGACAAAATGAGCTTAACATCTCTCTGCTCTTTCCAGGCTTGATATTGTTTTTCAAGTCGTTGTGGCTTAGACATATCATCACCGGCCTGAACAACGATCAGCGTATCATTAAACATCTCTTTCAATTTATTAAATTGAGAGACGAGGCCAACATTACATTCATTTTTAATAAACTCAATATTAAGCCCTTCTGGCTTTTCCATGAGTGTTTTTTCAATCACCGTCTCGGTATCATCGGGGGAACAATCATCAAAAATGTACAGCTTTTTAGGCCAAACCGTCTGATTAAATATAGATTTGATAGCACCTTCAATATACGCAGATTGCTTATAGCAAAATATTGCCACAATCATATCATCAATAATTTTCTTCATTTAATTATCCTAATATTGATTAATAATCCGGACAATTTTTTCTGCGTCTTCAACCGAAAGAGTTGGTCCCATTGGCAGGCTTAGCACTTCTTGGTGAATTCTCTCCGTCAAGGGCAATGTGTTTTCCGATAAACAGCGATAAGCCTCTTGTTGATGAGGAGGGGTTGGGTAATGTACCAGCGTTTGCACCCCCTCTTGGTGTAGATAACGAGCCAAATCTTCTCTATGCTCTGTTCTCACCACAAATAGGTGCCACACATGCTCTTCAGCCGAGTCAACTGTTGGTAAAATAATTTTGGAATTCGATATATTCTGTAAATATACGTTTGCGATCATTCGGCGGCGATCAGTTTCCTCATCCAGATGCTTTAGTTTTACTCTTAACATTGCCGCTTGAATTTCGTCCAAACGCGAATTAACACCCTGGTATTTGTTCTCATACTTTTTATGAGAACCATAATTTCTTAACGCCATCAGCGTCTCAAATAGCTCTTTGTCATCAGTCGTAATAGCGCCGGCATCACCAAGTGCACCCAGGTTTTTTCCAGGGTAGAAGCTAAATCCAGCAGCATGCCCCCAGGCGCCACATTTTTTCTTGTCGATTAACGCACCATGAGATTGCGCGCAGTCTTCCAGAACCAATAGTTGGTTCTTCTCAGCAATCCCCATAATTTCACGCATTGGTGATATTTGACCATAGAGGTGAACAGGCAATATGGCTTTTGTCTTCGAAGTGATTGCCGCCTCAATATTTGCCGCACTTAAGTTAAAAGAGTGTTCATCAGGTTCAACCAAAACCGGGACCAAACCATTTTCAGTAATCGCTAAAACAGAAGCAATATAAGTATTTGCGGGCACAATTACTTCATCGCCGAGCTCAAGCTTCCCTAGCTCCTTCCATGCTCTTAAAGTCAGGGTCAAGGCATCTAGGCCATTTGCTACACCGATGCAGTACTTAGTTCCACAGTAAGCGGCAAAATCTGTTTCAAATTGACCCAGCTCCTTACCCATAATATACCAGCCAGAATCAATAACTCGGGCACAAGCTTCTTTCAGCTCAGCTTGATATTGCTGATTAATGCTTTTTAAATCTAAAAATGGAATCATTTTATTTCTCTGGGATATAAATCTCGGCGTCGCCTGTTATAACTTTCTTACGACCCACTTTACAGTATGTCTTAAAATAAACTCTTCGTTTATCTTTATCTATTTTTTCAATAATTACCGTCGCTGTTACTGTATCGTTGATATAAACTGGCATTCTGAACTTAAGAGATTGTGAAACATATACACATCCCTTACCCGGTAATTTAGTGCCAAAAAGTGCGGAAAAAAAACTAGCACTATTCATTCCGTGAGCAATTCTTTTTCCATACCTTGATTGACTTGCATATTCTTCATCTAGATGCACTGGGTTTCTATCTCCAGAGATCCCCGCAAATTGCTTGATATCAGCATCAGTGATTGTCTGTGAATATGACGCAGACATACCTACTTCCAGCTCCTCAATGTCATACATTTTCGATTTGCTCCTTATTCCAAGTTGCTACAACATCCTCTGGATAACCTCTGTGAAAATGCTTACGCCATGGATAAGCTGGCTTTCTGGAGCCATCTTTAAGTTTTATCTTTGATGTTGGACAGATTTTTTTTGCTGGAGAACCGGAATAAAGCATATCCTTTTCAGTTCGCCCACCAACGCAAGAATGAGCACCAACAAACACCCCTTCGGAAATTATTGAACCCGGCAATATAACTGACATCGTAGCCAGAACTGCAAAATCTTCAATTGTAGCACCCTGCATCACATTGCTAGGCGGGTGCGGATCGTTTGTAATGACAACATATGGAAAGATCCAAACAAAATTACCAATATGACTATGTTGACCTATATGTACATTACTGTGAGTTCTAACGTAATCACCTATAGTACAGTGTCCTTGAATATCACTTAAAGTACCAAGCTGAAAGTTTTCACCTACTATTGTTTTTTCTCGAACCGTAACATTGTGCCCTGTCGTCAACTTCGCACCAAATGTAGACCCTTCATAGAAAGTGCTCCGAGAGCGAATATATGAATCCGGACCAATAACCAACTTTTCACCGCCTGAAAGGTGATTGGATACACCTAACTCACAGTACGATTCAACGATCGTATTGTCACCAATTACAACATTCTCATGAATAATTGAATAAGCACCAATGGTAACGTTTTTACCTAACTCTGCGTTCTCAGAAACAATCGCTGTTGGATGTATGTTCATTTTTCATCTCTTCAAGGAATTTGCTATAATCACGAATATAATCTGCTTCATTATATACATCGCTTGCCAATACCAGCAGTACACAGTCTTCAGAAAAGTCTCTCATTTCATGCCACTGCATCACATCAATCATCAATCCCTTTTCCGGTGAATCTAATGTCACGGTCTCTTTATTTTTACCGTCATCCATTAAAATATCACAACGTCCTTTTAAACAGACTGCCAGTTGTACCAGCTCTTTGTGTGCATGAAAGCCACGGGGTAAGTCAGGCTGCATACCAAATAAGTAATAAACACGCTTAATATCAAACGGAATATTAATACTTCCCTCTAACGCAACAAGACTACCTCGTTCATCTCCAATAACTGGAAAATCAACCCATTTTATTAGTGCCAAAACTTATTCTTCCAATAATGCTAATAGATACTGACCATATTCGTTCTTTGCCAATGCGTCACCAGCCTGAAGTAATTGTTCTTTAGACAACCATCCTTGACGGTAAGCAATCTCTTCAAGGCAAGCAACTTTAAGACCTTGTACATTCTCAATGGTTTGAACAAATGAAGATGCTTCATGCAGACTCTCGTGCGTACCTGTATCTAGCCAAGCAAAACCACGCCCTAGTAGCTCAACATTAAGGTGACCTTGATCTAGGTACATCTGATTCAGAGTAGAGATTTCTAATTCCCCTCGTTCTGATGGCTGTACTTGTTTTGCCAACTTAACGACTTGATTATCATAAAAATACAGACCTGTAACCGCGTAGTTAGACTTGGGCGCCACCGGTTTTTCTTCAATAGAGACAGCATGCATATCAGAATCAAATTCCACCACACCAAAACGCTCAGGATCTTTCACTTTATAACCAAAGACCGTCGCACCTTCTGTTAATGCTGCAGCTTGTTGTAGCTTCGGCGAAAAACCTTGCCCATAAAAGATGTTGTCACCTAGCACTAAACATACTGAATCATCGCCAATGAATTCTTCACCAATGATGAAGGCTTGAGCTAAGCCATCTGGACTTGGTTGAATCGCGTATTGCAACTCAATGCCAAACTCTGAGCCATCACCCAATAGGCGCTGAAATCCTTCCTGGTCTTCTGGCGTGGTGATGATCAAGATTTCACGAATGCCAGCAAGCATGAGTACCGACAACGGGTAGTAAATCATTGGTTTGTCATAAACCGGCAGTAACTGCTTAGAGACACCGCGTGTAATAGGGTAAAGGCGAGTGCCCGAGCCACCTGCTAAAATAATGCCTTTCATTGTTCGCCCGCTCCTAATCGCTCTAAACTGTATGAACCATCAAGCACGCGTTGCCACCATTGCGGATTATTGAGGTACCATTCCACGGTTTTGCGAATGCCGCTTTCAAAGGTTTCTTCTGGCGTCCAGTTAAGCTCTTGAGCAATCTTGGTGGCATCAATTGCGTAGCGCACATCATGACCTGGGCGATCTTTGACATAAGTGATCAAAGATTCATAAGACTCAACACCTGCCGGCTTGTCTGGTCGCAGCTCTTCAAGCAAAGCACAAATGGTTTTCACTACTTCGATGTTTGCTTTTTCGTTATGGCCACCGATGTTGTAGGTCTCGCCGATTTCACCTTCCGTCACGACTTTGTAAAGCGCGCGAGCATGGTCTTCCACAAACAGCCAATCTCGGATTTGCATGCCATCACCATACACAGGTAAAGGCTTGCCATCGAGGGCATTCAGAATCATCAGTGGGATCAACTTCTCTGGGAAATGGTACGGACCATAGTTGTTTGAGCAATTGGTTACGAGTGTTGGGAGACCATAAGTACGCTGCCAAGCGCGTACAAGGTGATCGCTCGACGCTTTAGACGCCGAGTATGGGCTGCTTGGAGCGTATGAGGTGGTTTCGGTGAATAAATCATCCGTACCCTCTAAATCGCCATACACTTCATCCGTAGAAATATGATGAAAACGAAACGCCGATTTGTTCGCTTCCTCAAGGCTTGACCAATATTGACGCGCCGCTTCAAGAAGATGGTAAGTGCCCATGACGTTGGTCTCAATAAAAGCAGCAGGACCATCAATAGAGCGATCGACATGCGACTCAGCCGCTAAATGCATCACCATATCGGGTTGATGCTCTGAAAACACGCGGTCTAGTTCAGTTCGGTCACAGATATCCACTTGCTCGAAGTAATAACGGTCACTGTCCGCAACATCCACCAACGACTCCAAGTTTCCTGCGTAGGTGAGCTTGTCTAAATTCACGACGCTATCTTGGGTGTCACGAATAATGTGTCGAACGACAGCTGAGCCAATGAAGCCTGCCCCGCCTGTTACTAGTATTTTCATTGCAAATGTTACCTACTTTAATGGGTACTTTTAGTGGGTGTACCGAAATGCGCTATTGGATTGTCTCACGAATAACTGACAAAAAGCTCACTTTACGTATTTTCAGTATAACTTTTTTGTACATGATCAAAATCGGACGCTTGCCAAATGATTTGGCGTTTGAGCAGTTCTTTTTTGAATGAGCGAAGAAGCCTTTCTAAGTTTTGCTTTTTCCAGTCGCCGTGCTCTTGTTTGCGGCACTTATCAAAATCAATAATCCACACTTTATCTTTGTCATCGATCAAGATGTTGTGGATATTCAGGTCTGTGTGATTAACGCCAGCGTTGTGCATTTTGGCAATTTCTTGCCCTATTTTTTGATACATTCCTTCCGGTAACGGTTTTTCCTGCAAGATACTGACCAGGTCTCTTGCGTTAGGAATGCGCTCACTCAATAAATCGGCCTGATATGTCAATCCAGATTTCACAGCTCTCGCAGCAATTGGCCTTGGCACATGAACGCCAGCATTAATCAGTGTAAGTAATAGTTGGAACTCTTGCGCACAACGCGTTTGCTCCCAACCTGAAAACCAATAATTGTCTTTAACTAACTTACCAAACAAGCCACCACGTCGATAATGACGCAGAGCGGCTTGCATCGTATCAAGCTGAACAAACCAAGTCGTGCCACGCCCTGACGCACTGCCAGTTACTTTGTTGGTGGATTGCCAATACTCGGCATCAAAAATAGGCTGACCAGGATCTTCAATAAGCTCCTCATCAAACCAAATGACTTGGTTGCTATCTCGATACTGCTGAATCATGTTGTAACCTCTAGCCTAGGTAGCGACTGGCCAAGATGTATAGCCAAGTAAAAGCTGCGAACGCTAACGCAACCATAACGGCTGCCGATCCTATATCTTTAGCGCGACCACTTAATTCATGGCGTTCAACACCAATGCGATCCACCACTGCTTCTATCGCGGAGTTAATCAGTTCGACAATCAGAACTAATACCACGACACCAATCAATAAGATGCGCTCTATCATCCCGACATCAACCACGCACGCCAAAATCACAGCAATGCTTAGCAAAGCGAGCTCTTGTCGAACAGCAGCTTCATGTTTAAAAGCGGCTTTTAATCCCTGTATAGAATAACCTGTCGCTTTGATAATGCGCTTTACCCCAGTATTGCCTGGCTTTCCAGATTCTTGCGATTGATGCGGTGTTGTCTTTGACATTGCAGAACACTTATCGGTACTTCGTTATATTGGAGCCGTGTATTTTACATTTATTCGGGATGTCTGCATAATTTACCTGCCTCTATTCATCTAGTCAGACAATAATTATGTTCACTTCTGCCCCATCGTCATTATGCATCTTGCGTTTATCTGCTATTGGAGATGTGTGTAATACCATCGCTACTGTGCAAGCAATTCAGAAACAGTGGCCAACCACGCAAATAACTTGGATTACTGGCAAGTTGGAAGCTCAGTTGCTAGCGGCGATTGAGGGGGTCGAAATCATTGTCTTCGATAAAAAAGCTGGTTTAGATGGCTATAAAGCCTTGTGGAAACAGTTAAAGGGCCGAGAATTTGATGCTCTGTTACATATGCAATATGCGATTCGAGCGAGCGTCGCGACTTTGGGCATTAAGGCAAAATACAAACTTGGTTTTTCATCTGACAGAAGCCAAGATTTTCAAACACTATTCACCAATGTCAAAGTTCCCTCACCACAATCTCTGCACGTGGCGGATGGTTTGATGGCTTTTGCTCATCAAATTGGTATCCTTAACACGGAGTTAGACTGGGCACTTTCCTACTCCACACAAGACCAAGAGTGGGCAGAGAGTCATGTTTCTTGCGACAAACCCAACCTACTGATTGTGCCAGGAGCCAGTAAAGCATATAAAAACTGGAATGCTGAAGGGTACATAGACGTCATCCACCATGCGAGAGCACAAGGTTGGAATGTAATTCTGGCTGGCAGCCCAGCTCAAGTCGAACTGGATTTGGCAGATGCCATTCAATCTCGACTGGAAGAGCCATGTCTAAATTTAGTTGGGCAAAGCTCAATCCTGCAAATGCTGGCTCTGATTGACAAAGTAGACATGGTCATCGCGCCTGATACCGGGCCAGCTCACATGGCAAGCGCCATGAACACACCGATCATTGGTTTATATGCCCACCATAATCCGGTTCGAGTGGGCCCATATCGCTATCTACAGTATGCCGTCTCAGTTTATGAGGAAGTCATCTTGGCTGAAACAGGAAAAACCAGCCAACAACTAAGCTGGAGAACTCGTGCGAAAGATGAAAAAGCAATGAATCGCATCACAAGCAAGCAAGTGATTACAATGTTCAATCAAGTCGTTGAAGATTTGTACCCGCAATACCAGTAAACTCCCTGTATAGATTTGTTAAGAAGGAAGTCAATTTGTCCAAGCCAACTTTAGCCGTTGCCTTAATCGTCAAAAATGAAGAGAAGCATTTAAAAGCTTGTCTAGACACCGTAAAAGGTTGGGTTGATGAGATTGTCATCCTCGACTCGGGCAGTACCGACCGCACTGAAGAAATTGCCCGACAATACACTGATAAGTTCTATACCAACTTAGACTGGCCGGGGTTTGGAAAACAACGCCAACTTGCGCAGCAATATGTTACGGCCGACTACGTATTGTGGTTAGATGCCGATGAGCGTGTTACCGATGAATTGCGGCAAGATATACTCGACGCAATCAACCAACATAGCGATCAAAACGTTTATAGTGTAAACCGACTGACGACAGCCTTTGCCAAAGAGATTCGTTACTCAGGCTGGTCACCTGATTGGGTTGTGCGTTTATACAAAACATCAGAAACGAGATATAACGATGCGCTAGTTCATGAAAGCGTTGTTATTCCCGATGGCTTCAAAGTAGTTTCATTAAATGGCCGTTTGAAGCATTTTACTTATGAAAGGCTTGGCGAGTACACGCGAAAAACCCAACTATACATGCAATCTTGGGCTGACCAGCGTGAAGGTAAAAAGTCAGCCTCACTTTTTAGTGCATTTAACCATGGCTTCTTCCGTTTCTTCAAAATGTATATTATTAAACGTGGCTTCTTAGATGGTCGGCATGGTTTTTTACTTGCTGTACTAAGTGCAAATACAACCTTTACTCGCTATGCAGACCTGTGGCTGCGTGATTACGTCAAAAAACATAATAAAGAGCAATAACATGAACATTTGCCACGTTAACTTAGCTTCTGGATACCACGGTGGCGAGAATCAGACGCTGCAACTCATTAAGCAGCAAGTAAAGCTCGGCTATCAACTGACAGTTGTTGCAAACCCTAAGAGCCCTTTCGCCGATGCGGTACAAGCGTTAGGCGTTAAAGTGGTATTAGCTAACCACTTTACCAAAGCACACTCAAAATCTATCACTAAGGATTGTGCTCTGATCCATGTACATGAAGGACGTGCCATTTATTGGGCTCTGATCCAAAATATGCTCTACGGCAAACCATATATTGTCACTCGCCGAATCGACAACGCATTGAAAAAGAAATGGTTGGCAAACTTCGCCTATTCGAAAGCCTCCGCTGTGGTAGGTTTAAGTACTGAAATAGTTCAGAGAGTGAAAGACGCTTACCCAACTTCAGTAACCTACAAAATCCCAAGTTCACCGGTGACATACCCTGCTAACGCTGAAACTGTACAAGCAATTAGAGGCCGCTTCGCAGGCAAATTTATAGTGATACATGGAGCAAACATGCTGAAACATAAAGGCTTCAATGTCACTGTCGACGCGGCAAGGCTGTTAGAAAAGTCCGCACCCTTTGTCCATTTTTGTTTGCTAGGTGATGGTTCAGAGAGGCAGGCACTTGAGTCACAAGCAAAAGGCCTAACTAACATCAGTTTCGAGGGAAAACAAAGCAATATGGGCGATTGGTTTGCTGCGGCAGATTTGCAGGTTCATCCTTCTTACACAGAGGGACTAGGCTCTGTCATTTTGGAAGGGATGGGCTCTGGTTTACCTGTTATAGGTACTAATGCAGGTGGCATCCCCGACATTATCGACCACAATTCAAACGGCTTACTTGTTGAACCAGGCAATGCACAAGAGTTGGCGAATGCAATAATAAAGATCGCTCAAGATAAGAAGCTTCAACAAGACTTCATTGCCAATGGGCAAGAGAAACTAAAGTTATTTGATATCAACTACACTGCTAAACAATACGTAGATGTTTACGAGAAAGTTTTACGATGAAAAAAGTCATTTACCCAGGAACCTTCGACCCAATCACGAACGGTCACCTAGATATTGTTACACGTGCAGCCAATATGTTTGACCAAATTATCATCGGTGTCGCGGCAAGTCCTTCGAAAAAAACACTGTTTAGCTTAGAAGAACGAGTAAAACTCGTTGAAGAATCAACAGCGCACTTAAGCAATGTATCAACCGCTGGTTTTAGTGGCTTACTAGTTGATTTTGCTCGTAAGCAAGAAGCAAATGTATTGGTGCGAGGTCTCAGAACAACTGTCGACTTTGAATATGAATTTGGCCTAACGAGCATGTATCGCAAACTGTTACCAGGTGTTGAGAGCGTGTTCCTGACACCAGCAGAAGAGTATGCTTTTCTCTCTTCTACCATCGTCCGTGAAGTAGCAATCCATGGCGGCGATATAGAACCGTTTGTGCCGAAATGTGTTCACGTCGCTATCACTGAGAAAATTGCATCATGAGTTTCAGAAAGTTCAAATACTACTTTTTAAATAGCCTTCAGGTCTTAATACCAGATACACTCCGAAGAAGACTGACCAATAAACTTATCCAGAAAACGCCTTTAAACTCTTATATCCAAGACAGAGTCAATTACTACAACAAGGTTGATGCCCAATTTGAGCTTCCAAAAGGTACCTCAACCTGCGTAGGAAAGTTTAAAAAAACAGGTGGTACGACGTACTATTTCGACCTCCATAAGGTAGTAAAATCTTTTCCATCGCAATGTTTATTCCAGTTTTTGAATGGTGATATTTCTCATATTCCGGAATACCCTAGCTTTCTGAAAAGTCGCCCAATTACTGGAGAGAATCAAAATTCTGTATTACTCAAATTGAATGAAATTCGTCACTTCCAGTTTACTTCTGATTCCTTACCATTTCGTAAAAAGAAAAATATGGTCGCTTGGAGAGGTGCTGGATACCAGCTGCACCGCAAAAAGGTGATTGAGCAATACTATACTCATCCATTATGCAACATAGGTCAAACTCAACCCACTAACGGCGATCCTTGGGAAAAAGAGTTTATGTCGATTGAAGAACAGTTACATTATAAGTTTTTGCTAGCAATCGAAGGGAATGATGTGGCCACCAATCTTAAGTGGGCAATGTCTTCAAACTCACTGGTCATAATGTCTAAACCAAAATATGAAACTTGGTTTATGGAGGGCCGTCTGGAAGCTGGTGTTCACTATGTTGAGGTTGCAAATGACTATTCCGATTTAATTGAAAAAATGGAGTACTACATCGCACACCCAGATGAGGCAGAAAACATAATAAACAACGCTCATGCATGGGTCGACCAATTCCGAAACCAAAAGCGTGAGCGCTTAATTTCACTATTAGTTGCGAAGAAATATTTCGAAAAGTCCGGGCAAATGTAACGTTTTTCAATGTATTTACTTCTGACATTCCCCGCAGAAGAAGGTATTGCGTTGGCCTATCTTTTGTTCTTGGAGAGCTTCGCCGCACTCTGGGCAAGGCTCACCCGCTTTTCCATACACTAAAAGTTCTTGAGCAAAATAACCCGGCTTGCCATCGGCTTGAGCGAAGTCTTTTAAAGTCGTACCACCTTGGTTAATGGCAATTTTTAGCGTGGCTTTGATGTTTTCCACTAACAGTACCCATTCTTGGGGCGTCACTTGACCTGCTTGTCGGGTTGGGAGAATACGAGATTTAAACAGAGATTCATTGGCGTAAATATTCCCCACACCGACCACGACTTTGTTGTCCATGATGAACTGCTTTACCGCGACACGCTTACCTTGTGCTTTATCAGCAATGTACTCGCTATTAAACACATCAGTTAGAGGCTCTGGTCCCATATGCTCAAGTACCGCATGGGACTCACCAGGAGCGCACCATAGCCAAGCACCAAAGCGTCGAGGGTCGTTATAACGCAGCACTTTACCATTTGTAAGTTTGAGATCGACATGATCGTGCTTAGCCGCAGGAAAATCAGCATCCAACACACGTAACGAGCCTGACATTCCAAGGTGCACAATAGCAGTTCCTGCATCCGTTTCTATGAGCAAATACTTTGCGCGACGATGAATGGCTCGAATCACTT
The DNA here is from genome assembly GCF_028823755.1 of Vibrio sp. VP6. NCBI lineage: Bacteria > Pseudomonadati > Pseudomonadota > Gammaproteobacteria > Vibrionales > Vibrionaceae > Vibrio > Vibrio sp. VP6. The sequence goes on from NZ_JAPEID010000004.1 coordinate 54,370, forward strand.
GCCCTTCAAGCAATTTCAGCTCTTGCGGGATATCCCAGCGCAGTTTGGGTGTGCGAAAAACAAATGCCTTAATCGTTTGTCCAACCATATGTGGACTAATACCCATCCGGCTTACTTCAACTTCTGGTAATTCAGGCATTTAATTCTCCTTAAAACACTCAAAGCCTTACTGAAAGGCAGTTAGCATAATCGAAAAGTACAAGCGCAAACACTGTCTATCTACGAGGTTATTAACCACTACTCACTTAGGCATGATGTAACTACTCTCAACAGAAATCGCGATCCATTTGTCTTGCCAATTCTTGAACAACCAAAAATCATGAAGACGATAAAGAGTAATTCGCTGCGGTTCTTCGACGCCTTGATACCAGACTTCGATGGTTTCTGGTGTGCCTAACTTATCTTTAAGAGTGTCGTATTGCAGCGCAGATAACTCCGTACCTTCGAGCGCTTGCCAGCGAGCAATAAGTTCAGATAGAGGGAGAGGAACATCTGCATTCGCATGCCATCGCCCATCGCGAAACTCCAATTCAAGACTATTGGAATAAATAGCGCTAACCGAATGATCAGTTCGAAGTAAATGCGGATAAGGATCAACGTTTTCTGACAACAAGTACGTTTTGATCCACATCGGTGCATTTAAGATCACGATAAACGCGATAATGCCCAATATTAGAATATTGTTCCAACGGCGACGGCGAGTCGGACTAATACGCATAACAGTTCCTACTATCTTAGTTCTAGTGACAAACTAGCAAAGGTTACAGGAATTGACTAGAGCATCGGCATGTAAACATGGTGAAGGTAGATTTGAAGGAATAGTGAGGATTTCAGATAATAAAAAACCCAACTCGAAAGTTGGGTTTTTCAAATCGTCAAAGAGACAAAATCAATTATTTGATTTTAGCTTCTTTGTACATAACGTGCTGGCGTACAACTGGATCAAATTTCTTGATCTCAAATTTGCCTGGCATGTTACGCTTGTTCTTATCAGTTGTGTAGAAGTGGCCTGTACCTGCTGAAGATACTAGACGGATTTTCTCACGAACGCCTTTCTTTGCCATTGCCTATTTCCTCTTAAACGTTTTCGCCACGTGCACGGATATCAGCAAGAACAGTATCGATACCTTTCTTGTCGATGATGCGCATACCTTTTGCAGTAAGGCGTAGTTTAACAAAACGTTTTTCGCTCTCTACCCAGAAACGATGAGTTTGTAGGTTCGGCAGAAAACGACGCTTAGTAGCATTTCGTGCGTGTGAACGGTTGTTACCCGTTACTGGACGCTTACCAGTTACTTGGCATACTCGTGACATGAATGTCTTCTCCAAAATCGTTTCAGCTCGATATCAACCTTGGTGGCCGAACCTCTCTATCTCTCGAAAAGAAGTTAGAGGTTAAGAACCGCTATGGAAAATCCATACAAGGCTATCAAAGGTCGCGCATTATACTAACTTGATATGCATTGCTCAAGACCCGAACAGATCCTTTTTACAGGTTTTCGTGATCTTTTTTTAGACAGCAGGTTTTTTCTAGCAGTCCAAGCTGAATTCAGTTAAAAATTTAGTGGCGAGGATGATAGCAGATTTTTAGCAACTAACAACCTAAAAAACGCACAGTTATATCCATCCTCTTTCAGCAAAAGAGACACTTTCCCCATCGCCAATAACGAAATGGTCCAAAATACGAATATCCACCAGCGCCAACGCATCAATTAATCGCCTTGTAATCCTGCGGTCTGCCTGGCTCGGCTCGGCAACACCGGACGGGTGGTTATGCGCCAAAATCAAAGCAGCCGCGTTGTGGTGCAGGGCTCTTTTTACTACTTCTCTAGGGTAAACTGATGCAGCATCCAAGGTTCCTTCGAATAAAATCTCATCTTTTATTACTCGGTGTTGGTTATCGAGGAAAAGAATGTAAAAAGCCTCTCTTTGGCGGTCTCTTAATATAGAGGAGAGATATAATTTAGTTTGCTCAGGGCTGGTTAAGGCGTCGCCACGCTTGAGGGTTTCCGCCAAATATCGCTGAGTCATTTCTAACACCGCTTGCAATTGCACATATTTGGCCTGCCCTAACCCTTTATGCTGACAAAACTCCTGTTCTGAAGCGGAGAACAACTGCCTAAGCGAACCAAAATCTTGAATAAGGAAATCGGCCAACTCAATCACGTTCATGCCTTGCGTGCCCGTACGGAGAAATATCGCCAGTAATTCGGCATCTGTTAACGCCTGCGGCCCACGTTGCAGAAGTTTCTCTCGTGGCATCGACTCATTTGGCAAAGCTTTGAGTATCATCGGAACTCTCTTTGAAGGTAAGAATCCCTATTCCACAAAACAGAAAGCGAAAGTCGAGGGTGACTTTCGCTTTCTTCGTTCCACTCTGATTTTATGTGCAATTTAATGGTTCATCAGAGTTTAAAGTTGCCGACCAGATCGTGAATTTCCGTGCCGGATTGTGACAACTGAGTGCTGATCGTTTCTGCGTGTTGCAAGGTGTCATTGATGTTGTTGACGATCTGTTGAATCGCCACCAAGTTCTGGTTGATGTCTTCCGCCACCGCACTTTGTTCTTCTGCCGCTGATGCGGTTTGAATTCCCATATCGCGAATTGTACCAATAGAATGGTGAACACCAGACAAAGACTGTTGAATCAGTGCCGACTCTTCAGCCGTTTTCACGCCGCGTTCTTGACTGGCGGACATAGTCGTGACGGCTCGAGATACACCACTTTGTAGCTGTTTAAGCATATCGCCAATTTCATGAGTGCTATTTTGCGTACGGCTCGCTAGTGAACGTACTTCATCGGCCACCACTGCAAATCCACGCCCTTGCTCGCCCGCTCGCGCGGCTTCAATTGCCGCATTGAGCGCCAATAAGTTGGTCTGCTCAGCAATCTCGCCAATCACATCCAATACTTTGGTAATCTGCTCCGTTTGCTGACTCAACTCAGAGATAGCATCCGATGTACTGTTGATCTCTGTAACCAACTCAGTAATGCCTTGAATCGCTTGTTCAACCTCTCGCTGGGCTTCGGTGACCTGATCGTTCGCATCATCAATGGCCTGCGCAGTGGCATTTGTATTGCTCGCGACTTCTTTTGCCGTCATGCTCATCTCTGTTACGGCTGTCACCACTTTATCCGTTTCCAAACAGTGACTCTGCATTTGACCGCTCGCTGTGCGCGTTTGATCATTCAGTTCTTCAGAAACTGTTTGAACGTCAGAAGCAGATTGATGAATGTCCTGCATCAGTGGGTGAAGTTTATCCATAAACTCATTAAAGGCAGCCGCGACTTCGCCAACTTCGTCTTTACTTTCCACTTTTAGACGCGCAGTTAAGTCACCGCCACCCGCAGCAACATCTTTGAGAGAATCGGCGACGTGCTGAAGTGGTTTAATGCCTTTCGAAACAGCAATGCTGGTTAAGATGCTGGTAATAATCAGGCCAATCACCGAGATTGTCACCGCAGATAAAGTGTGTTGATTTAACTCTTGCGTGCGCAATTCACGCTGCATGACAACTTGTTGGTCGATGTCATCAATGTAGATCCCAGTACCAAGCACCCAGTCCCATTTTTGTAGATACTCAGCGTAACCCAATTTCGGTGCCTGAGCGTTGATGGTTGGTTTGTGCCAAGAGAAATACAAAAAGCCATCACCTTTTTGCGACGCATCAATCAAGCCAGCAATCACCGCTACGCCATTTTCATCTTTAAGGTCATACAGATTTTTACCTTCCAGCGACGGTTTGATGGCATGTAAGGTATTGATACCTTGAGAATCATACGCGAAAAAGTACCCATCACTTTCAAAACGCATCGCTTTTAAGATTTCTTTCGCCGCTTGTTTATTACTGCCATTAACGTCAGAGTCATACAGCGGCTTAATCGCCGTTACACCCATCATCATGTAGGCTTTTAGCTCTTTCTTACGCGCATCAATCAGCTCCTGTCTGTCTCGGACGAGCTCCGCCTCCAAACTCTTACTGCTGTTGATGTAATACACCACAGAGATCAATGTCGTGATCAACAACAGAGGAATTAAGGTTATCAGCAGCAATTTGTTTCGACTTTTCAACACCATGTTTGTACCACCTCTTTTTTCTTTTCAATCTTGCAAAATCAGCTCAAATTGTCTGTGAGATAGGCGGGAGTTTTTTCTCCACTTGCGTAACTAATGCCGCGGAGTTTGATGTGGATTTGATTTGCTTGGGTGCTGAAACAGTCCGTTATGCTAAACTCGCTGCCAGAAAAATTGGAGATCTCACATGCAAACACTAGCAGGAAAGAAAATTCTACTCGGCATCAGTGGCGGTATTGCCGCGTATAAATGTGCGGAGCTAACCCGTCGCCTAATAGAGAGAGGGGCACAAGTTCAAGTCGTCATGACGAAAGCTGCAAAAGAGTTTATTACTCCGTTAACCATGCAGGCCGTCTCAGGACGACCAGTATCCGATAGCTTGCTCGATCCGGCGGCTGAAGCGTCAATGGGTCACATCGAGTTAGCTAAATGGGCGGATTTAGTGCTGCTTGCTCCTGCTACGGCAGACCTCATTGCTCGTATGTCAGCTGGCATGGGCAATGATTTATTGACGACGTTAGTGTTGGCAACGGATTCGCCTGTTGCGGTATCTCCAGCAATGAATCAGCAGATGTATCGCAACATCGCGACGCAAGAGAACATTGCGACTCTAGCTCGCCGCGGTATGTACATTTGGGGTCCAGCAGCAGGTGAACAAGCTTGTGGTGATGTTGGTCCGGGTCGAATGCTTGAACCAATGCAATTGGTGCATCTGTGTGAACAGTTTTTCCAACCTAAAGTCTTGGAAGGCAAATCCATTCTGATCTCAGCAGGCCCAACGCGAGAAGCCATCGACCCAGTGCGTTACATTACGAACCACAGCTCTGGAAAAATGGGGTATGCGCTAGCAAACGCTGCCGCGCAGTTAGGCGCAAAAGTCACGCTAGTGAGCGGCCCTGTCAACCTGAGCACACCGATGGGAGTGGAGCGCATTAAGGTATCTAGCGCACAAGAAATGTATGAGGCCGTGATGGCTCAAGCCATCAGTCACGATGCGTTCATCAGCTGCGCAGCAGTAGCGGATTATCGACCTGAGGCCATTGCGTCTCAAAAGTTGAAAAAGACGGCAGACAACGATCAGATGACCATCAAAATGGTGAAAAACCCTGATATTGTAGCGTCCGTCGCAGCACTGACTGATAAGCGCCCATTTACGGTAGGTTTTGCAGCAGAAACCAACGATGTCGAAACTTATGCCCGAGGAAAGTTAGCGAAGAAAAACCTCAATATGATCTGCGCTAACGATGTGTCAGTCGAAGGCCAAGGCTTCAATAGTAATGACAACGCCATCACCCTATTTTGGCCTGATGGTGAGCTTGCATTAGCTCTAGAGTCAAAAGAAGCCCTGAGCTTCAAAATCCTCGAGAAAATGCGTGAATTGATGTAATTCGCACTTATTTTCTAATTAAGAACTGGCACAAATTTAGTCTAAACATGACAACTGAGGGTGTTAAATCTCCCATTCCGCCCTCAGCAGTCTAGTGTGATGCGACTTAGCATCTTATAATCCCCTCCGCTCAACTTTGTATTTTGAAAGGAAGTAACTAATGGCCGGCAGTAAAAAATCCAATCGTCGTGAAGAGATCTTGCAAGCATTAGCACAAATGCTTGAATCTGCAGAAGGCGCTTCACGCATTACTACGGCAAAATTGGCAAAACAAGTCGGCGTCTCCGAAGCCGCGTTGTACCGTCATTTCCCAAGTAAAGCTCGCATGTTTGAAGGTTTGATTGAGTTCATCGAAGAAGCCTTGATGACTCGCATCAACCGCATTTTAGATGACGAGAAAGATACACTAGAGCGTATTCGTATGGTAATGCACCTGATTCTTGCATTTTCAGAACGTAACCCTGGCTTGACACGCATTCTGTCTGGCCATGCTTTAATGTTTGAAAACGAACGTCTACGTGAACGCATCAACCAGCTGTTTGAACGTATCGAAACCCAACTACGTCAGATTCTGCGTGAGCGTAAAATTCGTGAAGGTAAATCTTTCCCTGTAGAAGAGCGCATTCTTGCTGCGCAAATTCTTGGGCAAGTTGAAGGCAGCCTGAACCGTTTTGTGCGCAGCGATTTCAAGTACCAACCTACTGCAAACTTTGACGAGTATTGGGCACTACTCAGTGCACAAATTAAGTAGAGATTATGAGTAAAGACAAATACACGCAGCCCGAGTTTTCTCTTTCCCTTCTCCATCCTCGTAACTGGGGAGTTTGGCTTGGGTTTGGTCTACTGGCTATCATCGTCAATATTCTTCCTTATCGCCTATTACTGTCTTTGGGGCGTTCACTTGGCAAGCTAGGCATGCGCTATGGCAAAAAGCGCGTGCATATCGCGAAGCGCAACCTTGAGCTGGCATTCCCCGCGAAAACGCCAGAAGAAGTGCAACATATCGTGGAAGAAAACTTCAAGAATACCGGGATGGCACTGATCGAAACCGGTATTACATGGTTTTGGCCTACATGGCGCTTCAAAACGCTCATTGTCGAGAAAGACATCCACGCTCTAAAAGAAAAAGGCGCGGAAGGGAAAGGCGTATTGTTGTGTTGTGTGCATGCTCTTAACTTAGAAATTACCGCGCGAGCTTTTGCTGTTTTAGGTGTTGCGGGTTACGGCGCATTTCGTCCTCACAACAACCCAGCGTACAACTTCATCCAATATTGGGGGCGCACGCACAACGGCAACAAACTGATTGATCGCAAAGATGTGAAAAAGATGATTCGTGTACTGCGCAGCGGCGAGCGTTTGTTCTACTTACCTGACCACGATTACGGCCGCAATAAATCGGTCTTCGTGCCGTTTTTTGCCATTGATGACGCTTGTACAACAACCGGCACCAGCATTTTAGCCTACACCTCAAAATGCGCGATCATTCCAGGTTCTGGTTTCCGCAATGACGAAGGCAAATACGAAATCATCGCTGATAAGTGCATTGAAGCCGATTACCCACAAAAAGATGAAGTGGCTGCGGCGGCTTACATGAACAAGTACGTGGAAGAAGTGATTTTGCGAGCACCTGAGCAATGGATGTGGCTGCACAAACGCTACAAAACCATGCAAGATGAAAACGAGCCCAAAGGCATTCGCTACAAATAAATCGCAAAAGAAAAGGTATCCAATTGGATACCTTTTTTATTGAATTCGAAAAGTGGGAAATTAGATGCCGTATTCCGCGCGGTATGCTTTCACCGCTTCAAGATGCTCGGTCGCGTTACCTTTTTCTTCAAGGTAAGTGATTAGGTCACCCAAACTCACGATAGAAATCACCGCACAACCGAAGTCGCGCTCAACTTCCTGAATCGCAGAAAGTTCGCCTTTGCCTTTCTCTTGGCGGTCGATAGCCACTAATACGCCAGCCAGATCTGCACCATTCGCCTTGATGATTTCCATCGATTCACGAATCGCGGTACCCGCTGTAATTACGTCATCTACTAGCATGATACGACCTTCAAGCGCTGAACCTACAAGGTTACCGCCTTCGCCGTGATTTTTTGCTTCTTTACGGTTGAAGCAGTAAGGCGTGTCGATATCGTGGTGATCCGCAAGTGCAACCGCCGTAGTTGTCGCGATTGGAATCCCTTTGTACGCAGGGCCGAATAGAACATCGAATTCGATACCAGAATCCGCAAGTGCTGCCGCGTAGAAACGACCAAGACGCGCTAGGTCACGGCCTGTATTGAAAAGACCAGCGTTAAAGAAGTACGGGCTTTTACGGCCAGATTTCAAAGTAAACTCACCAAACTTAAGAACTTCTTTCTCAAGTGCAAACTCAATAAATTCACGCTGGTATGCTTTCATTATTTTCTCTCTATTTCCTTGGTTTCTTTTGTCTCTTCTCGGCAATCATTCAATTCTCTATTCCCGAGATAAAAAAATAGCCCCCATAATGGGAGCTATCTAAATCAATTGGCTAACGCCGCCTTCTGCGCCGCGACGATTTCCGTAATGCCGACTTTCGCCGATTCGAGTAATGCCATTAGCTGTTCATGACTGAACGGTTCACCTTCTGCTGTGCCCTGTATTTCAATCATCTTACCTTCTTCTGTCATTACAACGTTCATGTCGGTGTCTGCTGCTGAATCTTCAACGTACTCAAGGTCACACAGCACTTCATCACCAAGCAAACCAACTGATACTGCCGCTACGTGGCCTTTCATTGGGTTTGCTTTTAGCTTGCCGCTATCGACAAGGTGTTGGAATGCATCTGCCATTGCAACGCTTGCACCACTGATTGATGCAGTACGTGTGCCGCCGTCAGCTTGAATTACATCACAGTCAACCGTGATCATGAATTCGCCCATAGCTTGCAAATCGACAACTGCACGTAGGCTACGCGCGATAAGGCGTTGGATTTCCATTGTACGGCCACCCTGCTTACCGTTTGCCGCTTCACGGCGAGTACGCGAGTGAGTCGCACGAGGTAGCATGCCGTATTCAGCGGTCACCCAGCCTTTACCTTGGCCTTTTAACCAACGTGGCACTGATTCTTCGACGGTCGCATTACACAACACTTTGGTGTTACCGAACTCAACTAACACTGAACCTTCAGCGTAAGCCGTGTAGTTACGAGTAATTTTGATTGGGCGAACTTGGTCCGCCTTGCGATCGTTTGGACGCATGGGCATCTACCTTAAATAATGAGGAGAAGACGATTTGGTTGGGCGAAGATTATAGCGGAATCGATTTCGGATTCCTAGGTCACAACTTCACTCCCTCTAAACATTTCCTGGGAGCATATTTGCGAGACACTGATGTAAGACAGCCCGCGCACCTCTTGCCGCTCCGTGATACACTCTCTAGGTAATTTTCAAAAAATGAAGACAGGAAAATTCGATGATTTACAGTATGACTGCGTATGCGCGCAAAGAAGTAAAAGGCGACTGGGGCTCAGCGGTATGGGAAATCCGCAGTGTAAACCAGCGTTACCTAGAAACCTATTTCCGCATGCCAGAACAATTCCGAGCTTTAGAACCAGTTCTACGCGAGCGTTTTCGTAAACGTCTAGCGCGAGGAAAAGTGGAATGTAGCCTTCGTTTCGAAGCGAACCCTGCAGCAAAAGCCGAGCTTAGCATCAATGAAGCGTTGGCAACCCAAGTGATTAAAGCTGCTGAACAAGTTATGCACATGACTGGTGAGCTTAGCCGCATCAATCCATTTCAAGTCATGCAATGGCCTGGTGTGATGGAAACTCCTGAGCAAAACATGGATGAGGTCAACAAAGAGCTGCTTGCTGCATTTGATGAAGCAATTAGTGAATTTATTGAAGCGCGTGGCCGTGAAGGCGACAACATGAAAGCGCTGATCGAACAACGCCTAGACGCGATTACCGCAGAAGTGGTGAAAGTTCGTGCTCGCATGCCTGAAATCCTAGAATGGCAACGTGAACGTCTATTCTCAAAATTTGAAGATGCGAAAATTGAACTGGATGCTTCTCGTGTAGAACAAGAGCTTATCTTGCTAGCGCAAAAGTCAGACGTTGCAGAAGAGCTAGATCGTCTGGATTCTCACGTGAAAGAAACGACCAACATCCTGAAAAAAGGTGGCGCAGTCGGTCGTCGTCTGGATTTCATGATGCAAGAATTCAACCGTGAGTCAAACACGCTCGCTTCTAAATCGATCAGCACCGACATCACTGCGTCGGGCGTTGAACTGAAAGTTCTGATCGAGCAAATGCGCGAACAGATCCAAAATATCGAATAGATTCCCCTCTCCTCCACACACTTCCACAAAGCCCTTATTGATAAGGGCTTTGTTATTTTTTCCATCCCTATACATCCATCAAATTCATCAACAGCCATGAACAAACGGGGAGTATCGTGGGTAGCACTTTGCTATTTACTCCCCACCGTAGTATAAATATCACAACATACTCCCCACTTCTGGAGGGTGATGTAATGATAACTTCGATTAGAGCTATAAATTCAAGGAGATAGAGATGGGGAATCTCACCGTCAACCAAGTTAAGGCGATAGTAAAAGATCAAAAAACAGGTCGTCATGCCGATGGTGATGGTTTCTATCTAATGATTCCTAGAGTAGGTCGACCATACTGGATGCTAAGGTATACCCTTTTTAAGAAAAGAAAGGAGGTAACTATTGGCAAGGTCGATGAGCTTTCTCTTGCAGATGCAAGGTTGAAAGCAGCTGAGTTTCGAAAGCAAATAAGCGAAGGGATTAACCCAATTGCAGAAAGAAAACGGAGTAAGCAAGCCGATATACAAATAATCGATGATCTCTTCGAAGACTGGTACAAGGATTTGTCCAAAAGGCTCAAGCACCCCAATATACCTAAGCGTATCTATCAGAAAGAGATCTCTCCGCAAATTGGTCAATACACGTTGAAACGTGTCACCCCTTTAGACATCCGTAACATCATCCAAATAGTCGCTGACAGTGGCCGTCCAACCACAGCCAATGACACATTAATGTATTGTAAGCAGCTTTTTAAGCACGGTATGAAGATTGGTGTTATTGAGTCTAACCCTGCACTAGCATTTTCCAACTATGATGCTGGTGGCATTGAAGAGAGCCGAGATCGGGTCTTAGAACTGGAAGAGATTAAACATGTTTTTTCCGTCTTCAACCAAAACATTTATAGCTTCAATCGAGACAACTACCTAGCTTGTGCTCTGCTTCTTTGTCTTGGCGTTCGTAAATCAGAGCTAACAGAAGCAAAGTGGACTGAGTTCGATCTAGATAATGCTTTATGGCACCTACCAGCGGAACGAAGCAAATCAGGGACAGGTTTCACTATTCCGCTTCCGGAGCTGTGCGTAGAGTGGTTTAAAGAACTGCATATGCGAGCTTGTCGTTCGGAGTACGTCTTCCCAAACAGAAGGGAAAGCAAAGTACCTCACATGGGCAAAGACACACTGAACAGAGCTATTTCAAAGCTATTTGGTCGAGAGCCCGGTCGTAAGGTACAACCACCAAATAAAATGGGCGATATCAAACATTTTGCGGTTCACGATCTACGCCGCACCTGCCGTAGCCTACTCGCTTCGGTAAAAGTTCCTAGCCATATCGCAGAGCGCTGTTTAAATCACAAGCTGAAAGGTGTTGAAGGTATCTATGATCGATATGACTACTTGGAAGAGCGCAAAGAAGCATTGGAGAAAGTCACTAATCTGATCAGAAATAGTATAGTGACTTCTTAGCTATCAAAAAATTTATCTTTAAGTTTAAGGGAATCGCCCCCATTTGCTCAAGATTCCTAGGTTAGAAAGAATACTCGCAAGGAAAATGAGGAAAGTGAACCGATATGTACATCCTATCTTTTGCTTTAAACTTATCCAATGAAATTTTTTCGTCGCATTACAGACCAACTAAATGTTTTGATATCCAACATGTAATTTTTACTACTGATTTATCTACTCTATCGAGAATCGTTTTTCTGTGTTAAAATTATCACAATCTCATACACGGCATAACTTTTTGTATTAATTAAACTTATTTAATACCATCTCTCGATGATATTTAAAAAGAGTTCTCTAACTCGAGTATAATTAGCAATGAAGTGGCGGCTTTACGAGTTAGACTGTTTAATATTCAATAGGAACACAAATGAACCCGCACTCACTACCCAAAAAGAAAGAACTGGGTGCATACTATACACCAGCTGCATTGAGCCAAGTTCTTGCCGACTGGGCAATTCTGCAAGCTGACCAAGATATCTTAGAGCCAAGTTTTGGCGGTTGTGGTTTTTTTGAGAGTAGTATCGCAAGGCTGCACGAACTCGGCTGCTCCACTCCTGAAAAACAACTTTATGGTGTAGATATTGACGAACATGCATTCGAGATTTTGAATAAAAAGTTTAGCAAGAGCGTCGATGTTAATCAGCGATTCATTTTAAAAGACTTCATCCAAGTCAAACCTATTGAGTTCTCTGTCCACAAGTTTGATGTAATCCTTGGCAATCCTCCATATGTTTCAATGCATAACATGACAGATGAACAACGGCTATCTTGCGACAACGTGTTACGTAATTCTCCTTTTTCTAAGCATACAATGGGGCGGAATGCCAGCCTATGGGCTTTTTTCCTATTACATAGCTTAGAATTTTTGAAAGAAGGCGGCCGAGTTGCTTGGGTGTTGCCTAGTAGTTTATTGCATGCTGACTATGCTGAAAAATTGGTTCAGATCCATCAGCGGCATTTTGAAAAAATCAAAGTACTTAAGCTTGCAGAACGCTTCTTTAAAGAAGAAGGCGCTCAAGAAACTTCGATTATTTTGTTAGCTCAAGGCTTTCACAAAGAGAATACTTCCCCATGCAATCTTTCCGTGGATGTTGTTGAAAATATTACAGAACTCAAGCAAGCGATAGCGAATAATGACGAAGCATCAGCTATGAATATTCGTGACTACAAATTGAACATCATTTCATCCGCTGCAAAGTTCTCCTATCAAGCGTTGCTCCAACAAGAGTCAACGAAAGCACTCGGACATTACGTCGATATAAAAATTGGTATGGTTACAGGAGCAAATAACTACTTTATCATCAACCGTTCTACGGCAGAAAAGCATCGTTTGCCTGAGGATGTTTTAAAGCCAGTGGTTAGCCGATTCAATCACCTTCAAGGCATAGTGCACAACAAAACTAGACATCGAAAATGTGCAAAAGCCGACCAACGTGTTTTATTGGTACTACCAACCGAAGAACAAATGGCTGACTGCTTATCTCCGGTTGCCAGGTACCTGTCTGGCATTTCCTATGATGAAAAAGAAAACAATCGTACGTTCAAGAAACGTCCTCATTGGTTCGCTCCGGGGTGGGGCGTTGATGGCATTAAAGCCGATTGTTTCATGTCCTACATGATTCATCGCGGGCCTAGAATGGTAGTCAATACTGGTAGGCAGTTCAATTGCACAAACTCAATTCATAAAGTTATCTTTCGTGAGAAAGTAAGTGCTAAGTACAAGCGTGCAATGGCAATAACAATGTTGTCTACGTTTACCCAGTTTTCTGCTGAGCTTGAAGGACGGTCATATAGCTCTGGAGTATTAAAGATTGAACCTTCCGCCGGGCGTCAAATAAAAGTACTTTTTTCTGAAAAATGTATCGATGATTTAGACGCATTAAAAGCAGAGGTCGAAACTGCTTTAGAACAAGATAACGTCTATCGTGTCACTCAGTTAGTTGATAGTGTACTAATAAAACATGGATTGATCACAGTAGAACAATGCCGCTATCTCGCGCTAGCTGTCCATGATTTACGATGCGAACGATATAAAGGTGTGAGAAGCTACAGTGAATAAAAGAATAGGCTAATCCGTTATTAGCCTATTCTCTTTATCCAAGCCTATGTATTGGTGTTGTTCTGGATGCGTTTTGTAAGCGACTACAAATTGCGTCGTAGTATGGAATCAGCCAAATTTTTTCACAACCGATAACATGTCTGTTCCAACTTCTATCATTTATGACTTCCTCCCCCCCCAATTCAAATTCCTTTAAGACAAAATCTAACAGCATCACTATATCGTAAGGCTGTTGCGGAAGCCTTGGATGATCCAGCGGCGAAAACAGCTTGTAATGCACTACATTGTTCATTTTTAGATAACTGGGTTCAAAGTTTCCACCATATTGTAGATGAAACTTAGGTTTACTGATGTCGTCATTTTTTACATCAAGGTCAAAATGAAAACGTCTTAGAATGTGATAACCATCAACAATGGGGTAACTATTCCACTCTTCTGGTATTTCTGTATTGTCTTCTGAATTGTGTTCCAGCATAAGATTCAAGCATAAGCTCTGCCTACAGATAATTCCTTGGTCGAAATTAATAGACCCCCCAAGCGATATATAAAACTTCCTGTTTCCTACCTTGGGGTTCACATAGGGAAAAACGATATTAGGATTAATCGATATATCTTCGATAAAAGCATTTCGTTGTCTTAATGTTAGCCCAAGTTTATTGTGTAACTCGCTGAAAAATGAGTACAACTGATCGTTGTCAGACCGAGGTAAGGCTAAATGTTTTGCAAGAATGAGCTTGGAAAAATCCTTCAGTGCAATTAAATATTCACGAGTAAATTTACGATCGATCATATACACACTACGCTACCTCAATAATGCGTGGATTTCGGAAGAATGGTTCTTGTGGAAGTGCGTCATTAAATTCAGAGCAAGCTATATGAACAGGTAATAGTTCATGTTCTTGATCTGTGACAATCCCCAACCCATCTGGGTAAAGTGCACCACACTCAACACATACTGAGAAATCCTTTTTCTCTGTTGCTCCAAGGAGTTTTGAAGACGCTTCTTTGAATGGTAAAGTACTTAAATAGTGGTTGGGGTCATCTTTTTCAAAAATCGTATCTTCAAGTAAAACTCCCCACCACCTCTTCTCAAACGACTGACTAAACACCCCCTTATAAAGGGCGCTGTCGAATTGTTCTGCAATACTATCAAAGAACTCAACACTAATGCCTAATAGCCCAGCCGCTCCTGCGCGACTTACTAGCGGTCCTTCTTTTCTCAGTAAAGAGCGAGCTAGCCATCTAAATAATCTTAGGTTCAAACTGTCTACTATTTCATTCTTAGGTATTTGGCTATCATCGCAATGAGTGGTGGTATCTGACCTTGCTAGTATAGGTTTTATAATAGTTCCAATTTCATCGTTAAGTGTCTCAGGACATTGAATCAGTCTCAAAAAATCGTTAGATGAAGTACAACTTCTTAATTCAATATGACTTTGAATCTCCGCTTTAAAAGCATGAGAGTTATTTATTGCATCATCATTAATGAACAGGTCAAAATCACCAATTTGATTAGTTGGAGCAGTTTTTACCGAAATTAAATAAATTGGGGTTCTGTGTGCATAAGAATGAATGAGTGAGTACAAAGCGGTCCCTGTCTTAAAAATAGATCGAGCTTTATCTAGCATGTAGTCAACTATAATTAAGTCATACTCACCAGATTGGCTGTCTACAAGTTTTTGTTTAAGAGCTTCCGGATCAGGCTCAACAAGATCACATGTAATATGTTCTCTCTGCTCAAGAACATCAAGTAGCCCCTTTCTTGGATAAGATTCTTCAGTCGTTTTATCATCAATGACTAGGATTTTCATTTTAATTTCCGATAGTTACTTGTACTACAGCATTCCAGTTAGAAGACGGTTCTATAAACTCAACACCACCTTTATGTTTCTTAAGAATATTCTGGACTATATTTAATCCCAAGCCAGAGCCTTTCCCTAAATTGCTTAATTTTTCATCACCAAGTTTAGAGGAGACTGAACTGTATAATTTCCCTTCTGGATCAAACGTTCTCGGTTCAAATACTTTTTTCCAGTGCTCTTTCTTGAGTCCAATACCATTATCTCTAACCGTTATGTAGTGAGTATCATTTTCTTTTACAACTCCAACTTGAATAAGTCTCTGCTCTGAATCGCTGGCAATAAGTGACTTAATGCTGTTTGAAATGAGATTAATAAGAACAGAGTATGCTTCCGCTGAGTTTAGTTTCGGCACCCCTAAAATAGGGCTTACGTCTTCAAACTGTAGTGTAATCCCATACTGCTTTAAGAAGAAGCGGAACCCAGTTTGGATACGATTGAATAAGCTTCTATAAGTAACTTTTTTCGCTGACTTACTCGTCGAATCTGAAAAAACCTCAAACAATTCGAATAAGTCATCAAAAGACCGCTTATGCATTTCCGCACTGTTCGCTATAGATAGTAATTCCTGTTTGACATCTTCATCATTAATCTTGTCAGCGATCAACTTGAGCTGAGCGGATTGGCTAATAAGAGTCTGCGCGATTCCTTTTACTTCATGTGCAAATACAAATAACAGTGGCGCTGTTGCAGATACAGCTCGCAACAACTCTGACTCGGCTTCAAGTTCTTTATATTCTGAAAGAAGATATGCCTGAGCAGAGCTTTTCTGAGCTTGAGCTTCCTTAGACAGGGTTTTCAGAGCTTTATCTACAGATGTAACGATCCCCTCCTCCGTTAGAGAGGGTTGGATTATAGGTCGTTCTACTTTAGCCTGAAGGTTATCTTTGGGGGTTCGAGTGTCAGTTTGTGGAGACTCCGTCTCTTTTGGGTCTAGTAACTTATCATCATCAGCAGCAGGTAATTCATCATCAATCTCTTCTTGAGACCAAAGTGTATTGATGGCCTTCGTAATTCTGCTTTCAGTACTTTCGAACTTGTTTCCAACAGACTCTTCGAAATCTTTAATAACTTTGGCATGTCGCTCTCTACGACAACGTAACAACCAAGCTTCATAGTTAATCGTTGCCCAGTCTAAAGACATTCTAATCGCATCTTTTAGACTCAAATAATTTTTATCAGCAAGCAAACCTTCTCGGTCCATTTTTACCTGAAATGCATCAACGGCTTTCCCTTCTATGATGACATTACCGATCAATGAACGAGTACCCGGATGGTTTAACATCGCTCTATTCGGCGAAGGAATACCCATGTGTACAGCTAGGTCTTGAAGCTCTTTATAATCACTTGGTCCACGGCGACGAGATATATCATGAGCAATATCCAGCCAGTCATCACCCTCGTTTATGTCACCATACGGATACACTCTAAATCCATTAAGGTATAATTTAATTCCCGAATGTATTTCCGTAATATCTTTTAAAACAGAGCGAGTTAAAAATGTAGGATCTCTTAGGTTTTCTATGCCATCGCGCGTTTTTAACGGTACGATGTGAATTTTAAATGATATACCAGCTAAAGGTATAAACTTATCATTTTTGTAAGTATAAGACTGAGTGTCTGAGTCTTTGCTCTCAAGCTGAAAAGCAAGCGTTCCATTGTCTTTCACACAACCAGTTAAAGTTCCCCAGCCTGCACTTAACATTTTTTCATCAGCTTTGAAGATCGCACTACCTGTCAACTCTTCAAATTCAGGTGCCTCTATTTGAGCAGTAAAACCGGGATCTTCTTTAAATCCTTTACGTTTAGTTGGGATCGCAATCGAAATTAATGTGATGCTTTTCAGAATCATTTTAAAGTCACGACTCGTCACTCGATCTCTCAAACCTTTCAGTTTAAGAGTTGTCCCAACTGGTCCTGTAGTAGAGATATAAGTTTTGTACTGACATTTTACTGTGGACAAACGCCGACCCGGTATGAAATCGTCCCAATCAAACTCAACAATAGTATGTTCAAAGCC
The DNA here is from genome assembly GCF_028823755.1 of Vibrio sp. VP6. Classification (NCBI taxonomy): domain Bacteria; kingdom Pseudomonadati; phylum Pseudomonadota; class Gammaproteobacteria; order Vibrionales; family Vibrionaceae; genus Vibrio; species Vibrio sp. VP6. Next base: position 71,577 of record NZ_JAPEID010000004.1, read on the forward strand.
ATCTGCTACTCCGGCGCATGTTATTAGCTCTAAGTGTTCAGCTAGTCTTTGACAGGCAAATCGGCCAATACCTTTATTACCCGTTACAGGACGACCATATAGTCGACTAACTGGGTTATTACGTTTATTGCTGGTGCCTATGGTCATCCAATGTTTTGACACTGTGTCAAAAGTCATCCCCAAGCCTTTATCTGTGATAATCAGCTCAGAATTGTCTAAGTTCTCGTACTCAGATGCGTTAGTCAGCGACACATCAACGCTTGGACTATCAGCATCGTAAGCGTTTTTGATCAACTCAGAAATGCCTATATGATTTCGACTAACGAGTCTTTCGCCTAGCTCTGTGATTAACTGAGCATCCACATCAAATGTGAATGTGTCATGTTTTTCATTAAATATCTCAGCCACAAGCTCAACCTTATTGATCTATGAAATGTTTGTTTGCTAATGCCAAAATAACTCCAGATGGACTGGAATTACTGAACAAAGAATAGGTATACAGTATGCTGTTGTTCATTTTGCCAAAGTAGAGCCTGCCAGTTTCCTTTGACTGACGCTCCTCTTTTAGGTGTAGATTCACTCTTCCGTTAACAACTATGTTCTCTTTATCCCTTGCCCATAGAGTTTTGAGAAGTGATTGCTCTGAATCATCGATAACAAAGTACATTCTCAAATTAGTAAATACTAGCCAGCATTGCTGCGTCTCGCTTTTAAACACTAAAAGAGCATCCGCTTCGTCAATGTTCTCAATCTCATTGAATCTTTCAAAACTACGAATACATTCGATCACTTGCGCCTTTTTCTTAAAGCTGGAGCGACCTAGTAAAAAATTCAGCATAAATTACTCCGTAGGAACTCGTTCACGAGAAAGGTCTTGGCTGGAAGATGCCAAGAGTCTTGGTAACACAACTGGCCAGCCTGCACCAACAAAAACACTAGCCGTCCGGCTAATTTCAAAGATATCAGCCGCAGCCCCAACAGTTCCGGCGATACCAGCCCCCAGTCCCCATAATAGAATGACCCATATGCCAGCATATCCACTGTAAGATAACTTGAGTAGACTGTTCTTGTTCGTAGCTTTCGAAGTGCAAAAATCCAATATCACAATCAAAAGCCCAAAAATAGCCGCCGACAGACCAAAGTTAACAACTGTATATTTAGCGTTAGTAGCCTCACCTAAAAGCGCTAAATCTAGCGCGAGTCGTAATGTATCCATTAGTTACCTTTTCATTGCCAACTCATAACCAGTTGAAAAATATTAATAATGTGTTAGCAGCTTATATTAACAATATCACACCTTAATAGACCGAACCCACATATAAGTCTAATGTTTATACTCTATCGTTTCAGTTCCACAATTGGAAACATGATGTCATCAATTCTATCCTTAATCCCTTGAATAAAAATGAGCACGATACTCCAATCCGAAAAATCGTTGGCAAATTTGAGTATCACATCATCACCCTAAATCCAAAAATATTCAGGCATATGTCATCAATGTGAATACCCACCATTGATTCCGACAGGAGCCCGAAATGAATCCCAAAACGTCCGATTACCAAAAGCAGCAACACTATCAGGAAAATGAAATCCTAGAGCATGCCGCAGAGATACTGGCAACACGATACGTGCGTGGTGATGCTCTCACCAATCCTGATGCCACCAAAGAGTATGTGCGCTGTAAGCTAGGTAGCCATGAGCGTGAAGTCTTTGCCTTATTGCTACTGGATAACCAAAACCGACTGATTGAATTTAAAGAGCTGTTTCATGGCACCGTAGATGCGGCCAGCGTCTATCCACGTGAAGTGGTGAAAACGGTGTTAGAAGTGAATGCCGCAGCGGTGATATTTGCCCATAACCATCCATCTGGAGACTCAACACCGTCTCAAGCCGATAGACGCATAACCGAAAGACTCAAGGACGCTTTAGCGCTGGTGGATGTTCGCGTTCTCGACCATATCGTGACAGGCGATACCTGCACCTCATTTGCTGAAAGGGGATGGCTATGATTGAGCAACATTATGATGAGCTTTCTATTGATGATGCATTACATGTGTCACTGGAAGCACTTTTGAATCGATACACTCTCCCAGAGAACGCTGAACGACTCGTGCTGAACTGCCGCCAAATGAGTTACTACCGACATCGACAAGGTTTGCATCCGATTGAAGTACAGCTTAAACGTGAGTCAGTCTCAAGCCCTTGGCTGGTGGTGTTCTTTGCTAGCTTCTCTTATACCGATGACAGCAGCACAACTGTTGAGCCTGAGTTGTACTTTCACCTTGCGAATCGCTGGTGCTATCAACCCGATGTGGGGAGCACTGATTTATCACATCCAGAAGTACAAGAGCTACTCTCGGTATGGATGAAAGCCTTTGCTCGTCACCTTTCCAGAAACCTCTTTGATGATGTGCAACTGACAATGGTCGGCACATTCCAATAATTCTATCTGTCTCATTTATTATTTGAATCCTGAAACAAGGAGGACTCACTATGTCCAAATTAACCTTCACAACATCCACACTACCTGTATCGAAGAAACTGCATAAGCTGCTAAGCGAGCGATTCACCGCTCATTTGCTGAGTAATGAAGCACTGACCACCAGCCGTTATCTGGTGTTTAACTTTCGTGATAAAAGTTACAGCGCGGAAGAAGGCGGCTTCCATCCGGTTGAGATGGCGATTTGCCAAACCTCAACAGGAGAATGGAGCATTGAATACATCACCGACTTTGCTTATATGGGAAACTACTATCCAGAGCTAGAGCGCAACTTGGATTTTGATTTTCGGGTTGGACAGTTCTTTGTTGCTTATCGTGGTTGGCTACCAATGCAAGGTAGCCGTGATGCCAAAGAGCTGTATCGCCTATGGGAGAATAACTTTCTTGCCTATGTCGATATGGACTCCTACAACGAGATAGCCATCACTCCGCAATAACTCATGACTTCCCTTCTTCTACAAACCATCAAACTTGTCACCGCCCTCATCACGCTGTTTTCACTTTCCCCGTTCTTCGGTGCTATTGGAGCCCTATCTACTTTAGGGTTTCTGGTGGTGCTGTTGATTGGGTTATTGGCAACAGTTGCAGAGCTCAGAGATAAGCATAAGCCTCGTTAATGTTAATCGGCTCACGCTTTGGTGATGCCGATTGATGCTGTTTTCACCGTTGGACATTATGTGTCTGACCCACCTCTATTCTCCCGACATTAAATGTCCGACTCCGGTGTGGAGCTTTGATGTATTGAGAGCGTAGTCATGAGCAATAAAACCAGCATTGAAGGGTTATCCGCTTTGCTGCACACGCTGATGCTTATTCCTCAACATCGATGGATCACCGTTAGGGAGTTGCAGCAGCAGTTAGCCCTACTCGATATCCACCGCACCACGCGCAGCATTAAACGCTACCTCGATGACATCATTGTGGAAGTGTTTAACGTGGAGTGTGATTCGATGAGCATGCCCCATGTTTATCGCAAAACCTCAGAGCAATTACTGAAGCTCAACAAGCAAGAAATGCTCTATTGGCAACTGACCAACAAGTACTTACTGCCGCTGATTCCTGATGCACTGAATTATGGGCAAGGGTCATCCTCGGAGAGAGACAAACCCTTGTCCTATATAGGTTCAGCACATTCAAAAGAGCAAGCATGGTTAGCCAAAGTACATGTGGCTTTGCCCACTATTCGCGAGTGGAGTGATGAGCAACGGAACGTGTTGAATGCGGTACACACGGCATTACTGCACAACCGTATGCTCAAAATATCGAGCCAAGTATTGCAGCAAGAGAAGGCGCTCATTGAGCCATTGGGACTCTCGGTTCAGTGTGACGCGCTCTTGCTGCTCTTTCGATTATCCGGTCAAAACAAGATACGCACCCTAGCCTTGCCTTTAATTGATGAGGCCAGTGTATCGACGTTTACTTTTACCTATCCGACTGATTTCAATCTTGAGCGGTTCATGCGTGAACACGATGGAGTCAGTGCATCCTGAATTTCACTCACCGATAAGGAGAGCACCGTTATGACATTAGCCAACACCCTACTCCGATACGCCGCTATGACCATCCTGTTTATCGGACTCACCGCTTGTGGCGACCAAGAAGAGACTCAAACAGCAACAGCAGATATTGAAGTGTCGATATCGACTAACTCGCATTGGGGAACATTGGTTTTTGACCTACAAGCCATCACCGACAACACCGTAATCAGCAATGTGGTGATTAACCGAGGCAACTGCCGATTACCCGCAGGCACAGCCTCAGAGCTATCAAGAAACGTTTCATTGAAGTTCGGCCAGACCTACACCGGATACAGTAACAACTGCACCGTGGACAGCGTGAAAGAAATCGAAGTCACCTCCAGCGCTGGCACCTTTGTCTACACCTTCTAACTTTCAATTCCCAAATAACACACTCAACCAACTCGTAAGGATCAACCATGAACAAGTTAACTCTACTTATCACTACAGCGTTAGTTTTCTCTACCTCTTCCGCCTTTGCTGGTGGAACACTGGGCGGTAACCCATCAGCAGATTCGGGTGCAGTTAACGTCAGTGTAGGCAAATGCACTCAATACAAAATGGAGGTGAAAGCGGCGCAACAGGAAGGCAAGGATGTATCGACCATCACTGTGCCTAAAGGATGTGAATCAGTCGAAGAAAAGTAATACCACCAGCAACGATAAAAATGACAATGGGGAGCAATCACGCTCCCCATTCTTTTTTTGTCTCAATACACCAGTTTGAAGGTATATGTTATCTGTTAAAAAGCGACTTAATCCTTAAAGCAAGATAACCCCTGCGACAAGCGCCATTCTTTGACGATTTTAACGATATTTTCTGGCGTTCCATCTTCGGGATTCTCTGGGTAATAAATCAGATCAGAGCCGTCTGGATGCCCTGTCATTTCTTCGAAATGTAAAACTGCATCGATATGTTCTTGTTCAGTAGCGTAATCGTCAACACAAATTCTATTAACCAATTGTAAAAACTCTGATTGCGTGTATTCCGAGATGTTATTTTTCATTCTTCACCCTATGAATATCTATATGTTTTCTAGGAGTAACGACTCTTAAATTGTCTACATTGTACACTTCACCACCATTTTGTATTTCATCTACATGATGTAGTTCATACTTCACCCTTCCACCTACTCGTTCCCCTTTTCTACAAAATGGTGCTCTACCATTTTTCATAGTGTTAAGGTTGGTCCCAACAAATTGCTCTTTCAATTGCTCAGAGTGGCTTATTTCAGTCCAAAATGCTTTCCTGAATGCATCAAAACTACTGAACTCTTGACCTCTGAGTTTGTCAGCAATCTGAGATGGAATAGGAACTCCCAATCCTTCGCCTGCTTTCTCTAACCAAATTCCCGTAATATCTTCACCATTCCCCGTTACCACCCCAGACTCATCACGTGCAGTTTTCCGGAAAACTAGGTATAGAGGAGGGAGTCCTGCATCAGCAGGGAAAGTCACAATATACTCAGCAAGATCTTGTTCGGGATAGAGAGCCGTGCCTATCTCTTGTTCGTGCTCTTCTATAGGACGAACCCAGATATTGTGAACATCGAGCTGATCATTTTCGGGTAATACAGTATCAGGTGTCAGTACATCCGTTGAACCATCCGGTGTCCATGTAATAGTAATCCCATTCTCTAGCTCAGCAACAAAGTGCTGTCCTTGTTGCACCGCTTCACGCTTCGCAACTCGCGTACCATAGGCACTACCCTCTCCCGTTTTGATGCCAACCACTTGCTGTTTACCATTTTCGTCTGTGTACATATTGAAACGCACACGCATCGTCGTAGTGTCACCAGTCGCAAAATCTGGATTTCCGTCTAAGGTGCCATCCCCAAGCTGAGACGGCCATAAGGCGGCCACTAGAAAGCCCCCCATTCGCGCAAAGCCTGCTAACGCTTCTCCTGAAATCGACCACGTACCAATCGTATTGGTCGTATTGCTACTGAGAATACCAAGGTTCGTTGCCGCGCCATTTGCGGGGATCGCAAGGAGTGCCGTTTTTCCATAGTCGGTGGCTTTAGAAGCCGTGGTGATGGTGGTTAAGTTCGTGACGGGCAATTCTTTCTCGAACAGACTATCGCTGTTTATCGCCTTAAACTGGGTTCCTGAGATAAGCGAATCAGAGTAATCATAATGCGTGTTCGCCAAGCAGCTATAGGTGCAAGGGGAAAGCGGAGGTAAATCGGTCGCTTTTTCTGGAGTGCTCTGGTTTTGTTCGACGGCCTTAACGGTCAGCGTATCCCCGACTTTCAATGACATCGGATCGGCATTGTACTGCGGATTCAAATCCAGTAATTGTTTCGCCGACAAACCATATTGCTCTGCAATGGCTCCCCATGATTCTCGTTGGTTGGTTTTAGTGTCCGTCCCAACAGTATGCGTTTCTGGTTTACTCTCTGCTTTCTCTGTTTCCGCGGGTTGAGTAGTTTGTCTTTCCGCGACAGGTTGCTTCGGCGCAGCAAGCAATTCGTTGATATCAAGCTTGATACCATGTTGAGCCAACCAGTCATCATTGAGGTTGTCTAACTCTTCTCGGGTAATTTGCTGTTCAAGATAAATCAGATGTTGGTTTTCAACGTCTTTCCCTGCGAGCTTCCAGTAAACCAGAATGGCACTTTGATAGATGTTGTAGCCTTGCTCATCATTGAGCTGCTCGTGAGTGGAACGTGTCGCGTAGAAGGCCCACTTGCCATTTCCAAGCAGCTTGTACTCTTGAACTAAGCGGCCATTGTAGAAGTGGTAGTAGTAACCTTCTGTTGGTAGCCCTAAACGCTCACCAAGCTGCACTGAAGGGACAACTGGGATAAATGCCTCCCGCACTACACCAGAGCCTATTGGCTTCACCTGCACATTGCCGGGAACGCTAATACCCAAAGCATTGGAAGCCACTTTGGCGACCAATTTTTTCGGTTCATCAAAGGCGGCATGAGCGGTATATTTTGTACCGTGCTCGGTTGCCTCCGTCTGCCAGCGGCCAATCAGGGCTTCTTGTTTGGTTTTCGCCAGTTCAAACGCATACCCCACGTTTTTTCTAAACGTCTCATCTGAGCACGCCACTTCAAAGCAATATTCGTATTGCAGTTTTGGTGGTGCATCTGAGGTATCGGGTTTCACGGGCTCAGGGACATAAGTCTCTTCAATGTTTGGCTCATAGCCCGCGGAGCTTTGAGTGGGAGTCGCACTGCCAGCCGCACCGCCTGACATTCTCGTTCTGGAAAGGTAGGCATTCTTCGCTTCTGGCGATAACACCTCTTGCCCTTCAGCCGACAAGCTCCACGATTTGCTCATGCCATCTCGGAGCATCACAGGCTTTGAAGGGGAATCCGTCAATAGTGCTAACTCACCACTTTTCAGCTTATCCATAAAACTGGAATAGCTCATCCCCTGAGGGAGTGCTGAGCCTAACGCTCTTTCGTCCAGCCTACCAATGTCACCTTCAACCTGACCAAACTCATATGCCGTCAGTTCGGTTAACCGTACCACTCGATAACCCACAATCAAATCCATCCGCTACTTTCAATGGGCGTATTCTACCTAACCAGCGGGAATTGCAGGATTTATAACCATAAGTTCGGTCTACCAATTGCAGACATTGTGATTTTCACCCACTGGAACCTAACCTATTGATAATGACTTCATCATTAACCAACTTAGCCCAAACAAAAAATAGGGCATAGCTTGAGAGGTGTTACCCTCCCAAACTATGAATTCTTGTATTAGTCAGCTTCCGCCGCTTCAACCGCTAACAGGTCTGCTCTTTCATTCCCTTCAATACCCGAATGTGCTTTGACCTTAAATACCTCGACATACTTCCTAGAACTCAACTCGTCCACTTGTTGCCAAAGCTGGCGGTTTTTAACCGGTTTCTTATCCGCTCGACGCCAACCTCGGTCTTTCCAATCGTCCATCCAGATGTTGAAACCTTTCACACAGTAATCGCTGTCCGAATAGATAACATCCCCATCTTCTGCGTATTCCAATGCTTCAATTAAGGCCAGTAGTTCCAGCTCAGCATTGTCGGTTTTTCGATTGATGGTAAAACTCTCTTCATGAACAATCTCATTGTCTTCATCCATGACCACCAGCCCGATACCACCTCGTGTACATCCGTGTTGGTTGTTTGGTGCAGCGCCGTCTACGTAAATTGAATAGCTCATTTTTTATCTCTCTCTAATTGTAAAAAGGGCGCATGACTTTGCTTAGCCAGCGCCCCGTTGATGATGTGATTTGATGTTTGTGTTACTGAAAGGATTCTTGGTTGTCTCGCAGTGCTAGACGTTGCTCCATCCATTCCTCTATTTCACTTTCGACCCAAGCCACGGCACGTCCACCGAGTGGGACACTCTTCGGAAAATCGGTTTCATCAGCCATGAACTTGTAGATAGTGGAGCGGCCTAGCCCTGTTAGTGACATCACGTCTTTAAGTCGTAGAAATTTCATTTTCACTGGGAATCGTCTCCTGCTTTGTATATACCCATGTGATAAGCCGCCATTGTAAAAAAATGCAGTCGGTCTATTCCAAGCTAGAGCCAAAGCAGTAACGCTTTTCTTCCCACGCTTCAGCAAGACTGCTCATGCGGTGGAAGACAGTGTTCTTTATGTTGACGTCTTTGCTACGACAACGAGTCCCCACCCCATAATTGCCTCGGTCATTGAGAAACACCAATGAACGCGCTTCGCCGCTATAGTGCTTTTCTATCGCTTCTTGCCAAGCCGTTTTAAGGTGCCCGACCAATTCATTGCGCTTGTCCCAACAAATAGCGGGACCAAAGTGCTGGCTATAGTCACTAAACAGCATCACGCGATAGTTGTGGGATGGCACCTTGTCTTCCCGCTTACGCCATACATAGAACAGAGAATCCGTATTAAGCTTTTCTTTAAGCAGCTTAAAGTAATCGTTGAGGATACTCAGGTCGGTATCTTGATGGTCTTCTGGCAAAAACAAGTCCAAACGTGTAGCAAGAGCGATGTCAAACTGACTGAGTGCCTGTTCAAAGACATCGACCATCGAGGTCAGTGCTGATTCGTATAACCCCTTGTCGCTGTAATACAGCGGGTAATCTTCAAAAGTTCTATCAAGGGTAATGCTTGGGAGGTAGGTTCTATTCGCCATGAGTAATGCCTTTTTGTGTGTGAATGACATAGGCATTACTCGCGCTGTATTTTTTAGGTGAGTCGTGACTGCAACCAAAGCTCTTGTTGAAGTGATCGTTCCGGTTGGCAATGGGCTTCGCGAGACAACTGATTCGATAGAAGAACTCGTTTAACTGTAACGGGAACACTTCAGCGTCAGACAACAGCTCAAAACCTTCATTCGTAGGAGAGTAGGCTAATCCAGAGCATGGTTGGCTGTAATAAGCTTCAACCACCCTATCCCATGTCTTCCTCACTTTTTTGTAGAGAAAACGCCCCCAACCCTCTCGTCCAGTGCCGAAGTTTTGAAAGAGATCCCTATCAAAGAGCAAGATAAGATGATGATGCTGGCTGGTGGATTCACTGGCCTTCGCCCAGATATAGCGAATGACCGTTTGCTGGTATTGATAAGTTCTGTCGGTGTATTTGTCTCTACAGAGCTCATTAGTCTCCGATTCTAAAATACGAAAGAAATGGGCAAACACCGCTAGGTAATCTTCCCCGAAGTCACTCGGTAGGTTTAGGTTGATGTGAACAGCAAAGATTCTTGGGTATTGGTTTAGTGCTTCAGTCAGCACTCGGTCTATCTCCTCTAGGTATTCGAGAACGAGACCATCCTTGTGGTAGTAGAGTGGCTTTCCATTAAAGGTTCGGTCATAAGTGATGGTGTGGTGGTTAAGAGCATCTGAACGACTATGAGAAACGTTAAGTTGATGAGTCATGATTGGTTCCTGTGGTTTGTTGTGATTCCCACAGGAACTGGTACTACCGTTACTTTTTAAGCTACTTATGACTATGACCGAAATTATTCATACGCTTTCCAAAATGCTTCGTTCTTCGTTTCGCTAGATAGCTCAGTCGATAAAAGACAGATTGAAACACCTCCTCAAACTCCTCAGAGTTACGTAGCAAGTGATACTGGCCTTGTTTGGAGAAATGGATAGCTGGTTTCTCTTTACCTGAGTACATGGCTTCCACTGAACGCTTCCATGCATTACGAATACGGTTAGCCAAACTTTGCTGATACTCTCCAAAATCCCCCAGAGAGCGAAATATGTTCCGGTCAAAGATAAGTGCAACGTGGTAATGACTGCTCGTTGAGGTATCACATTCTTTAGCCCACACATAACGAATAGTGGTCTCTCGATAGAGTTTGCGATTTAGGCGAGCACTACGTCTTCGATATGCCGCTACCTGAGATTTTAAAGAGCGGAAGAAACGAGTCATCACTGCTGAATCATCCCCTCTAAAGTCTGTTGGTAAGTTAAGGTCCACTCGAACGATAAAAACTCTCGCATATTGCTCTAGAGCTTTCTCAAGGACTGACTCTATCCCTTCTAGGTATTCAATGACCAACCCCTCCTTGTCGATGTATATCTTGTTTCCGTTGAAAGTGGATTCGTGTGTGATGGTTAGATTTTTAGACATGATAGAGACCTATGTTTTGTTAATGACATAGGTACTGATAGTGACGTTATTTTCTAAGTCTCTCTTTGGGTAGGGGAACCCATCCCCTACCAAGATATCGAGTGATGAGGTCGTTGGTTGAGGTGTGGGATTAGATGAGTAGATGGAGAGGTATATATATTATTAATTACCGATCCCCCTCGATTCACTCCCACTCTGTTTTTAGGTGATTACTGAGCCTTCACATCGGCTAAATCCAACCAGCTAACCTTCATTTTTTATCAAAAATCACGGCTCATGCATTTTTACTTCTGGAGTTCACTCACATAAAAAGTGACAATCCAAAAAATAATTTATTTAGATAGATCAATCGGACTACACTTTATGAACATAAATAATCAGCTAAAAACAGCTACCAATAAGTAGATCACTATGACCCCAAATCAGATAACAGATACAACCTACCAGCTCCACAATTTCATCAACCCGTTTGATAGGCAAGACAGTTATATTTTGCTTTCAGGAGGGTATTCAAAGACGCTAGTTATTGATAAAAATCGTCACTCTCCCACACGTTATTTGGGAATAAAAAACTGGGAACAACTAAAGTCAATATGGCCGGGGTTCACCCCTTTTGATGACGCTTACCTGATGCCATTCAGTCCGTTAAGCGAATCAAGATTTCGAAATAAACCCATAGCTGATGAATTCGTTGAGTATCAAAACATCTATCGTTATTTCGAAGAAAAGAGCATCAGGCAACAGCCAAAAGCTACTCTCATTTGTTTGTGTATGTTGCTAGCAAAAAATTATGATGAGAAACTAGGCGGGATCCCAATGGGGATAAAAATGCTGGCCACTAGACTTGGAACTAACAGCCGTAAGATAACCGTCAGTATCAAATCACTCGAAGAAATGGGATTAATCGTTTTTCACCAAAGACGGGCAGATATCGACAAGGTGACTCTTCCTTGTTTTATTGAACCTACCAGCACATTTGTACTGAAATTTACGTCTCTATTTAGAAAAGGGAAAACAATACCAAAAGAAGAGCCAGAAGCAGGTACACCTAAGATTCAGACTGCCCCTGAACAAGATTATGACAACTTCATAAAAAGCATTACCGATCAAGAAAGCATCTATGATGACACAGAGGAAAACTTAACTGCCAAAAAGCCAGATTATTATCTACATGGTAAGGAAGGCTTCTTCTGGTATCAAAATAAAATATACACTCTTAAAGTGAGACTCTTGAACTTAGTAAGAAAGCCAAAGGTAGAGGAGGTGGTTAAAGTTCACGCCTATCGAGCTCTGCTCTAGATGCTCGGGTGTAGCTACACCTAAAACAAAGGCACAGTTGTTTACGGCAGAATTACATGACACTATGTGTAGAACCTCAGTATACAAATATAACTCACTCTTACAGCTTGGTGCTTCGATTAGTCAAACAGAACACATGCAAATGAACATCATTATCATTAATATTCTGGCGACATAGTAATCGATAGTTGAACTACAGGATACTGTCACAACTTAGAGTGACTGAGTGAAGATTATTTCATCAAAAACAGAACTATTGTCAACGTAAGAAACATAGCAACTTAAACCAACTGGGTAGTATATTGGGTAGTAAAATTCTAAATCAGACAATACAAAGCCGCTAAGTTTATGATTTTTAAATAATAAAACTTATTGCTCGACGAACAGATCCAAAACATCGAATAATCTAAAAACATTTAGATTACATATTGAAAGCCCCGCTTAATGCGGGGCTTTATTTTATTCGTCTTTTTCCAAGGTTCGGTTGTCAACATACGGCCAATAGTGGTGTCCAACGCGAATCACCAAGGTCGCTGCCGCCAAGATAAACGCCGCTATAGAAAGCCAAACCACCAAAGTGGCATCCAACTCTTTCATACCTAAGGTGATGTAGCGAGCAATGGCCATCATCGCGATATAGATAGGATAGCGAACGGGGATCTTACCGTTCATCACAAACTGCTGCACCATCGCTAAAACTTCAAGATAGATGAACATCAATAAGATGTCCGTCAACAGCACTCGCTTCTCAACAAAAACATGAATGAACTCTTGAGCCATGGCATAAATAGTTGCCAAGGTAATAGCGACCAACAGAACCGCTTCTAAGATGTGGAACATCTTCAAAAATGGGTGACTGAACGATTTAGGTAAATTTGATGGCATAGCCAATTATCCAAGCAAAACCAAAGAGATAAGCTTTGAGTTTAGCATGCAAGATAAAAAAGGATACATAAGAAAAACGCCCCGTTTATTTAACGGAGCGTGTTTTCTTGAATGCGATGGTGGCACGGCTTACGCCACTTGCTGCTTTTTTTCTGCCACACGCTTTTTCTTGCGATATTTAGGGTGGGTAATCGGAATCGCGGAGAGCAGTTTCTTGGTGTAATCGTTTTGTGGGTTCGCGTAAATTTCTTTCGCATTCCCCGCTTCCACCACTTTACCAAAGTACATCACCGCGACTTTATCGGAGACATGCTTAACCACCGACAAATCGTGAGAGATGAAGATGATGGCAAGGTTCATTTCTTGTTGAAGTTGCAGCAACAAGTTGAGAATTTGCGCCTGAACCGATACATCCAGTGCAGATACTGATTCATCACAAATCAACAGCTTTGGCTTCAGAGCTATCGCACGAGCAATACCAATACGCTGACGCTGGCCACCAGAGAATTCGTGCGGATAACGGTTCACAGCCGTTTCAGGCAAGCCAACTTTCACCAACAGCTCTTTCACCCATTGTTTACGCTCTGCAGGAGTGCCTATTTTATGGATGATATACGGCTCTTCCAAAATCATACCAATGGTGTGACGCTGGTTAAGTGACTCCATTGGGTCCTGAAAGACAATCTGCATGTCTTTACGCAACGAGCGCATCTCTTTGACAGAGAACTTTGTGATGTCTTTGCCTTCAAAGAAAATCTTACCTTCCGTTGGCTCGTACAATTTTAGAATCGTACGTCCTAAGGTACTTTTACCACAGCCAGATTCACCAACGAGTCCCAATGTTTCTCCTTCTGAAACCGACAAGGAAACGCCGTCTACAGCTTTGATCGTGTAGCCCTTCTTAAACAGTCCTTTACCAGATACAAAGTGCTGCTTAAGATTTTCAATTCTTAATACTTCTTTGGCCATAACATCCTCTTTTATGACTTGTTCACTTTGCACCAGTTAGCTAGCAAACATGCTGGCATCGATTGGTTTGATATCAATCATCTGCTTAGGTTCGTTGTCCAAGCTTGGCATTAAGCCCATCAAACGTTCCGTGTAAGGGTGCTGCGGATTGTCAAACAGCTCAAAAATCTCCGCTTTTTCGACAATACGACCACCATACATTACCGCAACGTCATCACACACTTCAGCGACTACGCCTAAATCATGAGTAATGAAGATCATTGCCATGCCCGTTTCTTCTTGAAGTTCATTCATTAGTTCAAGGATAGACGCCTGTACCGTTACATCCAGTGCTGTCGTTGGCTCATCACAAATCAAGATATCTGGTTTACATGCGAGTGCCATTGCGATCATCACGCGCTGGCGCATACCACCAGATAGGTTGTGTGGGTATTCGTTGAGGCGCTTTTCTGGCATTGGAATTTTCACTTTAGCCAGCATTTCTACCGCGTAGGATTCGCGCTCTTTTTTACCTAGCTCAGGACGGTGTAATTCCAACACTTCGCACAGTTGGCGGCCAATGGTATGCACTGGATTCAACGCCGTCATTGGGTCTTGGAAAATGATCGAAATGCGGTCGCCGCGCATGGCGTACATTTCTTCCGCTGGTAGCGACACCAGATTGGTACCTCGATAGTTAACCTCACCATTGACAATATTGCCGTAAGGCTTTGGCAACAGTCCCATGATGGACATTGAGGTCACGCTCTTACCACTGCCAGACTCACCAACGAGACCGAGCGTTCGTCCTGCACGAACATCAAAGTTCACGCCATGGAGTACTTTTACCGGGCCATCATCCGTGATGAATTCCACTTCGAGGTCTTTTACACTCAAAATTACATCGTTTTCCATAACACATCCTTACAGCTTATACGTGTCATCAACGACAACAACCGGTTCAAAGGTTTTACCCGACTTCATCGCTTTCTGGGTTTCTTTCTTCACGTCTTTGTCGATCCAATACGTGCCATCACCGATAATTCCGCCACTGAACAATGCTTCTGTCATTCGATTCATTGGTTTCTCTGGCAATTTCAACCAACGCCAGTGTCCATAACGAACGTAAGGCACCATGTAGCCAGTGACAATCACGTGAGCATCAATAATGTCTCGCTGAATCTCATGACCTAGTTGGATCTTCTTATCCATGTCCATGTTAAAGCGATACGCAATGATCTTTTCATCTAGCTCTGGCGTGCTGTAGTTAGTGAATGAGTTCGTTTGTGGTTTGTTCGCGTTCACGGAATGGAAGTATTCCCAATAAGTTGGGATTTCCGAAGTCCCCATATCGAAGAAAGCAAGTTCGTGTTTTTTCTCACGCACATACTTAAACATCGATGAACCATCAATCAGCTTCAGCTCAATGTCCAACCCTGCCAATTTTGCCTGTTCACGCAAGAAAGCAATACGCGGTGTATGAACTGGAGATGAGTACGTCAATTCAAAGCTCAAACGCTGACCTTTATCATTCACGCGAATACCATCGGAACCAATCTTATCGAAGCCCGCAGCTTCAAACGCTGCCGCCGCTTTTTCTGGTTCAAACTTTGGCGCTGTCACATCTGGTAACGTGTACTTACCATGCCCAAAGCCCGTTGGGTTGGGTTTACGACTGTAGTCTCCACGCATAACATTCTCGATCATGCCGTCGAAATCTGTCGCGTAAGTGATCCCTTTGCGAATGTTTAAGTCATCAAGTAGAGGCATAGCCGTGTTTATCCACACGCCACCAGCACCAACTGGATATTGGTTGTAACCCCAGAACTTCTCAATGTAACCCTTTTGATAAGGGGCAGTATTGGATTTGTCATGCCATAGACTTGGCAAAACTAATCCAAATGCGTCCAACTTACCTTTTTCAAAGTGCTTCATCGCAATATCACTATCGCGGATAACCGTGATACGAATTTTGTCGACGTTATAGCGATTCTCGTAGTACTTATTGGTGTAACCCCACCAGTCCTCACCTACGTGCTTAAAGGTAACGCTTTTACCTTTTTTGACGTCTGCTAAGTAATAAGCGCTGGTGGTTGGTTCACTTTTAAAGTTGTAGTAGCGCACAAAATCATCATGAATGCCGTCACCGTTCGCGTCTTTCTTCGGATTCGCATAGAAATGAGCAGGACGAGGACGTAGCGCCCCCATTCTCAACAACAACTCTTCTGGATTGAGCTCTTTCGCGGCCTTCACGGCGAAGGTGTGATCGTCAAATTTGATAACATCAGCAACCGTTTTGTTGTAATAGTCGTTGTACCAAGGCTCTAAAATGTCTTTCGAGCGGTAAAACTTAAGCATAAAAACAAAATCGTCTGCCGTGACTGGCTTGCCATCCGACCATTTAGCTTGTGGGTTCAGTTTGAAATAAACCGTTTTATTGTCACCCGCTAATGCCCACTCATTGGCGAGCTCAGGGATGAATTCAAGCGTATCTGGGTGGCGAACCACCAACCCTGGCGTTTCATCCAAGATGAAAGAACGTAAACCAGAGTTTGCATCAGGACCAACACTGCGTAGAGTCTGAGGAAAGCTCGACATGAAAGTGCGGTAAGTCCCGCCACGCTTTGCTTGAGGAGAGCCATATTGTGGCTCATCCCAGTTCGTTTGCCAGTTTAAGTCTGTCGGAAGCGTCGCTGACATCGCACCAAAACTTAGGGCGCTTAGCGTGGACGCTAAAATTATTTTTTTCATAAAACTTCCCTTTTTTATGTTTTGCTCACAATGCATGCTTAAACATAGCGTGTGAATTTTTTCGGGTCGAATGCCGCTCGAATCGCTTCACCGATAAAGGTGACCATCACCAGTACCAGTACAATGGAAGTCACAACAGACGCCACAATCCATGGAGAGTCCAAGTTTGACTTACCTTGCTGCAGTAACTCACCCCAGCTTGGTGTTGGGGGCATCAAGCCTAAACCAAGATAATCAAGCGCTGTCAGTGCGGTGATGTTGGCAGCAATGGTAAATGGCGCCAAGGTAACAATCATGACCATGGTATTTGGCAGAATATGGTTAAACAGGATTCGGCCTGTCGAGGCACCCAACGCACGAGCTGCCATTACGTATTCGCGTGCAGATTCTTTGTAAGTCATGGTACGCATGTACCATGTCATCCCCATCCATCCAAACAACACGTTGATGGCGACAAAGAGCGTGAAAGTCGGTTGAACGATGGACACCAAAATCATAATGACGTACAGGAATGGCACCATTGACCAAACCTCAATCAAACGTTGGACAAATAGGTCGAACTTGCCGCCCCAGAAGCCCATGGCACAGCCTACAGCGGTACCAATAGCGTAGGACACCGCCATCGTTAACAACGCAAACCCCATCGCAGTACGGAAGCCATACACCAAGCGCGCTAAAATATCGCGACCAATAACGTCAGTACCTAGATAGTGTTTATTCTCAGCGCTTGGCGCGGTCGGAGGGAAATCGCCACTGAAGTCTTGTTCGTATGGGTTCCAAGGAACGATAGGTAGAATCACAAAGTTGTCCCCCCCCTCTTCCTCAAAGACTTGTTGGAGAACTCGGTAATCAGCTTCACTTGAAGAATCTTGACCAAACTCGCTACCTAAACGAACGTCACTGACAACCGGAAAGTAGTAACTACCATCGTACTTCACCATCAACGCTTTACTGTTGATTAACAGCTCGGCAAATAGTGAAAGAATCAACATGATAGATAAGATCACAAACGACCAATAACCACGTTTAATTTCTTTAAAGTGACGGATTTTCTTTTGAGTTAATGGACTTACTTTAATCATATTACGCTCCAAACTTCACACGTGGGTCGACTAAAGCAACACAAATATCCGAAATAATATTGCCGATCAGCAGCAATACCGCGTTGATAGCAACGATGCCCATCACTACTGGGTAATCACGCTCCATAATGGATTCGTAACCTAATAAACCAATGCCGTCGATGTTGAAGATAACTTCGATCAAAAATGCCCCAGTCATGAAGAACAACAGTGAGTTGCCAAAGTGAGAAGCAATTGGAATTAAGCTATTGCGTAGCGCGTGTTTGCGTACCGCTTTCTTAAACGGCAAGCCTTTTGCGATCGCGGTACGGATGTAATCCGATGATAAGTTTTCCATCAGGTTATTTTTCATCGTCATGGTGAGCGTTGCGAAATCACCAATCAAGTAACAGATCAGCGGAAGCACAGCATGCCACATCACGTCTTTTGCGCGTTCAAAGAAGGTTTCATAGTCATCGAAATCATCACCGACAAAGCCCCCCATTGGGAACCATTCCAAGTGATAACTAAACAAAGTAATCAATAACACGCCAACCACATAGCCAGGCAAGGCATAACCGACGAATATCAAAATGGAGGAGGTAGAATCAAACACAGAACCGTGCTTGAGGGCTTTGTAATAGCCAAGCGGTATCGAGATGAAGTAGCTGATAAAGAAAGTCATGCCACCATAGAACAGCGAAACAGGCAGACGCTCTGCAATCATATCCGATACTGGTTCGTAATAACGCGTTGATTCACCCAAGTCCAACGTCACTAGTCGACTCAACCAATCAACGTAAGCTTCCATCACAGGTTTATCCAACCCGTAGAATGCGTTTAGCTCAGCGATTTGCTCATCAGACAGTGCAGTATTGCCACCCGCTGACGTCATCGATGCTGCGCCGTCTCCCTGAGACTGCATTTGTGACAGCATGCGTTCAACTGGCCCACCCGGTACAAATCGAGTGATGGCAAAGATAAGAATGGTGATACCGAGAAACGTCGGAATGACTAACGCTAAACGGCGTAAAAAGTACGACAGCATATACAACTTGCTCCTTGTCTACTGTCCAAATTAGGCGGGTTTGGTGGGAAGTTTCCGGCCCAAAATGGTGCATATCTATCCGCGTAGTAACTAAAGCTGTTGAAACACACTCCCTGCGATTCAATAACTAGTTTTTTCTTCTACGGCAATAATTTCAGCGTCATATTTATCTTGAATCCACATCAGCTTCAAGTGTTTGAAACCAAAACATGACAAACTTCCTCCGATGTCGAAAAACAGAAATGTTTTTGTAAAAAATTATAAAAAACCACAAAAAGAATTCCTGCAGAATATCAATCTAGGCACTTTAGAGCCAAAACCCTATATAAAAATGCACATAGCAAGAATAAATAGACACATAAGCTGTGGTTACATTTGACTGAAAAATACGAGTGAGCCCTTTTACAGCAATGGGTATCATATTTTGATACCACCCAGTGCAACCAAGTCAACATGGTTAGCATTCGATAAAATTCCACCTTTAGAATAATTCACTGGATAAATGAGTATTTTCAGATTCAATTACCCGCTTAAAAACTATAGGCAATATATGTCATTAAAGTTTACAAGAAACACAAAATACGGTGTTTTATTAAAATTTGATCTCGATTTATAGAACCTACACAGTAAATTATTCCGTGATTTAAATCACTTTTAGTTGTTTACATCTTTTTTACATTTCCACATCTCCGTTTACCACTGGTTTGACTTCCTTTTTTCTTCTCGGTTATACATTGGCCGACCGTTAACGAAATATTAACGTCACATTTGGTCGCTATGCGACCAGACATAGGAAATAATAATAATCGGAGCAACAAGGATGTATAAAAACACAACCGCTTTATCTGTTGCGATCAGTCTTGCTTTGGGGACAGCGGCAGCAGTGGCCCCTCTAACAGCACAGGCAGAAGAGCAACAAGTTGAAAAACTTCAAAAGATGAAAGTTACTGGTTCGCGCCTAACGCGCGCATCTATGGAAGGAAGCACTCCAGTAGCAGTAATTGGTCGAGCTGAAATTGAACGCGCTGGTGACGTATCGATTGCCGATGTATTGCGTAAATCATCTTTTAACTCATTTGGTTCACACAACGAGCGTTCAGGTAGCTCTGCGCAAAGTCAAGCAACGCTCTCTCTACGTGGCCTAGGTTCTGAGCGCACTCTCGTTTTGATCAATGGTAAACGTCTCCCTGGTTCCGCATCAATGGGTGGTGGTGCAGCAAACATCAACGTAATTCCGTCAGCGATCGTAGAGCGCGTGGAAGTCATGGCCGACGGTGGTTCTGCGGTGTATGGCTCTGATGCTGTAGCAGGCGTAGTAAACATCATTCTTAAAGAAGAATTTGATGGCATCAACGTAACCCTGGGGTCTGGTATTCCAAGTCGCGAAGGAGCTGACGAAGAAAACGTTTCAATTGTGCTAGGTACAAGCGGTGAGAAAGGTAACATCATGTTCTCATTTGAACATGACAGCAAAGACGAAATTTACCAACGCGATCGTGATTACCTAAGCTCAACCAACACTGGCTCTGCAAACTACTTCGATATGTCAGGCGTTAGTATTTACGGGCGTAACGTTTATCATGATGGTCAGTTGAAAGCACTTAAAGGCTACGACACAGACGCTTCGTGTGATCCTTCAAAAGGTTTTGTAGGGTTAACGAACTACCCTGGCTTAGGTGATATCTGCGGCTACGACTACACATCGGAAGCTGCTCAAACAGCATCTCTAGAACGCAACACCGTTTTTATGAACGGTAACATTTTCTTATCTGATGACACCACGTTTAACGCTCAGGTTCTTTTAAACCGAAATGAAAGCTTTGGACGCTTCGCGCCAGCGGCTGGTTATTTCGAAGTCGATCCAACAACTACTGGTGGCGCAGCATTCTTTGCCGAAAATGGCTTAGATGCAACTAAAGGTCCTGCTGCTGTTTATTACCGATTCAACAATGTTGGTACACGTGACAATAGTGTTACCGATTTCCAAGCAGACTTAAAAGCCGGCTTAGATGGCACACTTTACACAGATTCATTTGGTGAAGTCATTTGGGAAACTGGTTACCACCTAAACTTCTCGAATAGTAACGAAACTGGTACTGGCTATGTGTTCCGCTCTCCAGCTGAACAACTGGCAAACTCAGGTCAGTTTGTAAATGGCGAGTTCAGTGCCGATGCGACTAGCCAACTGTCAGCAGGAACAGGGCGCGAAACTCAAATGGAAATGCACCAAGTTTATGGTGGACTTCAATTTGATCTAGCAGAAGTGGGAAACATTGTTATCCCACTATATGTAGGGGCAGAGTACACAACTTACGACTACTTTGACCAATACGATCCACAAAGTGAAGCGGGTAATATTATTGGTAGTTCGGGGAACTCCGCTGGTGGTGACCGCGAAACATACGCAATTTATGCTGAATCTCTCATTGCGTTTACTGATGAACTAGAGATGAACATTGCAGCTCGTTACGACCATTACAGTGACTTTGGAGATGAAATCTCACCAAAAGTATCTTTCCGTTACCAGCCGTTAGACAACTTGATGTTCCGTACTGGTGCAGGTCTTGGTTTCCGAGCTCCAACCCTATCAGATCTATACGGAGCTGATAGCTTCTCATCTGACTATGCGAAAGACTACGTATTCTGTAGCCAGAATGGCATATCAGCTTCAGAATGTCCGGAAACTCAATATGACGTTACTCGCACATCCAATGAAGATCTGGATGCAGAAAAGTCTGTATCTTTTAACTTCGGGATCAGTTACTCACCAATTGACGACCTAGACCTAACTTTAGACTACTACAACATTAGTATTGATGACGTAATCACTCTGAATACGCTCCAGAGCATGATTGATCAAGAACGTAGTTCTGGTGTGTCGAATCCAAATATCGTTCGAGAAAATGGACGAATAAAAGAAGCTACTGCTGGACTTCAAAACCTAGGAACACTTGATACATCAGGTCTAGACCTTAAAATTGGTTATCGTTATGACTTTAATGTTGCAACAATCCGTTATGACTTTACAGGTAGCTACGTGCTTGATTACAGCTCACCAGAATACGTTGGTGGTCCGGTAAACAACCAAGTGGGTCGAAATGGTCTACCAGAATACCGTTTCAACACAGGTGTTGGCGTAAACTTCTTGGAAGAACATGACATCTACCTATCTGCTGACCACATCGCCGATCAAGCTCAAGATGTTGACGACAACTACAATAAAACTGGCCATATATCATCACAAACAACGTGGAACATCGCGTACAACTACTTAGCGCCATGGGATGCGAAGTTTACTGCTGGTGTTCGTAACTTAACTGATGAAGATCCTGCATTTGAATCTGATGGTGTAACTTACGATAAAGACCTATACAGCATTCAAGGCCGTGTTTACTTCTTGAAATACTCTCAAAACTTTTAATTAAAACCTTTGGCGCAGGAGTATTTCCTGCGCCCTATTCGACTGACTATTTACACTAACAAGGATGCTACTATGACGTTAAAGGAATTTGGCGTAAGTGCAGTTACTGCCGCGATTCTCTCGGTAAGTGGTGCAGCGATTGCTGCAGACTCTGGAACCGTAGTCGCCAATCAAGCACAAACAACGAAGTCTTCTCAAGCTTCTCAGCAAAAAATCGATACTTACGCTGAAAGCACAGAAGGTATGTTGGCAGAATATAAGGGCTTACTTCGTCAAATCGATAGTA
This sequence comes from Vibrio sp. VP6, assembly GCF_028823755.1. Taxonomy (NCBI): domain Bacteria; kingdom Pseudomonadati; phylum Pseudomonadota; class Gammaproteobacteria; order Vibrionales; family Vibrionaceae; genus Vibrio; species Vibrio sp. VP6. The sequence continues at coordinate 93,856 of NZ_JAPEID010000004.1, forward strand.
TGAAAGTCTACAACGAGCAAATTAATCGAATGGTTCAATCGCAACAGGGCGAACTGGACTCATTGAATAACCAAATTGCTCAAATCGATCAAACGGCAACAGAAGTTGTTCCTCTAACACTAAAAATGATCGATGCGCTAGATGAGTTCGTTACACTCGATTTGCCTTTCCAAAAAGAAGAACGCAACAAACGCGTTCAAGAGTTACGCCGCCTGATGGATCGCGCAGACGTGACGACTTCTGAGAAATTCCGTAAAGTGATGGAAGCGTACCAAATTGAAGAAGGCTTCTCTCGCTCAATTGAGTCTTACAAAGCGAGCTTAGATCGTAACGGCGAAATCGTAACGTACGATTTCTTACGTATTGGTCGCACAGCACTTCTATTCCAATCTCCAGACGGCGGTGAAACAGGTATGTGGAACCAACAAACACGTCAATGGGAGACACTACCTGAAAAGGCGCCACCAGCGCTAATCAAATTGCCTGTATTTGCTGGGGAGGAATAAGAGATGAAAGGATTCAAAACTCTAGCCGCTGGTCTACTAGCCAGCTTATTTATGGTTTCTGGCGTTCAAGCTGAAACCCCACAAACACTTTCTGAACTACTAAAAAACGTAAAATCAGAAAGCATTGTTGAATCAAAAGAAAACAAAGAACGCGAAGCTGTGTTCAAGCGCGATCGCGACCAACAAGCTGCATTATTACAACAGGCTCGTGAAGAGCTAGCTGCACAGCAAGCGCTTGGCGATCAACTGAAAGCTACTTTCGACGAAAATGACAAGCAACTAACTGAGCTGACTGAAACACTGCGTGTTCGTTCAGGTACTCTAGGTGAGATGTTTGGTGTAGTTCGTCAGTACGCAGGTGAATTTAAAGGCCTATTTGCCGCTTCGCAAAATGCAGTTCAGTTCCCAGAGCGTGATGCACTGCTGACGAAACTGGCAGAAAGTAAAGAACTACCATCAACTCAAGAGCTGGAAGCATTCTGGCACACTATTCTTCAACAAGTTGTCGTATCTGGTGATACATCAACAACACAAGCAACGGTTGTTTACGGTGAAGGTAAAGAAGCCGTTCGCGACGTAACGCTAGTAGGTGAATTTAACGCAATTGCAGATGGCAAATACGTCATTTATGTACCTCAAACTGGCAAGTTCGAAGAACTATCACGTCAGCCAAGCAAGAACATCACAAGCCAAGTGGCTGGTTTTGAATCAGCAAAAGGCACGTATGAGCCGCTATTCCTTGATCCATCTCGTGGCGTAATTCTATCGCTACTAGTACAGAGCCCTACCGTTCAGGAGCGTATTGACCAAGGCGGTATCGTTGGTTACGTCATCCTAGCAATGGGCGCTGTTGGTGTCATCATCGCGCTATTGTGCTTCCTACGCCTTCAGATCATCGGTGGCAAAATGCGTAAACAGGCGAAATCAGACACAGTTATCCCTGGCAACCCTCTAGGTGAAGTTATCCAAGCTTACCAAGATCACAAAGGCGACAACCTTGAAGATCTGGAAGCGAAGTTGGACGAAATCATCCTACGCAATGCACCAAGCATTGAACGCTTTATCAGCTCAATCAAACTGTTTGCTTCTGTAGCTCCACTACTGGGTCTACTAGGTACAGTAATGGGTATGATCGGTACCTTCCAGGCAATCACGCTATTTGGTACCGGCGATCCGAAACTAATGGCTGGCGGTATTTCTGAAGCATTGGTAACCACCATGTTAGGTCTGGTTGTCGCAATTCCTCTACTGTTCCTTTACACCATCGTACACAGTAAAGGTCGTCGTTTGGTTCAAACTCTTGAAGAACAGAGTGCAGGTTTCATCGCTCGCTATCAGGAAAAACTACATAAAGCCGAAAGCTAAGGAGGCGTTATGTGGTGGTTAGTTGGAGAACTTGAATCAATTAGGCGCTTCTTGGGAATGGGTGGCGATGTACTCGTCGCCATCTTCATCCTCAGCTTCATGTTGTGGGCAGTACTGCTAGAACGCTGGTTCTACTTTGCCGCCGTCGCTCCAAGAGCCGCGAAAAAAGCCGTGACTCTTTGGAGTGAGCGTTCAGAACATCAAAGCTGGAACGCAAAGATGATCCGACAAGAAATTGTATCTCGTCAGGATATTGAGAATAAAAAGGGGCTACCAATCGTCAAAGTACTGATTGCGCTTTGTCCCCTACTTGGCCTGCTCGGCACCGTAGTCGGCATGATCCAAGTATTCGACATCTTGGCGGTAACCGGAACAGGAAGCCCTCGAGCAATGGCCTCGGGGATCTCAAAGGCAACAATCCCAACTTTAGCCGGGATGGTGGCTTCTCTGTCAGGACTGTTCTTTAGTTCACGTCTTGATCATTTAGCCAAAGTCACAACGCAAAAGCTGGAAGATAAGCTAAAGCATATTGCCTGAGTAAATGGAATTAGAGGTATAGGTCATGAAAAGACGCTATAGCAGTGATAGCAGTGACGAAACAGCTATCGATATGACACCGATGCTCGACATCGTATTCATCATGTTGATCTTCTTTATCGTAACAACATCGTTCGTTAAAGAAGCAGGTTTGGAAGTAAACCGCCCAACAGCAAGCTCAGCACAAACCGTGAAGAAAGGGAACATTATGGTTGCCATCGGTGCTGCTGGAGACGTATGGGTTGATAAACGACGCATTGAAGTCGACGCTGTTCGCGCCAACATCGAACGTCTTCGCGCAGAAAGCCCTGATGGCGCTGTTGTTATCCAAGCGGATACCGAGGCCAATGCAGGGGTAGTCGTGAAGGTTATGGACCAGATTAAAATGGCAGGTGTCGAAAGCATCTCCATTGCCGCAACGAATAAGGATTAAGCTTATGCGGTATCTGGCCTCAATTGCACTGGCGCTCATTGTCTCCCTCGGATTGTTCTGGGGGATGGACAAGCTGGTAAACAAAGAGCGCCACGAGCTAGTGTCGAATGATGATCAGCGTATGGTCGATTTCATTCGCATTAAACCGGACGAAAAAGTACAGGAGAAAAAACGCGAACTCCCGAAACCGCCACCACCTAAGCGTCCGCCGCCGCCACCAGAAATGAAGGTGACGTCGACAGTAAAACCGGTGATGGACCAAGTTCCAATGGATATGCCAAAACTCGATCTACCAGTTAACGTCACTGGTGGCTCAGTGCTCGGTCATTACAGCCAAGGTGGCGGAGCGAGACTGGCAGGTAGCGGAGGCCCTGTGCCTTTAGCAACATTCCAACCTCAGATGCCTCGTAAGGCTGCCCGTTCTGGACTTGAGAAAGGTATCGTACTTGTAGAGTTTACTGTTAACGAACGTGGTAGCGTCGAGGACGTCAAAGTTTTAAAAGAGACACCACGTAAGTTGGGCTTGGGACAAGCCGCGAAGAAAACCGTATCTAAGTGGACCTTCAAACCCAAAATGGTTGATGGTAAAGCGGTTAGCTCTCGCCTTTCTCAAGAAATTGAGTTCTCTACAAACTAAGGAGTCATACGTATGAAAGCATATACCAAACTGTTGGCTTCTCTAGTGTTATTGTCAGGCGCGTATGGCACGCCTGGTTTTGCCAACACTCCGGAGTTGTCAGACAAAACGTTTCGAACGGTAAACAAAGTTCAGGAACTCATTGCTACAGAAAAGTACGCTGATGCCCTTTCTAAATTGAACTCAGCATTAAGTAGTACAAGCAAAAAACAATATGACCGTGCAGTCTTACTGCAACAGATGGGCTTTTTGTACTCTCTGCAAGATGACTACCCGAAAGCAGCAAAGTATTTTGCTGATGCGTTAAGTTTAAACGCACTTCCAGTGCCTGTAGCCCAGCAAGTTCGTTATAGCTTGGCGCAGCTTTACTTAGCCGAAGGGCAATTTAAAAAGTCAGTAGCAACCATGAATGAGTGGTTCAAAATTGCAGAAACCACCGAAGAAAAGCCACAAGCGCATGCATACATCACTCTAGCGAGTGCTTATGTTCAGCTAGAAGATTACAAAAACGCGATTCCACCAGCTAAGCAAGCAATCGCTATGAGTAAAGAACCTAGTGAATCTTGGTATCAGCTACTGATGTCTGCGCATTATGAACTTAAGCAGTTCAAGAGCGTTGCGGGTGTATTGAAAACATTAACCACTAAATATCCAAAAAATAAGCGTTACTGGACTCAATTGTCTGGTATTTACATGGAGTTAAATCAAGAGCGCAATGCCCTTTCAACACTAGAAATGGCTCATAAAATGGGCCTATTAGAAGGTGAGAAAGAATACCTGCGTTTAGTAAACTTCCAAGCTTATCAAGGGGTGCCTTTCCGCGCAGCGAAAACACTTCAAGCAGCCTTTGATAATGGTCATGTAGAACGCAACGCAAAAAATTTGGAAACACTTGGTTCGTTTTGGCAGCAAGCACAAGAACTTGAACAGGCTATCGACGTCTATCAGCAAGCTTACAATCTTGCTCCACAAGCAAAAACTCAAATAAAAATTGCTCGTCTAATGATTTTAGACAAGCAATATACGGAGGCGACGAAATTTACGCAAAACGCCGCCCCAGATGCTAAGCACGAACAAAAAGGAGAGCTCTCTTACATTCGTGGCATGGCATATTTTGAGTTAAACCAACCGAGTAATGCTCTAAAAGCAATGAAAAGTGCGGCTCAATCTCCGGATATGAGAGCAATGGCGAGCCCTTGGATTAATTTCCTAGAGTCACAAGGGTAAGTCATACATTTAGCATGGCGCGAAAATTAAGTGTGAGTCAGTCGCACGCCTGGGGAAGTGAAAGCTTCCCCTTTTTTCGTCGTTTTTCAGTTCTCAATCCGTTGTCATTGAAGGGTATGCAAACCAAAAGATCAACTGGTAACCACATAGAGATCATGATACTCTTCGCCTCCATTTTTCTGGCGGGATTATCACCAATCACCATTTCCATAATGGCTGATTCCTTGCCGCCAGTGCTATCGTTATAAGATTGTCGAAACTTTCCTTCGGCACTCAATCAATCCAATCAAAAGTGGAACAGTACAATGGGCAAAGGTACTCTCTATATCGTATCTGCACCTAGCGGCGCAGGTAAATCTAGCTTGATCTCAGCAATGTTGGAACGTAATCCAACATACGCAATGAAAGTGTCTGTGTCTCACACTACTCGCAACATGCGTCCTGGTGAAGAAGACGGTGTCCACTACCACTTCGTCGCAAAAGAAGAGTTTGAAACTCTGATTGCTAAAGGCGACTTCCTAGAATACGCCGAAGTGTTTGGTAACTATTACGGTACGTCTCGCGTATGGATTGAAGAAACGCTAGAGAAAGGCATCGATGTATTCCTAGATATCGACTGGCAAGGTGCTCGCCAAATTCGAGAGCAAATGCCAGAAGCAAAAAGCATCTTCATTCTGCCACCTTCAAACGGTGAGCTTGAACGTCGTTTAAATACTCGTGGTCAAGACAGCGCAGAAGTCATCGCCAAGCGCATGGCTGAAGCAAAATCGGAAATCTCACATTACAGCGAATATGACTACGTCATCGTGAATGATGATTTCGACACAGCATTAATGGACTTTAAAGCTATCCTTCGTGCAGAAAGATTGAAGGAAGAAAAACAAGCTGCTAAATATAAAGGTATGCTTGACGCGTTATTAGCAGAATAGCTCTCACCAAAGAGTCAGTCTGTTTAACCAGAATTTCCGCTACTTTGTATTGTGCAAAGTAGCCATAATAAACAAGAGAGAAAGCCCACACATTGTGGCTTGTCTAATTGCTAGTAAATAAAGTAGTTAGGTTGTATACTTTCTCGTCATTCTAAAATTTAGTTAACTATTTGGAGTCCTCATGGCACGCGTAACTGTTCAAGACGCTGTTGAAAAAGTTGGCAACCGTTTCGACCTAGTACTGATTGCGGCTCGCCGCGCTCGTCAAATGCAAACTGGCGGTAAAGATGCACTAGTGCCAGAAGAGAACGATAAGCCAACGGTTATCGCTCTACGCGAAATCGAAGAAGGTTTAATTACTAAAGAAGTTCTAGACGCTCGTGAACGTCAAGAACAGCAAGAGCAAGAAGCGGCAGAGCTAGCGGCAGTAAGCAGCATCGCTCACAACCGTTAATTCTGTCTTTAGAATTCAACAACCTCCCGGGCCTATAATTTGTATCTATTCGATAGCCTCAAAGACGTTGCCCAAGAATACCTAACAGAGCCTCAAATTGAGGCTCTGCGTCAATCTTATGTGGTAGCGAGAGATGCCCATGAAGGGCAAACCCGCTCTAGCGGTGAACCATACATCATCCACCCTGTCGCTGTGGCTCGTATCTTGGCCGAAATGCGCCTCGATATTGAAACCCTCCAAGCTGCTTTGCTGCATGACGTCATTGAAGACTGTGACGTTACAAAAGAAGATCTCGAAGAGAAATTCGGCAACACCGTCGCTGAGTTGGTTGATGGTGTATCTAAACTGGACAAACTCAAATTCCGTGACAGGAAAGAGGCTCAAGCTGAGAACTTTCGCAAGATGGTTCTGGCGATGGTGCAAGATATCCGCGTTATCCTGATCAAACTGGCTGACCGTACGCACAACATGCGCACGTTAGGTGCACTTCGACCAGACAAAAAACGTCGCATCGCTCGTGAAACATTAGAAATCTATGCCCCATTAGCTCATCGTCTTGGTATTCACAATATCAAAACTGAGTTAGAAGAGCTGGGTTTCGAAGCGCTGTACCCAAACCGTTATCGCGTACTCAAAGAAGTCGTGAGAGCGGCTCGCGGGAATCGCAAAGAGATAATTCAGCGTATTCACAGTGAAATCGAAGGCCGACTGCAAGATGTTGGTTTGAATGCACGCGTCGTAGGTCGTGAAAAGAACCTGTTCTCCATCTACAACAAGATGAAAACCAAAGAACAGCGTTTTCACACCATCATGGATATCTACGCTTTCCGAGTGGTTGTTGATACTGCCGATACTTGTTATCGCGTTCTAGGCCAAGTACACAGCTTGTATAAGCCGCGCCCAGGTCGCATGAAAGACTATATCGCGGTACCAAAAGCGAACGGCTATCAATCGCTTCACACTTCCATGGTTGGCCCACACGGTGTGCCTGTTGAAGTGCAGATCCGTACTGAAGATATGGATCAAATGGCGGACAAAGGTGTCGCAGCGCACTGGTCTTATAAAGACAAGGGCGATAAGTCGGGCACGACCGCACAAGTGAAAGCGCAGCGTTGGATGCAAAGCTTGCTTGAGCTACAACAAAGTGCCGGTAACTCATTCGAATTCATTGAAAACGTAAAATCGGATCTATTCCCAGATGAGATTTACGTCTTCACACCAAAAGGTCGTATTGTTGAACTGCCACTTGGCGCGACAGCTGTAGATTTTGCTTACGCGGTACATACCGATGTAGGTAATTCCTGTGTTGGTGCTCGTGTTGACCGTAACCCTTACCCACTAAGTAAGGCGCTGAAGAACGGCCAGACAGTAGAAATCATCAGTGCGCCAGGTGCGCGTCCAAATGCCGCTTGGTTGAACTATGTCGTGACTTCTCGCGCTCGCACTAAGATTCGTCAAGTACTGAAAACCATGCGCCGTGAAGAATCCATCACGCTCGGCCGCCGCCTATTGAATCACGCTTTGGGTCGTCACTCGATTGACTCCATCTACCCAGAGAATATTCAAGAAGTACTGACCGATCTGCGCTTAGAAAGCACAGACGATTTACTCGCAGCAATTGGCTTAGGCGAACTCATGAGCATTGTGATTGCTCGTCGTTTGCTGGGCGATACTGAAGAACTAACGACAACCAGTTCCATTCCAACCGACTCGAAGAAGAAACTTCCAATTCGTGGGGCGGAAGGTTTGCTGCTGACGTTTGCTAACTGCTGTCACCCAATTCCAGATGACCACATCATTGCGCATGTGTCTCCTGGCCGTGGCTTGGTTGTTCACCGTGAAACGTGTCCAAATGTGCGCGGTTACCAAAAAGAGCCGGACAAATACATGGCCGTTGCGTGGTCTGACGATTACGACAAAGAGTTTATCGCAGAACTGAAAGTCGACATGCTCAACCACCAAGGTGCTCTGGCAGAATTGACCAACGTGATTTCGAAAACAGGCTCCAATATCCATGGCCTGTCGACCGAAGAACGTGATGGCCGACTGTATACTGTCACCGTTCTGCTGACCACCAAAGATCGTGTCCACCTTGCAGGTATCATGCGAAAAATCAAAGCGATGCCGCAGGCGACCCGAGTCAGACGAAGAAAGAACTAAACTCATCGCCACCCACTCACACTGGGTGGCGATTTTTTTATACCCTATTTATTTACTATGAATTTAGAACGTTACCACCGTATCCATCAGGTGCTTAAAGCACGCCAAACCGACCTTACATTGTGCCTAGAAGAGGTTCATAAACCTAATAACGTCTCTGCCGTTATTCGTACGGCTGACGCCACGGGCTTACACAAAGTTCATGCTATCTGGCCTGATAAAATGCGCACGTTAACCCACACTTCTGCTGGTGCTCGTAACTGGGTTGAAGTAGAAACTCACAACTCGATTGAAACTGCCATTACCGAGCTCAAAGCCCAAGGCATGCAAGTATTGGTGACCAACTTATCGGACACCGCGGTCGATTTTCGTGAAATCGACTACACCAAACCGACTGCAATCATCCTGGGGAGTGAAAAAATTGGCGCGTCTGAACAAGCGAAAAAACTCGCCGATCAAGACATCATTATTCCGATGATTGGAATGGTGCAATCTTTGAATGTTTCGGTCGCCAGCGCAGTCATTCTGTATGAAGCGCAACGCCAACGTGAAGCGGCAGGCATGTATGATCGTGAAGAAAGCGCACTACCAAAAGAAACCATTCATCGCATCTTATTTGAACGTGGTCACCCAGTGCTTGCCAAAGTAGCGAAACGCAAGAAACTGGAATACCCGCCACTCGACGATGAAGGTCAAATCATCGCAGATGAGGCGTGGTGGCAAGAGATGCAAAAAGCTTAAGCTGAAACATAACGTCGAAAGCCCTCGCTTTCTACGCCACTTCTTATAGTTTTTCCTGTACAAAAACACAGCTCAATGGTTAACATACTGCTATGTTAACCATTTTCTTGAGCTTTCTATGTCTGCCCAAATGCTATCTGCTGTTCCTTTAACTTCTCTATCAGGAGTTGGCGCCAAAGTCGCAGAAAAACTCGCTAAAGTCGGCTTGCATAGCGTTCAAGATTTGTTGTTCCACCTGCCTCTACGCTACGAAGATCGCACCCGCATTTATCCTATTGCCAAACTGCACGCAGGCCTTTGGGCTGCAGTACAAGGTAAAGTCATGACCGTCGATACCATTTTTGGTAAACGCAAAATGCTGACAGTCAAAATCAGTGACGGCAATGGCACCATCACGCTGCGTTTTTTCAACTTTACTGCAGCGATGAAGAACAATTTTTCACAGGGTAAGTTAGTACACGCTTACGGAGAAATTAAGCGTGGTGGTATGGGGCTGGAAATTGTGCACCCTGACTACAAATTTTACGCCAGTGAACAAAAGCCAGATGTGGAACAAAGCTTAACCCCGGTTTATCCAACCACAGATGGCCTGCGTCAAATCACTTTACGTAACCTTACTGAGCAAGCATTGGTGCTACTCGATAAAGCGGCAGTGCAAGAATTGCTACCTTCTGGCTTGTATAACCATCAGATTACTATGTCGCAGGCGTTGCACACCATTCATCGCCCGCCGCCAACCATTAATTTAGATGAATTTGATGAAGGTAAGCACCCCGCTCAAATCCGTTTGATCATGGAAGAGTTGCTCGCTCAGAACTTATCGATGTTGGCGGTTCGCAGCAAAGGCCAGCAAGATATCGCCTTACCGCTCGCACCATGTGACAAACTGAAAAAACAGCTGTTGGCGCAACTGCCGTTTTCTCCGACCAATGCTCAAGCTCGCGTGGTGAAAGAGATTGAATCCGACCTCGAAAAGCCGCATCCAATGATGCGTCTTGTCCAAGGTGACGTAGGCTCAGGGAAAACCCTCGTCGCGGCACTGGCTGCGGTTCGAGCTATCGAGCACGGTTACCAAGTGGCTTTAATGGCACCAACTGAGCTGCTCGCCGAACAACACGCCATCAATTTCGCCAACTGGTTTGAAGCCATGGGCATTCAAGTTGGCTGGCTTGCTGGTAAGCTCAAGGGCAAAGCCAAAGAGACGGAACTGGCTCGCATTGCCAGCGGTGAAGCGCAAATGATAGTGGGTACTCACGCTCTCTTCCAAGAACATGTGGAATTTCATCACCTAGCTTTAGTCATCATTGATGAGCAGCACCGCTTTGGCGTCCATCAGCGATTAGAGTTACGTGAGAAAGGGGCAAAACAAGGCGCGTATCCGCATCAGCTCATCATGACGGCAACTCCGATTCCTCGCACACTAGCAATGACAGCGTATGCTGATTTGGAAACGTCGGTGATAGACGAATTACCACCAGGCCGAACGCCGATTCAAACCGTCGCCATTCCAGATACCAAACGTGACGACATTGTCGAGCGGGTACGAAACGCTTGTCTTAACGAAGGCAAGCAAGCGTATTGGGTGTGTACGCTGATCGATGAATCGGAAGTGTTGGAAGCTCAAGCCGCAGCAGACACCACCGAAGAGTTGCAGCGCAAACTGCCAGATGTAAAAATTGGCCTAGTTCATGGCCGTATGAAGCCCGCCGAAAAGCAAGCTGTCATGCAAGAGTTTAAAGACAACAAGCTCCACCTGCTCGTAGCCACGACGGTGATAGAAGTTGGCGTAGACGTGCCAAACTCTAGCTTGATGATCATCGAAAACCCTGAACGCCTTGGTTTGGCTCAATTACACCAGTTAAGAGGCCGCGTCGGTCGAGGCTCGGTTGCCAGTCACTGTGTCCTGCTGTACCACGCCCCCCTGTCGAAAACCGCACAAAAACGACTCGGTGTGCTGCGTGAAAGTAACGATGGCTTTGTTATTGCGCAGAAAGACCTCGAGATCCGCGGGCCCGGCGAATTGTTGGGCACCAAACAAACAGGCTTGGCTGATTTCAAAATTGCCGATTTAGTTCGAGATCAACGCTTAATTCCCGAAGTTCAACGTATTGCACGTCATATTCACGACAATTACCCAACCAATGCAGCCGCCATTATCGATCGCTGGCTAGGCGAGCGTGATATCTACTCCAAAGCGTAAATCTTAAAGCGAGCCAAATGGCTCGTTTTTTAGTGCCGCCACCAATAGCAAACGATTGCTTTTTGGGTAAATCTCTCTATAATCGCGCTCAAAATTTCTAGAGTGTGCCTCATCACACTTCACCAACCTGAGTTGACACTGATTAACAGCAATCACAGGTAACGACGTCAACTCCACCCAGCCCTCCCATTCAGCGAGATCTGGGAACACATTGCGACTAGCGAGACAAATCATGACAACTTCAAACCGATCTTCGGAACTGGTCTATCAATTAAATGATCGTCCACCACTGCCACAAACGATTTTTGCTGCACTTCAGCATTTATTGGCGATGTTCGTTGCGGTGATTACACCTTCATTAATCATTTGCCAATCTTTGGGCGTTCCGGCCGATCAAACCAACACCATTATCAGCATGTCGCTGTTTGCATCTGGTGTTTCTTCCTTTATCCAAATCCGTACCTTTGGCCCTGTCGGCTCCGGCTTGCTATCGGTGCAAGGCACCAGCTTTAACTTTTTGGGTCCAATCATCGGTGCGGGTTTATCACTCAAAGCAGGTGGCGCGGACATCAGCACCATGATGGCGGCGATTTTCGGGACGATTTTAGTTGCCTCCTTTGCCGAGATCTTACTGTCTCGTGTGCTTGAGCATGCACGTCGCATCATCACGCCTCTCGTCTCTGGCATTGTCGTAACTCTGATTGGCCTGACGCTGATCCAAGTCGGCTTGGTTTCTATGGGTGGTGGCTATGCTGCAATGGGCGACGGTACTTTTGGTAGCTTAGACAAACTGGCGCTCGCTGGTACCGTACTTGGGTTAATTGTGATTTTGAATCGTTCTAAAAACCCATACATTCGCGTGGCTTCGATCGTGATTGCCATGCTGGTTGGCTATGTAATGGCATACTTCATGGGTATGGTCGACACCTCAAAATTGGGGGAAACCAACCTCGTTGCGCTACCGATTCCGATGCAGTACGGTTTGTCATTTGACTGGTCACTGTTTATCCCTCTCGTGCTGATTTTCTTTATCACGGCGTTGGAAGCGATCGGCGACATTACCGCAACGTCTGAAGTATCTGGCGAGCCGGTTAAAGGCCCTATTTACATGAAGCGCATCAAAGGTGGGGTATTAGCGGATGGTCTGAACTCGGCCATCGCTGCGGTATTCAACAGCTTTCCAAACTCTACTTTCAGTCAAAACAACGGCATTATCATGCTAACGGGCGTCGCAAGCCGGTACGTGGGTTACTTTATCTCGGGCATGTTAGTGATTCTTGGTCTATTCCCGGGCGTGGCCAGTTTTGTTCAGCTGATCCCAGAGCCTGTACTTGGTGGCGCTACCATCGTGATGTTCGGCACCATTGCCGCTGCAGGCGTGCGCATTATCTCGCGTGTTGATCTCGACCGCCGCGCGATTCTGATTATGGCGTTGTCATTCTCGATGGGGTTAGGTATCGCTCAGAAACCTGAGATTCTGCAGTTTATGCCTGAGTTTATTAAAAGCATCTTCTCAACCGGTGTGGCTGCTGGCGGTATCACCGCGATACTGCTGAACTTGCTGCTTCCAGAAAAACTGACAGAAGAAGATGAACTTGTCGCTCAAGAAGTGAAAGAATCTTAATACTTGTACTTAGAAATTAAAAAGCCCAACCACATTTTTGGTTGGGCTTTTTGGTTTTAGAGGATTATTTGGTCGGGAAACTGATTTGGGCGATCAAGCCGCCTTCACTGCGATTACGCATCACCACCGAACCTGAATGTTGGATAACAATACGTTTTACAATCGCTAAACCCAGACCAGTACCTTCGCTGCCACGCGCCGTATCACCACGGGTAAACGGTTCGAACAACTTCGCGATTTGCGACTGCTCAATCCCCGGCCCGTTGTCTTCTACGCATATCCAAACCAACTGTTTGTCTGCCGTCACGCCTGTGCTGATTTTCACCCAACCGTTGCCGTAACGCAGTGCGTTGACAACTAAGTTACTCACCGCTCGCTTAATAGCAATCGGGCTGCCTTTCGCTGGAGGAAGGTGCATGTTCAAGTCCGTTTCAATCTCAACTTCATACCCCCCTTCAGAGCTCGCCACGTCACTAGCGATGGTGCTGACATCAACCGACTCAAACGATTCTTTGTTTACAGGCTTTAGATAATCCATAAATTGACTGATGATCTCATTGCACTCTTCCGTGTCACTGATGATCCCTTCCGCCAAATAGCTGTCTTCTGGCGACATCATTTCAGTAGCGAGACGAATTCGCGTCAGCGGCGTACGTAAATCATGACTGATGCCTGCCATTAACAGAGCGCGGTCTTCTTCGAGCTCTTGAATCCCTTTCGACATCTGGTTAAACGCACGAGTTACCGAACGAATTTCCGATGCGCCTTTTTCTGGTAGCGGTGGGGGAATTTCCCCTCTCCCAACGCCTTCTGCCGCTCGTTGCAACGCCAATAATGGCCGGTTTTGCAAGCGAATAAACAACCAACCACCTGCGATAATTAATAGCGCCATGATCAGGCTGTTACGAAATAGCGGCGCAAAGTCCTCTTCTTGCAGCTCAGACAGCGGGATGCGAATAATGGAATTGGGCAACTTCTCGATGTGCATCCACAAAATGTAGCTTTCACTACCCAGCAACAGGCGTACTTCGGTTGGTGAGCCAAGCTCTTGAGTCATTTCCTCCGACATCAAATCAATCGACATCGCATGGTTAAACTCAACCGCCTTCTCGCTGTTGATGCTGTGAACTGTCACACCCAACCTTTCTAATAACTGGCGACGCAATGGTGCATCCGATTTGAGCGGGCCATCTTCATCGAGAACCAGATTCAGTTCGTGAGCGAGAATTTTGTTGAACTGTTGCAGGCTTGGCATCAACGCGTAGTTAAAAACGGCGTAATAAGAAAAGACTTGGCTAGCGAGAAGCAAGGAGATGAACAGTAGAATAGATTGTGTCAGTGAACTTCGGATTCGCATGGAAATTTCCTGATGATCCTAATTGCGAAAACCTCGGCCACCAAATAAGAAGGAAATTTGATGGCCGAAGTTTTAAAAACCGATTGCCGGTTAAGCGAGTAAGAGTTACGACTCTTTACCGTCTGGGACAAATACGTAACCTAAACCCCATACGGTCTGGATGTAGCGAGGTTTGCTCGGATCGTCTTCCAACATGCGGCGTAGACGAGAAATTTGTACGTCGATAGAACGCTCCATTGCCGAGTATTCACGACCACGCGCCATGTTCATCAGCTTATCACGCGACATTGGCTCACGCGCGTTGGTTACCAGTGATTTCAACACCGCAAATTCACCCGATGTTAATGGCATCGCCTCATCACCACGGAACATTTCACGCGTGCCTAGATTCAAACGAAACTCACCAAACTCGACCACTTTTTCTTCTGTACTTGGCGCACCCGGTAGCTCAACCGTTTGGCGACGTAAAACCGCTTTAATTCGAGCGAGTAGTTCGCGCGGGTTGAACGGTTTAGGTAGGTAATCGTCCGCACCAACTTCCAAACCAACAATACGGTCAACCTCGTCACCTTTTGCTGTCAGCATCAGAATTGGCAACATGTTATTGGCGTGGCGTAAACGGCGACAAATCGACAAGCCATCTTCGCCTGGCAACATCAAATCCAATACCATTAAGTGAAAGTTTTCGCGTGTTAGTAGGCGATCCATTTGTTCGCCGTTTGCTACACTACGGACTTGAAAACCTTGCTCAGAAAGGTAACGCTCCAACAGAGCACGCAAACGAGCATCGTCATCAACCACTAAAATTTTATGATTTTCCTGCATTGAAACATCCTTTCAGAAGCATCTATTGACGAAAATGTATCACTGTTTTTTCAAACGTGCTTGTGCAAATTGTTACTCTTTTTATCTTAGACGCGGTTTTGGGAAATTATTTGCGCGCCGCCCTAAGTATTTAGCGATATTGACTTTGTTTCGAGATGTGAACAACGCCACAAAAACGCGATGAGAGGTGGTATTAACCGCAGCTCAAGCTTGTGTGCCTACTGGCCGTAATTCCATTCCAACTCACGTTTAGCGTCTAACAATTCTTTTTGCGCTTCATCTAACTTTCGGCGCTTTTTCTCGATTTTGTCGCTCGAACCCGACATTTGTGCCTCTACCAATTCTAGCTCGCGGGCTTTTACTTTTTGCGCTTTTTGTTCGATTTCTGCTTGCAGTTTTTCGCGTAAATCTTCTTCCGAGCATTCATCCTCAATCGCAGCAAGGGCTCGTTTTAATCCATCAATGCGCTTTTGATTACCTTGTACTGTGGCGTATTCAATTTGCTGCTCAAGAGCAAACGCTTTGGCATCACACCCTTTTAGCTCTTCTTGAGCGACAGTAGGAAGCGAAATAGCCATCGTTAACGCAGCACCACAAATCACGGCTTTCATTTTAAACCTCTCCAGTAAATACAGCTCGCGCCCTCAAATGAGGGCGCATAAAAATAGGTCAACATCATTGGCAAACGCACTTCGCTCGCCGAATGTTTCAGGGTCGAGGAAGTTAAGATTCTGCGCTTTGCTTGTTGTATTCAATCGAATTGATGAACCACTCTTTGTCACCTTCCGGCGTTCGAACGGTAAATTCTTCATCCACTTGCTTTTTCAACATGGCTCTGGCCATAGGGGAATCAATGGAGATGTAATCTTTGGCATCGCCATATATTTCTTCTGGCCCCACAATGCGGAACTTCTTCACATCACCAGCTTCGTTTTCAATCTCGACCCAAGCACCAAAAAAGACTTTGCCTTCTTGTTGAGGTGAGTAATCTACGATGGTGACTTCAGGTAAAAACTTTCTGAGAAAACGAACGCGTCGATCGATTTGACGCAGCAGTCGTTTATTGAAGGTGTAGTCAGCATTTTCCGAACGATCGCCAAGGCTGGCCGCCCACGTCACGATCTTGGTGATTTCTGGACGCTTTTCATTCCAGAGGTAATCGTGCTCTTGCTTGAGTTTGTTATAACCTTCACGGGTAATCAGCTTAGTTTTCAATTTGGCTCCTATTCATTTCGGCATAAAAAATGCCGCACATTCAGCAGCATCGACGCTTATGCGATCTTCATCCTAAACCTAGAATTATACCCAAAGCCACAAGATTCTCAGAGCGGACTTTGGGTATTGGCAATTAGGTTAGGCGACGGTTCGACTATTTTTCGTAATCTGGTTTTTTCGTCACGATGTAATTGGTTTCACTCGCCACTAACGCACCGTGCTTTAAGAAGTTTTTACCCAAAATCATGCTGTAATGAAAGCGTCCGCGATCTTGCAAATTCACGCGAATTTTCTTCTCTAAGTCACCCAGTTTGACGTGCATTTCCACCACCGGACGTACGTTTGCTTTCTCACCTTTTTTCGCAGTAATTTTCATTACATCTACCACTTCGCGAGTAAAGGCTTTTTGCATACCGAGGTCATTTTCGTAGGTAAAGCTCACCATGTCTTTGCCATCTTTTTGGAACAGTTTGATGTCCTTAGCATTGATAGAACTGACATCCGCACCGGTGTCCAGTTTGACCGGGAAAGACATGCCTTCCACTTCGGCCACTTCGATGTGGCCGGCTCGGAACAAAGGTTTTGCATCGAGCAAGTGGTCTGCGCGCGTATTCAGTAGCACGCCACCTTTAGCCATGTTGTGGCCGAAAACGAAAAACGGCTGCTCTTCATCTTTATCTAGCACGTCGATAGCAAACTCCATCGACTTTTCCTTGTTACCGAACAAGAAGTCACCTTCCACCACAGGACGCACCATGTCGCCGACTTTGAGTTTCTTCAGCACGGGTTTGGTGATTTTTTCTTCTTTGCCTTTTTCATTGCTCAAATAGAACGTCGCGACTTCGTCTTTGCCCTTTTCACTCAGTTCAAATCCATTCACGCGTAATAATGGCGTTTTCACGGTAAAGGTTGGATAAGCGGGAACCACGTAGCCATCAATGTTCACTTCCTCTTCCGGTGAAATCACCAATGGCTTGGACTTCAGTGCACTCTTAAAGGTTTTTTCCACACCACCGAGCAAATTCTCTTTGTCGGTATCTATCACGAAATGTTGGCTCACTACGTCTCGACCCAGACGGATTTGCGAACTGAACTTGCTGCGGTCTCGTAAGTACACCAACCATTGCTGAGTTTCGTTTTCATCAATCTTGACAGGCAGATACACCAAAGGTCGCTCGCTCTTGGTGGTTTTCAACATGCGCACCAATGGCAGTGTCATAGGATGGCGCTTACCGTTCTCACCCTCTAAAGTAAACGACACTTGCTTGGCTTTTTTATCAACTTTGATGTCGAGCGCGTGAACGTTGGTGTACCGGCTGCTTGTCGAAACGCTGGTTTTGTAGGGAATGCCTTCGATTTCTACCGTCTCTTTCTTGCCAATCATTTTCGCGTTGGGTTGTTCTTGCAGGTAGTCATACCCAGCAAACACCCACGCGTTATCATCTAGGTAAGTTTTGCCAATCAGGATTGGCGCAGAGAACTGTTTACGCGAGGTAAGGTTCACCACGGTATCTACCGTATGCCCAGCAATCGTCATCGGCATTTTTACGGTTGGACGCAAAATCGGTTTTTTGCTGGTGCGACTGCGGATAGCACTGATGCGCTCAAGATCGTCGGTTACCGTGATCTCTTTGCCAGTATAAGGATGCTGAATCGTGAAACTGACGGTAACTTGATAAGGTTCAAAACTGTTGGCTTCCCATTTGGCTTGCGTGCCACCTAAATCGTCGACAATTGCCCACAACAGTTTGTCATCTTTAAGATTTTTGTATTTGGGATTGCTGCTGCTTACGTGAATATTTTCTGCATGCATGGAGGTGGTGTCAGCGCCGGTATCAATTTTACCGATGAAAGGGACGTCACTTAGCTCAGGAATTTCGCTGTAATACACACTTTCGACCCGCCCTAAAACTAACTTATCATCAAGTTGATAGATGGGATCTTGCGTGGTTGCAGAGATGGATTGCGCCCAACCAAACGGGGCTATCAGGAGAGCACTAGAGAGTGCCAGAGCCAAAGACATTTTTTTCATCATGATTATCCGTGTGAGCCAAGGTATATAAAATTAGTCGCCAACAGAACTTATAAGTTCTCAATTTAATTACAGTTTTGACATAAATCTGACCGATGTCCACCAGCGCCCGGTAAATTTTTGCGAAGCTAATTTAAAACATTGCAAATTCTATGAATGACCCCAATGTTCTATACACAACCAATATCCAAACCGAATTAAAAGAGAATACACGGATGAGCCAAGCTATCTGTCGCATGATTGCTCAAGAACTGAATGTTCGCCCAGAGCAAGTCAACGCCGCTGTCACCCTGATTGATGATGGTAACACGGTCCCATTTATTGCACGTTACCGTAAAGAGGTGACAGGTGGCCTTGATGATACCCAACTGCGTACTCTGGACAGCCGTCTGTCATACCTTCGCGAGCTCGACGATCGCCGTCAAACCATTCTGAAGTCGATCCAAGAACAAGGCAAACTGACGCCAGAACTAGAACGAGAGATCACGCAAGCCGACAGCAAGACTCGCCTGGAAGACCTTTACCTGCCATACAAACCAAAGCGCCGCACCAAAGGTCAAATCGCGATTGAAGCTGGCTTAGAACCTCTCGCGGATACACTTTGGAACCAGCCACAAACTGAACCAGAAAGCGAAGCGACGAAATATCTTGATGCGGACAAAGGCATCACAGATACCAAAGCGGCACTGGATGGCGCTCGCGCAATCATCATGGAGCGCATTGCTGAGGATGCGAACCTGCTTGAAAAAATTCGTGCTCATCTAAACCGCAATGCGGAACTGGTTTCTCGTGTCGTTGAAGGTAAAGAGCAAGAAGGCGAGAAGTTTAAAGATTACTTCAACCATAACGAGCCACTGAGCAAAGTGCCATCACACCGTGCACTGGCGATGTTACGAGGTCGTAATGAAGGCTTTTTAACGTTGGCGATGAACGCCGACCCTGAACAAGAAGAAGGTGCACGCCAATCGCACTGTGAAACCATCATTGCCGACCATTATGGCGTGACGCTAAGCAGCGCACCGGCGGACGCATGGCGTAAACAAGTGATCAGTTGGGCATGGCGCATCAAAGTATCGATGCACATGGAAACCGAGCTGATGGGCGCAATGAAAGAACGCGCTGAAATCGAAGCGATTGAAGTGTTTGCCACCAACCTAAAAGATTTGTTGATGGCAGCACCGGCAGGCCCTCGTGCGACGCTGGGTCTCGATCCGGGTCTGCGTACAGGCTCTAAAATCGCTATTGTCGACCCTACTGGTAAAGTGCTTGCAACAGAAACCATCTACCCTCACCCACCACAAAAGCAATACGACAAATCAGCGCAAATCGTTGATCAGTTGGTGCGCAAATACAACGTGGATTTGATTGCGATAGGTAACGGCACGGCTTCGCGTGAAACCGACAGCTTTGTCGCAGACGTGATCAAACGCGGCAACCTGAAAGTTCAGAAGATCATCGTAAGTGAAGCGGGGGCATCGGTTTACTCAGCATCTGAGCTTGCAGCGAAAGAGTTCCCAAATATGGACGTATCTCTGCGTGGTGCGGTGTCGATTGCTCGTCGTCTGCAAGACCCGCTAGCGGAGCTCGTTAAAATCGATCCTAAATCGATCGGTGTGGGCCAATATCAGCACGATGTTAGCCAATCTATGCTGGCAAAACGTCTTGATGCGATTGTCGAAGACTGTGTAAACGCGGTGGGTGTTGATGTGAACACTGCCTCTGCAGCGCTACTGACGCGCGTAGCGGGCTTGTCGAGCACCATCGCACAGAACATTGTCGACTTCCGTGATGAAAACGGTCGTTTCGAAGCACGTACAACCTTGAAGAAAGTACCTCGTTTAGGTCCTAAAGCGTTCGAGCAGTGTGCGGGTTTCCTTCGTATTATGGATGGTAAAAACCCACTGGATGCCTCTGCAGTGCACCCAGAAGCCTACCCTGTAGTCAAAGCGATTGCCGAGAAGAACCGTAAAGACATCAAAGCACTGATTGGCGATTCAACGTTCCTTAAAGGTCTGCACGCGGTGGATTACACCGATGAGCACTTCGGTGTCCCAACGGTAACCGATATCATCAAAGAGCTGGACAAACCAGGCCGAGACCCTCGTCCGGAGTTCAAAACCGCAACCTTCGCTGAAGGCGTTAACTCGGTTGCAGATCTAGAACCGGGCATGATTCTCGAAGGCGTCGTATCGAACGTGGCCAACTTTGGTGCTTTCGTCGATATTGGTGTTCACCAAGATGGTTTAGTGCACATCTCAGCCCTGACGGATCGTTTCGTTTCTGATCCGCGTGAAGTGGTGAAAGCAGGTGACATCGTTAAAGTGAAAGTGATGGAAGTGGATGTACAGCGCAAGCGTATCGGTCTATCGATGCGTTTAAACGACGAGCCGGGTCAAGACAACCGCAGCCAACGCTCATCAGCAGCGCCGCGTCGTAATGACCAATCACAACGTCGTCAACCTCGCCGTGATGATTCCTCATCGAACAATGCGATGGGTGGCGCATTTGCGGCTGCTTTCGCCAAAGCAAAGAAGTAGTCTAGGTTTTAACGGCTGCACTTGAGATATTAACGTTGCAGCTGGGCGACGGCTTCAAGCATCCAGAAGAAAAAAGAAAACGCTCCAGTCAGTCATGCTGATTGGAGCGTTTTTATTGGATAGGATATTGATTCGTCATAATACTGCTATCACTTCTGACGGGGTATGGGGCACGACCGAATGACCATAATGAAATTTGATCACCTTCCTGCGCTTTTCCATCAATCCTTGGTTGATCGCAGCATCCAAAATGCGCTTCGGTAAACGAAAGCGTATCGCATAGCCCTTTCCCTGATCTTCACTGTACGATTTCAGTGCCAGTAAATCGAAAAGCCTTTCAAGCGTATCTTCCGGCTCCTCGTGATAACGCGCATCAACTTCATGGTCCACTTCATAATCGGGATGCTCAGAGGGATCCCAAGAGGACTGACGTCGTCGCTTTTCATCACTTTTTACTTTGCGCTCGGCATTGGTTTTTGCCAATGCGACCGTCGGCGTCACAGGTTCTCGGACTCTGTTGTCACGAGCAGCTTGTTCCGTCTGCACATTAACGGATGGGGCGATCAGTGGCACACTTACGTTGGTCGGTGACACAATCATTGCGAACCCTCCTCAGAGTCGCCCAACTCGTCAATATGGCTTGGCCTTATTTACTAATAAAACCTTACCGACAATTATATCGGCCAAATTTTAATCAACTTTAGCCTTTTTCACTGCACGATTTTAATCCTGAGCGAAATCTCGAACTTTCGCACAAAATTCATCATGTTCGGTCATGAACGGTGCATGAGAAGATTGAGAAAAGACAAACTGTTGCGTGTGAGGCAGTTGCTGGCTGAGATCGGTCGCCACTTTAATCGGCACCAAACCATCCAAACGACCGTAAAGACGTAGCATCGGCATGTTCAGGGAAATCAAAGCATCACGCAGGTCAACATCCGCCAAAATATTTAAGCCAACCAATAGTGACTCAGGGTTCGGCTGAGGACGCGATAGCACCGCTTGTTTGAGTTGTTTAACATCTTTACGTGCAGACGGACTTCCCATGGCTTGCAGCGCCATAAAGCGCTCAATGGTCAGTGAGAAATCTTCTAGTAACTGAGAGGTGAACGCGCTCAGTACATTCGGTTGAATGCCGCGCCACGGTTTTTCTGCGGCAAATTTTGGTGAGCTGGCGACGGTGATCAGCTTACTCACTCGCTGAGGAGCATTGAGCGCAATGTGCGTGGCAACCAAACCACCCAGCGACCAACCTAGCCACACTGCTTTCTCTGGCGCGTCTTTTAGTACCATGGCAGCGATTTGTGCGAGGTCTTCACCATGATGCTCAGCGCTAAAGCCGTATCCAGGAAGATCGACGACATGGACACAAAAATCGGTCTGCAGAGATTCGACCGTTTGCTGCCAAACCGCGCCATTCATCCCCCAGCCATGCAGCAACACCAAATCCGGTCCCTGACCGAACGACTGCCAGTGTAAATTCGTGCTCATGCTCTCAATCTCTCCCACTTATTTTATTCCTTATTGCTTCACTCAAGCGTTAGGCTGTGCAAAATCTAACCTTGAATAAGCGGTATGTTATCTCATCACTGGCAAAACATCATGCATCGTGTGCTCAGCAGTCAATGCGGTTTATGTCGTTTCCCGATTCAGGCTGCCGCTCAACCCAATGCGCTGCGTTGGTGTGGTCACTGTTATCAATATCTTACGCCAGTAAAACGCTGCCAACGCTGTGGATTGAGCTTAAAAGCTGAGGAAGCGAATATAGAGAGTATTTGCGGCGAGTGCCTCTCCGAGCCTCCACCGTGGCAACGGCTATTTACCTTGGGAGACTACGATTTTCCGCTGTCTCGAGAAGTACAACGCTTCAAAGATCACGGACAAACATGGCATGTTCGCGCTTTAACGCAATTGCTTGCCCAGCGCATTTCAACTCCCGCTCCGCTTATCACCACAGTGCCATTGCACTGGCAACGCTACTTGTATCGAGGCTTTAATCAGAGCGACATATTGGCGCGACATTTGGCTGGCCACCTTAATGTGAGGTTTGATAATCACGTGTTTCGCCGCGTAAAACACGCCCAGTCGCAGCGCGGGTACAAGAAATCCAGTCGAGAACAGAATTTAAAAGGCGCTTTCACCTTAAATCAGCCACCAAAGTATAACCACGTCGCAATAGTAGATGATGTGGTCACGACGGGAAGCACGGTTCGACAATTATGTCATTTACTACTTGAAGTTGGCGTAGAAACCGTCGATATTTACTGCATCTGCAGAACCCCTGCTCCTGGTGCTGTCTAGATCGCTTCGCCATGCCTTAGCATCAAAAAGACTAGACCCATACGTCAACAGGAGTAGAATAGCAGCAGTAACCTACAAAATTACTCAGGTATTCGTCGTGTCAAATATTACTATTACAGAAACTGCGCAAACGCATTTCGCTAACCTTCTAGGCCAACAGCCAGAAGGCACTAACATTCGTATTTTCGTTGTGAACCCAGGTACACAAAACGCTGAGTGTGGCGTATCTTACTGCCCACCAGAAGCGGTTGAAGCGACCGACACTGAGATCCCTTACGCAGGTTTTTCAGCTTACGTGGATGAGCTAAGCCTACCTTTCCTTGAAGACGCTGAAATCGACTTCGTTACCGACAAAATGGGTTCTCAACTGACATTGAAAGCACCAAACGCAAAAATGCGTAAAGTGTCGGACGATGCGCCACTTGTTGAGCGTGTTGAGTACGTTATCCAAACTCAAGTTAACCCACAGCTTGCTGGCCACGGCGGTCACGTGAACTTGGTTGAGATAACTGAAGCAGGCGTAGCTATCGTTGCATTCGGTGGCGGCTGTAACGGTTGTTCAATGGTTGACGTAACACTAAAAGAAGGCATCGAGAAAGAGCTACTAAACCAGTTCGTTGGTGAGCTAACAGCAGTTCGAGATGCAACAGAACACGACCGTGGTGACCACTCTTACTACTAAGAGCTTATCGTCGGTGAAAATGGGAGGCTTTGGTCTCCCATTTTTGTATCTGAACAATCCATTAAACACGTGAGATTCTTCGTCACACACGACCTCTTTCAAGGTTATCGAGCGAACACTGCCGAAGCGATGAAATCAAACTAGCAACTCTTGCAGAGTTCTCATATATTAAGAATCTTACGCACCTTACAAAAGCCAACGACACCAAGGAGTCAGCGCCATGTCGAAAAGGACCCCACCAGAGATTCTCTCTTGTCAGACGGTCGCTCGATCAAAACTGTTTGCTGTGGAAGCCCTCGACCTTCGCTTCTCCAATGGCGAGCATCGCACTTATGAGCGCATGAAGCCAAGTGGTCGCGATGCCGTAATGGTTGTACCGGTAACCGAGCAGGGCGATTTACTGTTGGTACGTGAATACGCTGCTGGTACAGAGCGCTACGAACTGGGTTTTCCTAAAGGTCTTATCGATCCCGGTGAAACGCCACATCAGGCCGCTGACCGAGAACTAAAAGAAGAAATTGGTTTTGGTTGTAAGGAACTCACCCCGTTAAAACAAGTGATCCTTGCTCCTTCTTATTTTTCGAGCAAGATGACGCTGTTTCTAGGTCAATCGCTATACCCTGAAAAGCAAGAAGGTGACGAACCAGAGCCGTTAGAAATTGTGCGCTGGCCACTCGCACAAGCCGAAGAGCTATTAACGCATTTGGACTTCTGTGAAGCACGAAGCATCACGGCGTTAATGTTGGCACTGAAACACTTACCAAACACCACTCACAACAACAATCAATAACGGTGTAAACCGAAAATATTGTGAGTAAGGACTATCACCTATGCCAATGACAAAAGATCTATCTCACCTGCTTCCTCAAGTTATCGAAATTGCCCGCAGTGCGGGACAAATGATTCTCGATATCTACGAGAAAAAGCAATATGAAGCGTATACCAAAAGTGATGAAACACCGGTCACAAGCGCCGATATTGCCGCGCACAAACTCATCACTGAACGTTTAAGTGAACTGACACCAGACATCCCCGTGTTGTCTGAAGAAGCCGCCGACATCAGCTTAGAGCAGCGCGCACAATGGCAGCGTTATTGGTTGGTCGACCCATTAGATGGCACACAAGAATTCATTGCACGCAGTGGCGACTTTGCGACTATCATTGCGTTAATTGACAACAACAAACCAGCGATGGGCGTGGTGTATGGGCCTGTTTCTGGCGTCACGTATTACGCATACAGCGGCAAAGGTGCGTGGAAAATCCCAGACATGTCTGAAAGCGTGAAAATCCACACGCACAAACATGAACAAGCAGGACAAAACATTGCCATTGCTATCAGCCGTCGCCAAGACATTAATCGCATCACCAGCCGCATGAGCAGCGCTTGGAACTACGACTTAATTCCTCTCGGTTCTGCAGCACTAAAAGCGTGTTTGGTGGCGGAAGGAGCGGTCGATTGCTATTTACGTTTGGGCCCTACTGGCGAATGGGATACAGCAGCAACGCAATGCATCGTGGAAGAAGCCGGCGGACGTATTCTCAGCACTCACCTCGAACCTTTGTCTTACAACGAACGGGAAACGCTAGAGAACCCGAACTTTATCGTGCTGGGCGATACGAATTTGCCTTGGGATGACATCCTGCAACGCAAAGATTAAGTACTTATACTTGCGTAACTCAACTTGTATCATTAGGCCGTGAATTCCGTTCACGGCCTTTTCTTTTTCCGCATGAGCAGCTTTAACAGTATTTGACCTGCCATATACCTAAAGCTAATCAAACTGCACAAACCACACAATCCAATTAAAATACAACCACTTAAACAACCAACTTTGTCCCTCGTTTATTTACGTAAAGCGAATAGAGGGTTTGGCCTACTATGATCCAAAAACAAAAAGAGCTGCACATTGGCAGCTCTTTTCTGTATTACGTTGGCTTAAAATTAGAATCTGCCTTTATAGTCAAACTCGTATTGACCTTGTGCGTTTGGCTGTCCAAGCCATTTCAACTGCTCCCCCATGCTTGATGGGAAATCTGCGCCAGGTTTAAACCACGCTTTCGTTGAATAGCGTTGATTCGGCATCAGCTCCGCTGAAAACGCCGAGGAAACTTGCTTACTGGTTTGCTCACCTGATGCAGTTAGCACGCTATCCTGGCATTTCAAATCAGCAATAACAGGGCCGAGCTCTAAGCTTCCCACTGGACTTTGAATGCCACTGGCACTCCAAACCAATGTGCCTTCACCAGTTTTACACCACGGAGCTGCGTAAGTCGCATGACGAATGTTCAACTCCAGCTGGCCATCAACACTAACAGGCACCGGCAGGCGCGCTTGTTCGACGGCTTTCGATGCCGGGATCGACGCCACCAAATTTTCCGCGTAAGGGCCATCGCTGAGACTGTATCCAACTAAACCTCGACCGCGAATGTTCATATCGCTGCCGCGCCCAAAACGTACCGAAAATTCGGCTTTGCCGGTAAACAAGCTAGACCATTGGAAATCCCAATTCACTTGCCCTAGGTTTTGACGCTGCCAACGCACGCTAGAAGCCTGACCTTGCCAAACGGAACCGTGAGCACCTTGTATGTCGAGCCCTTTCACAGTGGGGGCTTGCTGGAGAACCCAAGAAACAGGTAACCCCATGATCAAGCTAACAGAAAAACAAACGATAAAGATTACAACGTAAAGTACTGCTCGCTTCACCTTAACCTCGCTTAAATTGCAGACGGTTCACATCAATCATGCCCGCTTGGTCTGTACGATCGATGTCTAAAAATTCAACTTCAATGCCTTGCTGCTCTTTCAAGTAGCGTAGCCAATCCACCAACTGGTTGAATGCGAGCGGTTTAATCCACACTTGCACACTGTCGTTGCGTGGTTGCACACGAATCAGTTCCACCTTAAAACGGCGCGCTGATGAAGAGACAAGTTGGTTAAGTGGCTGATTGGAAAAACTGACACCCCCGCTTTTTCTCAATGCGGTAATGTCATCAGCTTTGTCTTGTACCCATGTAAGCAATTGCTTTTCACTTTGGATACGAGATTGCGCCAACTCTGCACGTTGGCTCATCGGCTGCAGCAGCCCCCAGTAAAGAATGCCAAGGATGGCGAATGCACCACAGCCCAGCACAAGTCGTTGTTCACGCTGAGAGATGCCACTCCACCAAGCTTGCGCTTGAGAAATTAAATTCTTCATCATCACCTCACTGACGCTTCAACACAAAGCTACCCATCACAACGTTATCGCTGCGATTAAGCTGACCTTGCTCAACATTAAACTTCTCAGCCAACTTCACACGAGCCTGCTCAAAAGGCTGGAAGTCTGAGCTACGTGCGTGAATGCGCACTTCACCACGTTGGCCGTCATACTTAAAACTGGTGATTTCTAGATCTTTCACCTGACCAAGCGTTGCTGGCAAGGCAGCAAGCCAAGACAACATCGCAACATCTGTTGAGCCACCAGATAAACGGCGCTCTTCATCTGTCATTTGACGCTTTAAATAACTTACGGTCGGAATTCGATTCTTGTTTGGGAAAACCTGACGGAAAATACGTTCGCTTTCTTCACGATAGGCTTGTGCTTGCGCCTCGTACTTGTGGACGACGAGAAGTTGCTGAGCCACGACCACCACTAACAAAACGCCCGCAGCGATAGCCGCCTTTTGCCAAACTTTCCAGTACTTACCCCAAGAAGACTTCGGCTTAAACTCGCCAGTTAACAGGTTCGTTTTACTACTCGCGACGCCTTTTGCGAGCAACGCCATCGTCATTTCTTCTGGCTTAGGAACCCATACGCTCTCAACCGTCGATTCTGGCACGGAACTGTAGCATTCGAGTTGCCAACCTTCATGGTTTTGCAGGTAAGAAGAGAGATAAAGGTCCAGCCACGCCGAATCCACCACCGCGCCTTCCGTCTCTGAGTGACGAATTAGCCATTGCTCACCAATCAGTGCCGCACTGCTGTTGTCATCACTGACAGGCAATGCCAATACATCTGGCAAGATGCGTTTGATGGTCAACCCTTGGCTAGCAAAACGCTGTAGCACGGTTTGTACCCATGCACGCTCGACCGCACACACTTGTGCTTTATCCGCTTGCTTACCCAATACGGTGAAGTGCAAGCTATCCACATCTTGCGCGACTTCATCTTCAATCAAATAAGGCAACATGTTGTCGAACTGACGTGTGGCACCAGGCGGAATGTCCACCTGAGTTAACACCACATCATTACTCGCTAGTAAAGCGATGACTTGGCGCTGGCCAGTATACGATACCAACTCGTCCAAGTGTTCCCATCCGGCAAGTTCACCGCTGGCAATCACTTCCTGTTGTTCTGTCGACCACACCACCCAAGGAATGGTACTTTGTTGTTCGCTACTCAGCCGAACGGTCAGAAACTCGCTCACTGATCCCTCCAAAACGACGGCGAACGACCGTCACCGTTTCTCTATTTGTACTTTGCAAAAGGCTTCGGATACGTACTCGTGAATCATCCACCAACACTTGTGCATCCAATTCGAAGAAGGAGCTATCCACTCCTAAATAGCCTTTGGCGTTTTTCTTTACATCATCGCTCAAGCCAGTTAATTCTGACTCCGCTAGAAATTCATCTACGCTGTCCCAACCATCGAAGGGACGCTTTTCTATCAGTTGAACCGCATCGCTGCTGCTCAAGTTCGGTGAAAACATAGCGACTAAAATCGGCGCTTGTTCCACCTCTATCGTGTTGACGTTTAAACGCCAATCATCACTTGGGATCGCACATACCAAGGGCTCAATCTTTTGATAAATTTCACCACTCACTTGATATACCGCGCGCAGTTCAGTTTTGTCTGCCATCCAACCATTAGCCGCTAAATACGAAGGTTTCATCGATTCGTAGGTGCTGTCTTCCACGCCGGTGGTTGAACGTACTGTGCTGTCTGAATCAATGTATTCCCAAGTGGAATCGGCAATCACTTCCGCTTGATACGGCTCTACATCCGACTCTTCTAACAAACGCTGCAGCACTTGAACCAAATATGGTCGAGTGGTTTGTTGTCCGGTCGGCTGCACTCGACTTAACACATTGAGGTTAAAGCACGCTTGCTTATCCCAAATACGCCCTGCTGCTTGACCATAGTCCAATGGGTACACTTGTTCTTTAATCGCCCAAGGTTGGCTGAGGTTGATGGTATCGCTGTCTTTGTAGCTCTGCTCGATACCCACTTCAGCTAAGGCTTCAACACCAACACTGTACCAATATGCTTGCTGGTAATGGATTTGGTTTGAACCGCGCTGAAACTGCAAAAACAAACGTTCAGACATGGTGGCAGCAATGGTCGCCATAATCGCCAACAACATCAGTACAATAATCAAAGCAACACCGCGCTGACGATTAGCCATTGTTGTTGCCCTCCGATGCTTTGTTTCTTTCACTTTCTGCAAGCTTGCCATCTGGCGTTAGATACGTGCGCGCAATTTCACCGTAATCCTTCAACTTCAAGACAACTGAGACAGCTTTCGGCAACTCTTTATTGCTGTCCCACTCTTTCTTCCACTGTTTACCGTCATAAAAACGCATGTCGAAAGATTCCACCTGTGTCAGCAACGGAGTGACAATGCCTTCCTGCCCAACTGGGGTATCTGGATAACGCCACCAAACACGCTGCAAGGTTTCTTCTTTAACGCGATAGCCCACTTTAGTCACTTCACCACGCGGGAACTGTTGCTGCGGGTTATGCCACCCCACACGTGCAAACATTAGGCCTTTCGCGTCGGAATCGAGTAAATAATCCGACCAAAAGATCAGTTGCCCGGCAGGGTCTTCGCCGTTGGTACGCGTTTGACGCAATGCCATTTGGCGGAAGTCGTTATCCATCATCACCATGGCGCGTTGCAGTTCATTCAAACGCTGAGTTCGCTCTTGCGACAACTCATTACTGCGCTGAACTTGCGACACCACTTGGTATGCCGCCACGCTCAAACTGGCAAAGATTGCTATCGACACCAGCACTTCAATGAGTGTAAAACCTTTTGCTGTACGGCGCTTATTTGCGCGATTGGGATTACTGCGCCACATAGCTTCTTACCGTAACAACTGGACTCGCGTTTTTCGCGGTCGCAACACTTACATCAAATGCTTTCAGCAATGGCTGCGTGGTGGCTACAGGCGTGACTTTCCAATACCATGTACGCCCTGCTAGCTCTTCGGTACCATTCTTGGCTTTCAGCGCGCCAGTATCTAGCATCACATTCGCCATTTGGTTATCCACAACCATTGCTGCAAACATCTTTTCTTCTAAGTAGCTGACTGTGTTGATGTGTTGACTCACAGAGCGAATCACACTGATCGCCGCGGTGGCAAAAATAGCCAGTGCAACCAACACTTCAAGCAACGTCATCCCTCGCACTCGGCGACGGTTTAAGTTTGGTTGAGTTTGCTTAAAATTGCGCATTCGCATCCTCTTCCACTTCTTCACCTGGCGCTACCAACAGAATTTGCCCACTCTCTTTTCCGATCACTCGCCAACCATCGTTAAACGCATCGCCTTTTTGTGGGAAAAAAGACAAGGTAAACGGCGTGACTTCTGCGCTCGAGAAAATGAAGACTTGCGGTGGTTTCACTTTCTTTTCTTCAGTTTCGTCGGCAAACATGTCTTCAAACAGTGAACCCGGCTCGAACAAACGATCGTCTTTATCCCAAGCACCGCCACCTAGATCCAATTGCAATGCAATGTCATCTTCTAATTTGGTTTTGCTTGGAATTTGCTTCATTTCTAGCGGCTTCCAGCCTTCAGCGGTCAAGCTAAGCAGGGTGTAAGTCTTTTTCGTATCGTCGACACGCACACCAAAATCTTTACCGCTGAGTACGGCTTCTTCGTTAAGCAACTGCAAACGCTGAAAGAAACTTTGCGCGTATTGTTTAGAGAGGTCTTTTTGACTGGTAGGCAACGTAGTGATCACCGCCACCGCGGTAAGAGATAGCAAAACCAGCACCAATAGGATTTCTATTAATGTAAAACCGTTATGTTTTCGCATTTGTTTCATTAGTGCTGGCTTGCGCTCATTTTATTGGAAGTCTTGCATGTTCCAGTTGCCAATATCCGCTGCTGGA
Organism: Vibrio sp. VP6; assembly: GCF_028823755.1. Lineage (NCBI taxonomy): Bacteria > Pseudomonadati > Pseudomonadota > Gammaproteobacteria > Vibrionales > Vibrionaceae > Vibrio > Vibrio sp. VP6. The sequence goes on from NZ_JAPEID010000004.1 coordinate 124,715, forward strand.
CCTTCACCGCCCTCTTGACCATCCGCACCTAAAGTGAAGATATCAATCGTGCCGTTGTCACCAGGGCTTAGGTATTGGTATGCATTGCCCCAAGGGTCATTTGGAAGACGCTTGATGTAACCACCATCACGGTAGTTGCGCGGTTCTGGGTTAGAAGGCTTAGTAACCAATGCGTCTAGACCTTGGTCTGTCGTTGGGTACACGCTGTTGTCTAGCTTGTACATATCCAACGCGTTCTCTAACGCCACAATGTCAGTGATCGCTTTTTGTTGGTCTGCCTTTTCTTTGTTGCCTAGCAAGTTTGGAACAACAAAACTTGCCAAAATACCCAAGATAACAACAACTACCATCACTTCTAACAGTGTGAAACCGTGTTGCTTACTACGCTTAAATTTCATTTTTTTCTCCGAAAGTTAGATTCAAGCCACGTCTTAATTTAGACACGCCTTAATTCGAATATTATCCGCTCATCAAGTTATTCATTTCTAGCATCGGCATCAAGGTCGCCATGACAATGAATAACACCAATCCAGCCATTAATGCGATCAAGGCAGGAGTGAACACTCCCAACGCAATATTGACCGTAGATTCAAAGTTTTGGTCTTGGTTGTCCGCCGCACGCGTCAGCATGCTTTCTAACTCACCACTCTGCTCACCACTGGCGATCATATGCAGCATCATCGGTGGGAATAGACGGGTTTGATCCAGAGCTTTACGCAAGCTTGCCCCTTCACGGACGTTGTCTGCAGCAATCAACACTTGCTGCTTTACGTAACGGTTCGACATCACATCAACCGCCACTCGCATACCTTCAAGAATTGGGATCGCACTTGAAGTACAGATCGACAAGGTACGAGCGAAGCGAGCGGTATTGAGGCCTTTAGAAATCTTACCGACGAGCGGCAAGCTGATGATTTTTCTGTCCCAAGACAAGCGAAAATCTGGTTTTTGCAATGCCAGTTTTAAGCCATAAAAACAAACTACTAGCACGGCAAAGATAATCAGCCCCCACTCTTGGACGAACTCACTAGCCGCCAGCAAAAATTGCGTTGACTGTGGCAACTCTTGCCCCATTTGAATGATCGGCTCGATGATTTTGGGTACCACGGTCGCCAACAAGAACGAGACAATCGCCACCGCAAACACCACTAATACGACAGGGTAGATCATCGCTTGCAACAGCTTAGAACGCATTTTCTGACGGTTTTCGACGTACTCCGCCAAGCGCTCTAAAACCGTATCGAGGTGTCCAGATTTTTCACCCGCGGCGACCATAGAGCGAAACAGTTCGTCAAAGACGTGTGGATAATCACCTAGGCTATCTGCCAATGGGTAACCTTCGGTGACTTTGGAGCGAACGGCAGCGATCATGGTGCGAATTCGTGGCTTTTCTGCTTGTTCAGAAACTGCTCGAAGACACTCTTCAAGAGGCATACCTGATTGAACAAGTGTGGATAATTGACGCGTGATCAGAGCCAGTTCAGCCGTTTTGATACCACGTTTGAAGCCCACTGAGCCTGAAGACTTAGCCGCCTTTGCTTTGGCTTCCACGACCTCAACAGGGATCATTCCTTGTTCTTTCAGTCGTTGGCGCACTTGACGAGCGTTATCCCCTTCAATCGTGCCTTTTTTTTGTTTGCCTTTTGCATCCAGCGCTTTGTATTCAAATGCTGCCATTACGCTTCCTTCGTCACTCGCATCACTTCTTCAAGTGACGTAATACCACGACGTACTTTGCTTAGACCATCACTACGAATACTTGGCGTATGATTACGAACGGCTTTTTCCACTTCTTGCTCACCTGCTTCGCGGTGAATCAGCTCTTGAACCGTTTCATCGACAAGCACTAATTCATGAATGCCGGTACGTCCGCGATAACCTTTTTGGTTACACGCTTCACAGCCTTTCGCGCGATGTAGAATGAGCGATTCACTTTCTGTCATGCCAAACAATTTTTTCTGTTCGCTGTCCGCTTCGTAAGGTTCTTTACAGTCAGAACAGAGCGTACGAACCAGACGCTGCGCTAGCACACCAAGCAGTGAAGAGGAGATCAAAAATGGTTCAATGCCCATATCACGCAGACGCGTGATCGCACCAACAGCGGTGTTGGTATGCAGCGTCGACATTACCAAGTGACCAGTCAAAGACGCTTGCACCGCAATTTGCGCGGTTTCTAAGTCACGGATCTCACCAACCATCACCACATCCGGGTCCTGACGTAAGATCGCACGTAGACCACGCGCAAATGTCATGTCGACTTTCGGGTTAACTTGGGTCTGGCCAATGCCATCGATATCAAATTCGATTGGGTCTTCCACCGTCAGAATGTTGCGCTCGTTGCTATTGATTTCTTGCAAGCCGGCGTACAAAGTGGTCGATTTACCAGAACCCGTAGGGCCGGTCACCAAGATGATTCCGTGCGGGCGACCAATGAGGTGACGGAAGTTGTCGTGTACCGAAGGAGTCATGCCCAAACTGTGCAGGTCAAGGCGCGTTGCGTTTTTATCTAACAGACGCATTACCACGCGTTCACCGTGAGAGGATGGCATGGTAGAAACACGCACGTCGACCGCTCGGCCACCAATACGTAGCGAGATACGACCATCTTGAGGCACACGCTTTTCAGCAATATCGAGCTTCGCCATAACCTTCACACGCGACACCAATAACGGCGCAAGCTTACGACTTGGCGTCAAGACTTCACGCAGAACGCCGTCGACACGGAAGCGGATAGAAAGCGTCTTTTCAAACGTTTCGATATGGATATCGGACGCACCTTCTTTGATCGCTTCACCCAACATGGCATTGATCAATTTGATGATTGGCGCATCGTCTTCCGACTCTAACAAGTCCTCATCATGCGGTAGCTCTTCTGCCAACGAGAAGAAATCGTCACTGTCGGCACCGATATCTTCCATCAATTGACGAGCTTCTGATGAATCACGTTGATACGCTTCAGTCAGCTTTTTATCGAAGGATTCTTTGTCGATAGCTTGAGGCACGAAGCTGCGCTTAAGCACACGACGTACTTCAACCAGAGCCGCAGGATTTAGCGGCTCCACATAGTAAAGAATTGGAGGACGCTCAGGATGCTCAGTCTCCAAAACCAGTTTAAAGCGATTGGCAAAACTGAATGGCAGACGACGCATACTTGGCGCAGTGTCTAACATATCTACCATTAGTTCTTTTCCATTTGATCGATAAACGCTTGAATTTCAGCAGGATGCTTACGATCTTGGCCAAATGCTGGGATCACAGGGATCTTCTCATCTGGCATCAATTTCAAGCCTTGGTCAGCTTTGTAAAGCTGCTCTGCACGAATAAAGTTGTATTTGCGCTGAGTGATACCATCTGCGGTCATACCATCACGGATGATGGTCGGCTTAATGAAGACCATCAAGTTACGTTTTTCGGTTTGCGTGCTGGTTGATTTGAACAAGTGCCCCAATACTGGAATATCACCAAGCAGTGGCACTTTCGATTCACTTTCTAGTGCACGTTCATCAACTAAACCACCTAGCACCAGCATCTGACCATCTTGAATCATCACGGAAGTGTTAAGTTGGCGCTTCGCGAAACGAACGTCAACGGCACCATTGGCACCCAATACGTTAGAGACTTCTTGTTCGATATTTAGCTGAACAGAATCACCTTCGTTGATCTGTGGTACAACTTTGAGCTTGATGCCAACTTCTTTACGATCAACGGTTTGGAATGGGTTGTCGTTGTTTGAACCAGCAGTCGAGCCAGTAATAACAGGCACTTCTTCACCCACGATGAATGAGGCTTCGCCGTTATCCATCACAGTGATACTTGGAGAAGACAGGATGTTTGAGTTGGAATCCGAAGCAACCGCACTAATTAGCGCCGTCCAGTCACCCATCACGATGCTCATTGCTGCACCATTTACGCCGCCAAGAGCAGATGCAAGTGTTGAGTAGTCACCTTCTTCAGTGTACTGACGGTTTTCCCACTTGTTCGTGTCACTATTCCAGTAGCTTTCCGTTTTGGTAACGTCTTTCGCTTCTTCCAAACCAACCATGACTTGGCCGATTGGCGCACCTGTGTTGCCGTACTGGATCACAGCACCCGTTTCTAGTGACCCCCACTGAACGCCTAGGTTAATACCATCACCTTCGGCCATTTCAACAATCAAGGCTTCAATCAGAACCTGAGCACGGCGAATATCTAATTGAGAAATTACGTCTTGCAAAGCCATCATGATATCTGGCGGCGCAGTCAGAACAAGTGAGTTGGTTGCTTCATGAGCCGCAATCACGACTTCACCGCGTTGTGCACTGGATGCACCTTTTTGACCCGCTTGTTTTTCGGCTTGCAGGTTGTCAGAGACACCTTTCAGTACATCAACTAGGTCTTCTGCTTTTGCATACTTAAGGTAAACCACTCGGTTGTTACCTTTCGTTGCCATTTCTACGTCAAGTTGACGAATCAAACGTTTCAGGCGTGCACGTACTTTCGGATCGCCAGAAATCAGAATCGAGTTCGTACGCTCATCCGCGACGATTTTTGGCTCAAGAAACTCAGGCGTACTCTTTTGGTTGGTCGTTTTGTTCAGGGCTTCTACGATACGAACCATTTCAGCAGCCGAGGCATTGCGAAGCTCTACTAGCTCGATCTCTTTGTCACCAGCTTGGTCAACGCGTTTGATGATTTCTGCTAGACGGTTTACTACCGCTGCACGACCGGTGATCAGGATGATGTTAGCTGGATCGTAATGAACCACGTTACCCGCCCCGGCGTTATCAATCAGCTGGCGCAATAGCGGTGACAATTCACGAACAGAGACATTTCGCACAGCAACCACGCGAGTGATGACGCTATCGCCTTTTGCGCTACCATCACCCATAACAGGGATTGCAGAGGTCTTAGAGTCTTTTGCTTTGATGACTTTGAGTACGCCGTTGTCCATTTCTACGACTGCATAGCCGTACACTTCCAACACGTTAAGGAAGAAGCTGTAATATTGCTCTTCATTTAACACGTCGTAGCTGCGAACGTCGATTTTACCGCGCACCGAAGGGTCAACGATGATGGTCTTTTCTAAGTTACGACCAACAATGTTGATAAATTCTTGAATGTCAGTGCCTTTGAAACTCGCACTAAATTCATTTGCCATCGCACCTGGAACGCAGAGTAGACTCCCTGCCAGTAACCAAGCACTTTTGCTAAACCAATGTTTCACGTATGTCTCCCTGAACTTACGCTGGTTGCCTAAGTATTACAATTGGATATAGATGTCGTACTGCTGACCATCTCGCTCAACAGTCAAATTCAGTTCTTGCGGATCGCTCATCACTTGCATCAGTTGTACTGAAGAAGATGGATCACTTAAATCGATCCCATTAAGTTGCACCGCAATATCACCAGGTTCTAGACCCACATCATTAAATAACGCCGCATCACGACCCGGAGAAACTCGGTAGCCAATAATGGCGTCGTCTTTTTTCACTGGAGAAATGGTGATGTATTTAAAGACACTCTGTGGATCTTTCGCAATCTCCTCTCGGATTTGCTCTAGTTTGTCACTCACATCTGGCGCAGGTTCTTTCTGTGCAGCTTGCACTCGAGTAGCCTGCGGCGATTCTGACAATTTTTTATACTCAACGCCTTCCAGCATTAGAGTTTCATCTCGGCCTTCGTTATCGATGATAACGCGATCGACCAACACCGCTTTTAGTGTGGCACGCGTACCTTCAATTTCTTCGCTAATTCCGTAGGTCGCTTGCTTACCACGGTTAGCGATCACCGCTAAGCTGGTTTGAGGATTGCTGCTAGCAACGGCGCCAACAAGGGTAAGATTCAGGCGTGTTTTTGGGGCGTCTTTCACAACAGGTTGCTCAACGACCACAGGCTTTTGTTCGGTGTATTTGCCAAATAAGTTGGCGCTTTGAAGGGCATTGAAATCAATCGTATTCGATTTATTGCTGGCAATAACGTTACCCGCCGACGGCCTCCATTTTGGCACATCAGACGTTTGAGGGATTGCTAACCACACCACTTTACCGAGTATCCACCCAGTTATCGCAATAAATAGGCAAGTAAGTAGCAAACTGAGCTTCGCTTGAATTGCGTGGTGGTTGGACTTGATCTGAGCCAGTAGCGGTCTGCTTGATAATCCTGCACTTAGCTCTAAACGCTTCACTGAATTGATTCCTTTATTCTAACGTTAGTCAATTGGGCTATAAAAATATAACTATCGACTCTAAATTGCTAAATTTGCAATAAAATTATTACTCAACAAAGAGCAGTGAACTATATCACAACTTCCTTTTCATACCTTTTTCTTATGCAGTTTTTGCCAACTCCCTTGAAAAAAATACGCCTTGACTCCATCTGTAGGTGAATAATCCAGCACTCATTGCCACATTCGGGCAGTGATTAGATAGCGTAGTGTTCTATGAGTTCCCTAAATGAAGCCGTTAGGCTAGATAAATGGCTATGGGCCGCAAGATTTTATAAAACCCGCTCTATCGCTCGTAATATGGTCGATGGTGGTAAAGTCCACTATAATGGCCAACGAAGCAAGCCGAGTAAAATCGTTGAGTTGGGCGCTGAGATCAGACTTCGTCAAGGCAACGAAGAAAAAACCGTAATTATCGAAAAGATTTCTGATCAACGACGAGGCGCCCCTGTCGCACAGACCCTGTATCGCGAAACTAATGAAAGTATAGCGAAACGTGAGGAACACGCGACACAACGCAAACTTAACGCCCACAACCCTAGTCCGGAACGCCGCCCAGATAAAAAGCAGCGCCGAGACATCATTAAGTTCAAACACCAATAAAAGCCGGAATTACCGACGAGGAAAGCACTCCATGGCAAATAATGTTTTAAACCGCTACCTATTCGAAGATCTTTCAGTGCGTGGCGAGTTGGTACAATTGGATGAAGCGTACCAACGTATTATCTCCAGCAAGGAATATCCGGCAGCAGTACAAAAACTGTTGGGTGAGCTACTCGTTTCAACGACTCTTTTGACTGCAACTCTTAAATTCGAAGGCTCAATCACAATCCAACTTCAAGGTGACGGCCCTGTTTCTCTTGCAGTAATCAATGGCGACCACAACCAACAAGTTCGTGGAGTGGCGCGCTGGGAAGGTGACATCGCTGATGACGCTAGCCTGCACGAAATGATGGGTAAAGGTTACCTAGTTATCACTATCGAGCCGAAAAAAGGCGAGCGCTACCAAGGTGTGGTTGGTCTAGAAGGTGAAAACCTGACGGAAGTGTTAGAAGGTTACTTCGCTAACTCTGAGCAGCTAAAAACGCGTCTTTGGATCCGCACTGGCGAATTCGAAGGTAAACCGCACGCGGCGGGTATGCTTATTCAGGTTATTCCTGATGGCACTGGTTCTCCAGATGACTTCGAGCACCTAGAGCAACTGACTAACACCGTAAAAGACGAAGAACTGTTTGGCCTAGAAGCGAACGATCTACTATACCGTCTATACAACCAAGACAAAGTACGTGTGTACGAACCTCAACCAGTAGCGTTCCACTGTGGCTGTTCACGTGAGCGCAGCGGCGCGGCAATCATTACCGTTGAGAAAGCTGAAATTTACGACATTTTAGCTGAAGTAGGATCGGTTTCTTTACACTGTGATTACTGTGGCACAACATATACATTCGATGAAACAGAAGTTACCGAACTGTATACGCAAGCTTCAGGCGGCAATAAAACGCTGCATTAATTTTTATAGCTTATCAAGCACGTAATTTACCCACAAAAGGCCAGCACTATGCTGGCCTTTTTGTGATCTACCCCCCGTAACACCTGGCTTTCCACGTAATAAAACAACTGCTTAATTTTAAGTAATTAATAATCGTTTTGCCCTAGCGCAAAGGTTTGCGCGCACGATAAACTATTCGCACCAATATGTGACGGGTTACCTAAAACCTTAGTGAAATCATGGGCAATTTTTGAACTATCTCCCTGTTTTCTCCCCGCCCCGTTGCTAGCATGGTGAGCAGATAAAAATTAAAACATTCTTACAAAATCCCTACAAAAATCCTTATAAGGAGCACCTATGACCGTTATGGAACATACAAAGGCTGCAACACTTGATCTAACCAAACACGGACTGCATAACGTTAAAGAGGTTGTTCGCAACCCAAGCTACGAATTGCTGTTTGAGGAAGAAACGCGCGCTGACCTAACTGGTTACGAACGCGGTGTGGTTACTGAATTAGGTGCGGTTGCTGTTGATACAGGCATCTTTACTGGTCGCTCACCAAAAGATAAATACATTGTTAAAGATGCGACGACAGAAGAACACATGTGGTGGACTTCTGACACCGTAAAAAATGACAACAAACCAATCACTCAGGAAGTGTGGAACGACCTAAAAGAGTTGGTGACTAACCAGTTGTCTGGCAAACGCCTATTTGTCGTTGACGGTTACTGTGGTGCTAACCCAGATACTCGCTTGAGCATTCGTGTGATCACAGAAGTAGCATGGCAAGCACACTTCGTAAAAAACATGTTCATTCGTCCTACCGAAGAAGAACTTGCAACGTTTGAACCTGACTTCGTAGTAATGAACGGCGCGAAATGCACCAACCCGAAATGGGAAGAGCAAGGTCTGAACTCTGAAAACTTCACGGTCTTCAACCTTACTGAGCGTACACAACTGATCGGTGGTACCTGGTACGGCGGCGAGATGAAGAAAGGTATGTTCGCGATGATGAACTACTTCCTTCCTCTGAAAGACATCGCTTCGATGCACTGTAGTGCCAACATGGGCAAAGACGGCGACGTAGCAGTATTCTTCGGCCTATCTGGTACAGGTAAAACAACACTCTCTACCGACCCTAAACGCGCTCTAATTGGTGATGATGAGCACGGCTGGGATGACGATGGTGTCTTCAACTTCGAAGGCGGTTGTTACGCAAAAACCATCAAGCTATCGAAAGAAGCGGAGCCAGACATCTACAACGCGATCCGCCGCGATGCGCTGCTAGAAAACGTAACGGTTCGTAGCGACGGCTCTATCGATTTTGATGACGGCTCTAAGACAGAAAACACACGTGTTTCTTACCCTATCTACCACATCGAAAACATCGTTAAGCCAGTATCAAAAGGCGGTCACGCAAACAAAGTGATCTTCCTATCGGCAGACGCATTTGGCGTGCTACCGCCAGTGTCTAAGTTGACTCCAGAGCAAACCAAATACCACTTCCTATCTGGCTTTACTGCAAAACTGGCTGGCACAGAGCGAGGCATTACTGAGCCAACACCAACATTCTCTGCATGTTTTGGCGCAGCGTTCCTAACGCTTCACCCAACTAAATACGCAGAAGTACTGGTAAAACGTATGGAAGCCGCAGGTGCAGAAGCATACCTAGTGAACACCGGCTGGAACGGCACAGGTAAACGTATCTCTATCCAAGATACACGCGGCATCATTGATGCGATCCTAGATGGCTCGATTGAAGATGCGCCAACTAAGCACATTCCAATCTTCAACCTTGAAGTACCTACGTCACTACCAGGTGTGGATCCAAGCATCCTTGACCCTCGTGACACGTACGTTGACCCACTACAATGGGAAAGCAAAGCGAAAGACTTGGCTGAGCGCTTTATCAATAACTTTGATAAGTACACAGACAACGCGGAAGGTAAAGCACTGGTTGCGGCTGGTCCTCAACTGGACTAATACCGAAGCAAAACTGAGTGACCTGTGATTTGATGACAACAGTGACTTAGTTACAAAAATGCTCTTCAAGCCCCTCTTTTGAGGGGCTTTTTATTGAATCCCACACCAGATTGATACAAGCTAAAGCCTAACTGGGTTATTTGTATAACTGACCTCATCAGTTTTCCGACACTTCACTTACAGGTTCTGGCAGGGATGAAAACAGCGCGTCGAATTCTAATTCTCTTACTGGTGGTATTGATTGCCTTTCCGGCGACCATTATTGCGCTGTTAACCACCTCATACGCCAATTCTACATGGCAATGGGTTTCACCCTACCTTGGCTTACCGATCCAAGCGGAGCGCGTTCATTACGACTTCCCTTACCACCTTTCGCTGCAAAACGTTCGCTCCCAAGACGCTCAACTGCCTTATATTGAACAAGTCGACGTGTGGCTGAACCCTGACATACGACGAGATGGGAAATGGATTATCGATAGCTTGCTGATCGATGGGGTGAGTCTAAAAAAAGGCATACCGACACGGCCTAACTTAGAGTCGATCCAGTTCCACCAGATTGCGCTGAAAAATATTGATTACGCGGATGCGCGCTTTTCCGTAACTGGATTGAGTATCCAAATCCAAGATCCTACTTGGCTAAACGCTCAACAATTATGGCCTTACGGCGCTATTCAGGCTTCTGCAGAGCAAATGTATTGGCACGGTGAGGCGATACAAAAAGTACTGGTTGATGTGGATTATCAAGCCCAAAACAGCACCCTCTATGGCACGTCTTTTAAATGGCGCAATAGCCAAATCTCAGGGCAAGGTGAGCAATATCCGCAAGGCTGGTCTTTGGTCAATGTCACGATTGATAAGTTGGCAATCACCAATGCACAGCGACAATCTTTACTCTCTAAACCGTGGCAAGAATTGCCGTTCACCATTAACCACATTAATAGCCTCGACTTGCTTAACGCCGATATTGAATGGGGGGAATGGCACTGGCAAAACCTTGAACTGTCCGTTGAAGATGCCTCACTGCCTGCATCTCTATGGAATGCCACTGCCAAAGTGTCTTTACAAGCTGACAGTGTTCGTTTCCAAGAGCAAACCGCAATAGAGCCACGCTTGAACGCCATTTTCACGCCCGAGAATATCCAGCTCCAAGAACTGAGCCTAGATTGGCAGCAAGGCCGCGTACAGGTTTCTGGTCAATTCAAACCGACGCACTGGCAACTCGACACGGCTTCTGTTCAAGGATTGAAATGGGCTATCCAGTCTGATGACAACAAGGATTGGTGGAAGGCCGCCACCAGCGCGTTACAAGAAGTGGATATCCAAGAACTTGATATTGAACGTAGTCAGATAATCCAATTAGCGCACGAACCATTCTGGCAACTCTCTGGCTTAAACGTCGAAGGAAAATAAAGCGCCAGCACCGTTTTTGGGGCGTATGGCATGGCAGTCTCGACGCGAGTGTCGTGAATGCGAGCTACGACCAAGTTCTGTCTTCTCATGCTGCGATTTCGACACAAAGTGAGCAAGGGTTATGGCAACTCTCACGTCTGTTTGCCCCACTAGAACAAGGCTACATTGAAGGCTTTGGTCAACTCGATTTAAGTACGGCAAGCCAACCTTGGGCGCTTAATTTGAGTGCGGATGGCATTCCACTCAAACTGCTCCACCCATACCTGCCAGATGTATTTGCGGTAGATGGATTTTCTGACCTCAATCTCGACCTGCAAGGTCTATCTGGTGACAACAACATGTTGGCGTACAGCTTAACGGGGCAAGTGGAAGCAAACCTACGAGAAACGACACTACGCTCACAAGCCGATAAGTCGCTTAAGAGCATCACGTTTTCCCCGATTCGAGTGCACGCGCAGCGGGGCGCAGTATCGCTCAAGCCTGTAACCATCTCCGGCAATGTCATCTCCGGTCAGATTAGCGGCGAATTTGACATGGCCAACAACCCACTCAGCGGTTTGACATTCCAGCTCAAGGATCACTGCGGCATAATCATAGGCGATCTGCTCGATGGTGAAATATCACGTAATGACTGCGACTCACCACAACAGCCAGACCACTTAACGCCGAACGTACCAACGAACGATGCTCAGCCGGAGGAATCGAGCTTTCATGGCATTGCAGAGGTGAATCTAGAGCAACCGGAAGAAGAGCTGGTTGAGGAGATAACAGAAGAGTTAGAGCCGGCTACGAACGAGGTCGTAGCCGAAGAAGAACTAGCAACTGAGTAGCTGCGAATAGTTGGGCAACAGCATGTACGTGCCAACGAAATCAACCGCAGGCGTATCGCCGCTGTAAATCACCACATGGATGATAATGCGCGCCTTGCGCCCTGACGCCAAGCGATCCAAATCACCACTGATACCATCAAGCGAGGTACTCGCCACCGGATTTTGCTCCACCGGATGACGATAACGAATCGAGCTGTCTGCCAGAACAATATCGCCATGCAAACCGCGCTCTTTGAGCAGTAACCACGTCATTCCCCATCCCGTCAGCGTTGCCAACGTAAATGCCGAACCAGCAAACATCGTATTGTGCGGGTTCAAATTCGGATTGAGCTGGGCACTGCATTCGAACTGATAACCGGTGTATTGGTTGATTTTGATGCCCATTTTGTCCGCAATTGGGATCTGCGCTTCCCAGCGCTGCTGCAATTCCGTGCACCATTCTGGGCGACGTAACACATTCGCCATCGGATCAAGCGGCTTCACCATTTGTTGGTGACGGACCGGACCGCGTTCATCGGTCAACTCTCCACGACGTTCAAAACCATTTTTTTCATAAAACGCAATCGCATCTTCACGGGCATTACATACCAAACGTTTCGCACCTTCTTGGCGCGCAAGCGATTCCAACGCGACCAACACCAGTGAGCCCATGCCTTTGCTGCGACGATTGCCTTTCACCGCCATATAGCGGATTTGGCCATCGTTATCCGGAGTAATGTACAAACGTCCGATCGCCATTGGACGGCCACGGCTATCCACAATCATGCGGTGATGGCTCACCACATCATATTCATCACGTTCAGAGCCTACTGGCATGCGCCATGGCTCTCGAAGCATTTGCCAACGAAATTGATAGTACTTGTTAAGCTGATTTTCGGTTGTTGGAGTTATGAGTTTGAACATATCAATCCTTTGAAAGTGCAAATCAGTAAGAATCTTGGGGAGAAAATACCCAAGTAAAATCAAATCACTTGGGTATATAGCTTAGACCATGGGTGTATCCACGCCAGATTAGACCTGTAGCCAAAAAGTCACTGGGCCGTCATTAATTAATGACACTTTCATATCGGCCGCGAAGCGACCACGCTCGGTTGGCAATTCCTGCTCACACAAGTCAGAAAAGTAGTCATACAGACGTTCAGCGTCGGCTGGATGCGCACCACGAGAAAAGCCTGCACGTGTGCCTTTCTTGGTATCTGCCGGTAACGTAAATTGAGACACCACCAAAACCTTACCGTTCACTTGTTTGACGTTGAGGTTCATTTTTCCTTCGTCGTCTTCAAAGACTCGGTAGGTGGTCACACGTTCCATCAAACGTTTTGCTTTGGCTTCATCGTCGTCCTTCTCAACACCAAGTAGGACAAGAAGACCTGTATTGATTTCCCCAACCACTTCACCGTCTACACGAACGGCCGCTTCACTGACTCGTTGAATTAGCGCTATCACTACTCTCGCTTCCTTCATTTGCTAACTGAGATTCAGCCGACGAGTGTATCATGTCTAGATCTTCACTCCAGTGCTCTTGCTCACCCAATGCTGCGGTGACTTCTGCCCCCAGCAAGACGATCATCCAGCACAAGTAAACCCAGACAAACAAGATAGGAATTGCGGCTAAAGCGCCGTAAATCAGCTGGTAAGACGGGAACTGAGTGATATAGAGGGCAAAGCCTTTCTTACTTAATTCAAACAGTATACCTACAGCACCATGCGCTAAATGCACTTTTTTGTTTGGCACCAAAATGTACAAACCTAAAAATGCAAAAAATGACAGCAAGAGCGGCAACCAGCGTAAGAACAAATTGAAGGCGCCAGACAGCGTTTCATTTTCTAAGATTTGTAACGACGTGACATAAGACGTTGCTGCAATACTCGCGCCGACTAAAATCGGCCCCAGCGTTAATACCATCCAATACATCGAAAATGAGAACACCAAACGGCGCTTATCTTTGACTCGCCAGATGTAGTTTAGATTTTTATCGATGTTGGAGATCAGCATCAGCGCAGCAATAAACAAGAAGCCACCACCGACGGCACTCATTTTGCCAGTGTTCGCCACAAACTCTTGCAGTGCAGTGTGCACCGCCTCACCAGATGCCGGTACAAAGTTTTCGATGATGTAGCCTTGCAGCACTTCGCCAACGTTCGCGAAAACAGGGAACTTCGACAATATTGATAACAGTACCGTTAACATTGGCACGATGGATAGCAAGGTAATATAGGCAAGGTAGCCAGCATTTACATTAACGCGATCATGCGTCAAACGCTTAAGAAGATACTTAAAAAACGCGACGCAACTTGGCAGTAGATTGCTCAATCTCGCCTTGTAACTCTCTGATAACTGGTTCATAGTTCATCCCATAATTAGCGTCGAGGACATAAGAATGCCTTATTTATTAGCAATTGTACTATCAATTTTCACTTTAACAGGGTGTCAATCTGCGTATTACTCTGCGATGGAGCAAGTGGGCTACCATAAACGAGATATTATGGTTGACCGAGTGGAAGATGCCAAAGAATCACAACAAGAAGCACAAGAAGAATTCACTAGCGCACTTGAAGCCTTATCAGCACTAACCAATTTTGACGGTGGTGAATTAGAAAGCGTTTACAACAACATCAATGACAAATACGAAGACAGCGAAAAAGCCGCTCAAGATGTGCGTGACCGTATTGCTGCAATCGAAGATGTCTCTGATGCCCTGTTTGAAGAATGGCAAGGCGAGTTAGACTTGTACACCAGTGCGAAACTGCGCCGCTCAAGCGAACAAAAACTGCGTGAAACCAAAGCCTCTTACAAAACCATGCTCAGCGCAATGAAGCGCGCAGAGAAAAAGATGACGCCAGTGCTGAACACACTGCGTGATAACACGCTGTATCTAAAACACAACCTCAACGCGAGTGCGATTGGTTCTTTGCAAGGCGAGTTCTCTAGCTTAGAGAAAGACATTCAATTTGCCATCAAACAAATGAACGAAGCGATCGCTGAATCGGATAAGTTCCTGCAAAAGCTTAATCAAAAGTAAATCATTCAGGCCTCCTCCTCGCGAGGAGGTTTTAGTCTGCTACCTCGCCGACTAAGCCTATTACTCTTCGAACAAAGCCCACGCGATCTTCGACACTGCCCCATGGCACTTCCACCACTTGATATCCGAGCTCAACATAAGTATTGATTAGGGTTTGATGGATTTTCAGCGCTTCTTCAAAGCTGTGCGGACGCACTTCATCTTGTACGTAAATGGACGCTTCAGGTCGACAAGTAAGCACCTGACTATGGTACCCAGCACTTTCAGTTAAGAAAGCTTGGTCAACGTGACAACCACCGACTTGCAGATAAGCAACAATATCTGGAATCGCGCGATCTACAAAAGCCACGTTAGTATTCAACGCTTCACGCTTTTGCTCACTCATTAGGTTAAGACACAATTTGGCAAACTCAGGCAGATTGGTCCACGGCAAAATGCCATTGTCCAACGCACTTTGCTGCTCTATCAACGAGCGTGAGCCTTCAGCAAACGTGGCGTAGCCTTGTTTGCCTAACGCGTTGAGTAACGTTGTTTTGCCCGCTCCTGGACCACCGGTAATCACAATCGGCTTCATGTTATCTCCCTAAAAACAACAAGCCCCGAGCTTAACTCGGGGCTTGTATTTAAGCTAATCCGCTACAGCAAATTATTTTGCTGAACGTGAAGCACGCTTACGGTCGCTTTCCGTTAGGAATTTCTTACGGATACGGATGCTTTCAGGTGTGACTTCTACTAGTTCGTCGTCATCGATGAATTCTAGAGCTTGTTCTAGAGTCATAACGATTGGCGGAGTAAGAACCTGTGCGTCATCTGTACCAGATGCACGAACGTTGGTTAGCTGCTTACCTTTCAGTGCGTTTACTGTTAGGTCATTGTCGCGGCTGTGAATACCGATAACCATGCCTTCGTAAACTTCTACACCGTGACCGATGAATAGACGACCACGCTCTTGAAGGTTGAACAATGCGTTCGTTAGTGCTTTACCAGCTGCGTTCGCGATAAGTACACCGTTAACACGTTGACCGATGTTACCGCCTTTGTGAGGGCCGTAATGATCGAACGTATGGTAAAGAAGACCAGAACCAGAAGTTAGTGTCATGAATTCCGTTTGGAAACCGATCAGACCACGAGATGGCATGATGAAGTCCATACGTACACGGCCTTTGCCGTCTGGAGCCATATCTTTTAGCTCACCTTTACGTAGCCCGATGTTCTCCATGATACCGCCTTGGTGCTCTTCCATAACGTCGATAGTTACGGTTTCGAACGGTTCCATTAGCTGACCATCTTCTTCTTTGATGATTACTTCTGGACGAGATACTGCTAGCTCGAAGCCTTCACGACGCATGTTTTCGATCAGGATAGATAGGTGAAGTTCACCACGGCCTGATACGCGGAATTTGTCTGGATCGTCTGTTTGCTCAACGCGTAGTGCAACGTTGTGTACCAGTTCTTTCTCTAGACGCTCAAGGATGTTACGTGAAGTTACAAACTTACCTTCTTTACCAGCGAATGGAGACGTGTTTACTTGGAACGTCATCGTTACTGTTGGTTCATCAACAGACAGTGCAGGTAGTGCTTCTACTGCGTTTTGTGCACAGATAGTGTCAGAGATTTTTAGCTCGCCAAGACCAGTGATCGCAATGATATCACCTGCGTTAGCTTGCTCAACTTCGTGACGCTCTAGGCCTAGGTAGCCCATTACTGTGCCAACTTTACCGTTACGAGTTTTACCGTCAGCACCAATGATAGTTACTTGTTGGTTTGCTTTAACGCTACCACGAGTTACACGAGCAACACCGATAACACCAACGTAAGAGCTGTAGTCTAGCTGAGAAACTTGCATCTGTAGTGGACCATCAAGGTCAACATTTGGTGCGTCAACAACATCAACGATAGTTTGGAATAGTGGTTCCATGTTCTCGCCAGTTTCGCCTTCTTCTAGAGAAGCCCAACCGTTAAGTGCTGATGCGTAAACCACTTTAAAGTCTAGCTGGTCATCAGTTGCACCTAGGTTGTCGAATAGGTCGAACACTTGGTCCATAACCCAATCAGGACGAGCGCCTGGGCGGTCAATCTTGTTGATTACAACGATTGGCTTAAGACCGTGCGCAAATGCTTTTTGCGTTACGAAGCGCGTTTGTGGCATTGGGCCGTCAACCGCGTCAACGATAAGTAGTACAGAGTCTACCATCGACATGATACGTTCTACTTCACCACCGAAGTCCGCGTGTCCCGGAGTATCTACGATGTTGATACGGTAATCGTTCCAGTTAATTGCTGTGTTTTTAGCAAGGATTGTAATACCGCGCTCTTTCTCGATGTCGTTCGAGTCCATGACTCGCTCTTC
Source organism: Vibrio sp. VP6 (assembly GCF_028823755.1). NCBI lineage: Bacteria > Pseudomonadati > Pseudomonadota > Gammaproteobacteria > Vibrionales > Vibrionaceae > Vibrio > Vibrio sp. VP6. Next base: position 142,005 of record NZ_JAPEID010000004.1, read on the forward strand.
AGCTTCACCGCGAGACTCTAGCGTGCCTGATTGTTGTAGCAGCTTGTCAACCAACGTTGTTTTACCGTGGTCAACGTGCGCGATAATCGCGATATTTCTTAATTTATCAATCTGTGGAGTAGCCATGGATATTGATTCACTTAGATAGATGAAATGCCCCCACGCTGAGAACGGGTGCTCTCTGGTGACATTTGCTGATTAAAAAAACGGCCATAATGTACCAGATTTTAGCAAAAAGCCTAGAAATATGTGATCTACTCCCGAGCATTTCTGTGAATTTTACGCTTAATGCCCACTTTCTTCCGCTGAACGAATTGATAAAACACAACTTTATTCTAATCGTTGCACAATACAAATTGACTCTTGCTCAAAAACTGGGCTGAATAAGCAATGCTGCTGTCACATTGTGGTGCAACAATCTTAATGCGCACCACTTTAGTGCAAGCGTAGATCATTTTGGTGCAAGCATTTGCACCAAACTAGCATCTAAAAACACAATTCATTGAAATTAATGGAATATTTTTTTTGGCACGGTTTTGGCTTTAGTAAACACAGCATCGATTAATGAAAAGTCAAAAAGATTAATCAATGCCGGGTTCATGAATATTTCATAAATCGAGCTTTTACCGCTTATTAACACTGGAGGTTATCCAAGATGTCAGTAGAAAACGTTCTATCGCTGATCCAAGAAAACGAAGTAAAGTTTGTTGACCTACGCTTCACTGATACAAAAGGTAAAGAGCAGCACATTTCGATTCCTGCTCACCAAATCGATGCAGACTTCTTCGAAGAAGGTAAAATGTTCGATGGTTCATCAGTTGCTGGCTGGAAAGGCATCAACGAGTCAGACATGGTAATGATGCCAGACGCATCTTCAGCTGTGCTTGACCCATTCACGGAAGATGCAACGCTAAACATCCGTTGTGACATCCTAGAACCTGCAACAATGCAAGGTTACGACCGTGACCCACGCTCTATCGCAAAACGCGCTGAAGACTACATGCGCTCAACAGGTATCGCAGATACAGTGCTTGTTGGTCCTGAGCCAGAATTCTTCCTATTCGATGACGTGAAGTTCTCTAACGACATGTCAGGTTCCTTCTTCAAGATTGACGACATCGAAGCAGCATGGAACACAGGCAGCGACATCGAAGGCGGTAACAAAGGTCACCGTCCTGGCGTTAAAGGCGGTTACTTCCCAGTAGCTCCTGTTGACTCTTCTCAAGACATCCGCTCTGCAATGTGTCTAATCATGGAAGAAATGGGCCTAGTTGTTGAAGCGCACCACCACGAAGTGGCGACTGCGGGTCAAAACGAAATCGCAACTCGTTTTAATACGCTAACAACGAAAGCTGACGAAATCCAAATTTACAAATACGTAGTACATAACGTTGCTCACGCATTTGGTAAAACAGCGACATTCATGCCTAAACCACTCGTTGGCGACAACGGCTCTGGCATGCACGTTCACCAATCTCTAGCAAAAGACGGCGTTAACCTGTTTGCTGGCGACAAGTACGGCGGTCTATCTGAAACAGCGCTTTACTACATCGGCGGTATCATCAAACACGCTCGTGCAATCAACGCGTTTGCTAACCCATCAACAAACTCGTACAAGCGTCTTGTACCTGGATTTGAAGCACCAGTTATGCTTGCTTACTCTGCACGTAACCGTTCAGCTTCTATCCGTATCCCAGTGGTACCAAGCCCGAAAGCACGTCGTATCGAAGCTCGCTTCCCAGATCCAGCAGCAAACCCATACCTAGCGTTTGCTTGTCTACTGATGGCTGGTCTTGACGGTATCAAGAACAAGATCCACCCAGGCGAAGCGATGGACAAAGACCTTTACGATCTACCAGCAGAAGAAGCAGCTGAGATTCCTAAAGTGGCTGAGTCTCTAGAAGTGGCTCTAAATGCACTAAACGAAGACCGTGAGTTCTTAACTGCGGGCGGCGTATTCTCTGACGACTTTATCGATTCTTACATCGCACTTAAGTCAAAAGACGTTGAGCGCATCAACATGGCAACTCACCCACTTGAGTTCGAACTTTACTACTCTGTATAAGGTTCAAACTGTGTAAAATGTAAACACAGTAACAAAATATTAGGCTCGCCTCGCAGGCGGGCCTTTTTTGTATTCGTCAGTCAAGATTCGCCGTTTAACATGAGGGGATAATAAAAATACGCTTGGGCTATTTTTACCTTGTAGGTCAAAGGCCTAAGCCATTGAAACGTGAAATCATCGATCAAAAGAAGGTGAGCCATGAAAGTTCAGCTTATTCCATCGCTATGTATACTCAGCGGCACGCTACTGGCCTCTGTAGCCTCGGCTCAGGTCGCTTATACTTGGGTAGACGAAAACGGCGTAGTGCACTTCAGTGACACCCCAAACCAAGGTGCGAAGACCATCGCATTGCCCAATCTTGAAGCCAGTGCACCAGCACCAGAAGTCGAGAGCACGGAATCACTTGCGCCACAAGCCAAAGCAGCCCCCGAACCAGAAGAAGAGCCAGAAAAGAAAACGGATAAGCCTCAACCTTTGCAGCTGGCGATGCTCACACCTCAACACAATGAAACCATTCGTAGTAATCGTGGCTTGATCAATATCCAGCTGGAAGCCAATCGTAAGCTGGGCATTGGTGAACAACTGCAACTGTTCTTCGATGGGAAACCTTATGGCGCACCTCAAACGCAGCTCACTTGGCAATTAAACAACATCGATCGCGGCACACATACTATCGCGGTTCATGCTAAACGAAGCGGCAAGCTTATTGCATCTACTAGCCCTATAACGGTGCATTTACATAGAGCAAGCGTTAAGCCGACCGTAAAAGGGGCAAAATAGAAAATCGGAGTAAAAAAGTCGCATCACAATGAGGCTTTTTACTTTTTCTTCTGAGCTTTCTTCGCCATACTTAACGTTCTATTGCACCATTATTGTGCATTGCACAATCTCAACGCAAACAAGGACGTAATGTGGATACCAGTCTCCCTAGTGCCATACTCAACAACATGGTCACAGCAACGCTGATTCTTGATGATGGATTGGCCATCCGCTATGCCAATCCAGCCGCTGAGCTGTTGTTTTCGCAAAGCGCCAAACGCATTGTCGAACAATCGCTTTCTCAACTGATTCAGCATGCATCGTTGGACTTGGCCTTACTGACTCAGCCATTGCAAAGTGGTCAAAGCATTACCGACAGTGACGTGACGTTTGTCGTCGATGGTCGTCCGCTAATGCTGGAAGTCACGGTAAGTCCAATCACTTGGCAACGACAGCTCATGCTGTTGGTTGAAATGCGCAAAATAGATCAACAACGACGCCTCACTCAAGAGCTCAACCAACACGCACAGCAACAAGCCGCCAAACTGCTCGTGCGCGGTTTAGCTCATGAGATCAAAAATCCACTTGGCGGATTACGCGGTGCGGCGCAGCTGCTGGAAAAAATGTTGCCCGATCCATCGTTAACCGAATACACCCACATCATTATCGAACAAGCCGATCGACTAAGAGCATTAGTCGACCGCCTACTTGGCCCACAGAAACCGGGCAAAAAGACACAAGAAAATCTGCACCAAATTCTGGAGAAAGTACGCCAATTGGTCGAGTTAGAATCTCAAAACTCGATCATCATCGAACGCGACTACGACCCGAGCTTGCCTGAGATTTTGATGGATGCGGATCAAATAGAACAAGCGATGCTGAACATCGTCAGCAACGCGGCACAAATTCTTGCTCATCAAGAGCACGGCAACATCACCATTCGCACCAGAACGGTGCATCAAGCCAACATTCATGGCAAACGCTGCAAATTAGCGGCGCGCGTCGAGATCACTGATAACGGGCCGGGCATTCCACCAGAATTACAGGACACCTTGTTTTATCCCATGGTCAGCGGGCGCGAAGGCGGCACCGGACTTGGGTTGTCCATCTCACAAAATTTGATCGACCAGCACAACGGAAAAATCGACGTTGAAAGCTGGCCTGGCCACACCACTTTTACAATATATTTGCCGATTTGACCTCACGAATGGATTTCGTTGAGCGCCAATTTACGGTTTTTGCTGCAAGGATTAGTACATGAGTAAAGGATATGTTTGGGTCGTCGATGACGACAGTTCGATTCGCTGGGTGATGGAGAAAACGCTCTCCTCAGCCAACATAAAATGCGAAACCTATGCCGATGGGGAAAGCGTTTTGATGGCGCTTGAGCGCGAAGTGCCAGACGTACTGGTGTCTGATATTCGCATGCCCGGCATCGACGGATTAGAACTGCTCAAGCAAGTGCAACGTGATTACCCTGATTTACCCGTGATCATCATGACCGCGCATTCCGACTTAGATGCTGCCGTCAACGCCTATCAAAAAGGCGCGTTCGAGTACCTGCCAAAACCGTTTGATATCGATGAAACCTTAACGCTGGTCGAACGTGCGATTGCCCACAGCCATGAAAACAAACGCGAGCAATTGTCTTCAGAAGATACCCCGGCCGACACGCCAGAGATCATCGGTGAAGCGCCAGCAATGCAGGAAGTGTTCCGCGCTATTGGCCGCCTTTCTCGCTCGTCGATTTCCGTTCTGATCAACGGTGAGTCCGGTACGGGTAAAGAGCTGGTTGCTCATGCCCTTCACCGCCATAGCCCTCGCGCCAACAAACCTTTTATCGCTCTCAATATGGCCGCGATTCCAAAAGACTTGATTGAGTCTGAGTTGTTCGGTCACGAAAAAGGCGCATTTACGGGCGCGAACAGTGTTCGTCAAGGCCGCTTCGAGCAAGCCAACGGAGGCACGCTCTTTTTGGACGAAATCGGGGACATGCCGCTGGATATCCAGACACGTTTGCTGCGCGTGTTGGCGGATGGCCAGTTCTACCGTGTTGGTGGTCACTCTCCGATTCGTGTCGATGTACGTATTGTCGCCGCCACGCACCAAAACCTCGAAAAGCTGGTACACCAAGGCGATTTTCGTGAAGACTTGTTCCACCGCTTGAACGTCATTCGCGTACAAATTCCTGCGCTTCGTGAACGCAAACAAGACATTGAAAAGCTCACACAACACTTTCTGGTACGCGCCGCAGATGAGCTTGGAGTGGAAACCAAAACCTTGCACCCGTCGACGGTCGAAATTCTCAATCGACTCAATTGGCCGGGCAACGTACGTCAGCTAGAAAACATTTGTCGCTGGTTAACCGTGATGGCGAGTGGCAGTGAAGTATTACCGAACGATTTGCCTTCAGAGCTTTTGGAAGAGAAGAAAACCGTTTCGGATTCAACCAAAGGTAGCTGGCAAGAACAATTGGCGGACTGGGCACGTCAATCGCTCGCTGCGGGGGATAAAGAACTACTTTCTTTCGCATTACCAGAATTTGAGCGCATTTTATTAGAAGCTGCACTGGAGCACACTAAAGGTCACAAGCAAGATGCCGCTAAAGTATTAGGCTGGGGACGCAATACGCTAACCAGAAAGTTAAAAGAGTTGTACTGACCGTCACTTAAGCAGTGAGTTAACAATGAGAGTGCTTATCGCTCGATATTAACAGAAATGTCAGTACAATTAAGGTGAACCATCCCTAATGTGACTAGGCAATGTCTACTGCAAAGACTCAAATTACACTACGTACTGCTGTACTCATCCCTTTTGTGATGATTTTCTTACTGGCTATCGGTGTGATTGTCTACGTCCAAAAACAAAGCTATGAAGAGGTGGTGACCGACATCAGCGATAAACAGCTGTCGGTGTTGACCGAAAGTGTCTACGACCACCTCAATAGTTATCTGCGAAAGCCGTTTACGGCGGTGATGACACTTGCTCATAACGTGAGTTATCACAACCTGTACCATCCCCATGATACGCGAGATGTCCAAGCCTACTTATTGAGCGCGTTTCAGAACCTATACCGTTCTATTCCGCAGCTGGACGTGATTGCTTTTGGTTCGGAAACTGGCGATTTCGCGGGTTTTCGTCGCGAGATCTCCGACGATTACACCTTGATGGTTCAAGATAAATACACCGATGGTAAGTTAATCATCTACGGCACAGATCATGTCAGTAACGATATTCGTACTGTCATCACGCCTTACGATCCAAGAACTCGTCCTTGGTATCAACCTGTCGCCAAAGACGAAAAACCGATGTGGTCAAAAATCTACACCAATGCGGATGAACGCCAAGACATCACCTTATCTGCTATGACACCGGTGTACGAACACCAAGAATTTGCGGGCGTATTGGTGACAGACATTCGTATCAATACCTTCAACGAGTTTCTCCGCGTCATCAAGAAGAACACCAAAGCATCGGTCTTTATCATGGACCAAGAACACCGATTAGTGGCACATTCTGGCCCAGGCAGCGTAGTGTCTTGGGGCACAAAGTTTTCGGATAAAGGCCAACGCTTGTTCGCCTCTGAAAGCGCAGACCCGATCATCAAAATCAGCGCCTCCCGCGTGCGTGGTTTTGACTTGTACCATACAGACCAACCGTATACGTTTGAGTTTGATCACAGCGGCCAACGTATTTTTAGCCGCATCACGCCCTACTACGATCCAAACGGTTTAACTTGGTTCATCGGCACTTCTATCTCGGAATCTGATTTGCTTGGCCTCTTACCGAAAAGCCAAGAGAAAAGCTGGATTGTTGGTATCGTCGTCAGCTTGTTTGGTATCGGCTTTAGTTGGGTCATATTCGAACGCGTGACTCGACCAATCAACGCTACTGCCGATGCGGCTCAACACCTAGCAAATGGCGATTGGGATAGCTCAATGCCCCAACCTGGCCGTGTGTACGAAACGACCGTGCTCGCAAAAGCCTTTAATGAAATGGCCAGCAACCTCAAAGCCTCATTTAAGGCGCTGCGCGATCAGCTAGTGTATGACTCATTGACTCGACTCTACAGCCGCCAAGGATTAATCGAAATCTGCGAAAACAAACCCAATTTGTGTCACGGTAGTTTGTTCTTATTGGGGATCAACAAATTTAGAGATATCAACGACAGCGTGGGACACCACAATGGTGATCAGCTGTTGGTTAGCATCGCAGAAAGGCTGAAGCAACAATTCCCAGACAACACCATGCTGGCCCGAATTGGTGGCGATGAATTTGCGCTGTTTATGCCAGATATGGATAAAGACGAAGACATCCGTTTAACAGAGCGTCGCCTACAACAACTGTTCGCAGCACCATTTATGGTTGAAGGTGAAAGCGTGGTGATGAAGATCTCACTAGGGATTGTGCAAACCAAGCATGGTGAGAACATGCCGCTTTGGCTACGCAATGCCAGCATTGCTCTGAGCTACGCAAAGCAAGATCCACTGACGGGCATTTGTTACTACAGCCCAGAACTCGCGAGCGCATCGAAGTTTCGTACTCAGCTGCTCACGAAGATGCAAACGGGCATCGACAAGCGCGAATTTGTGCCTCATTATCAGCCGATCATCGATCTCGCGAGTGGTAACGTATGTGGCGCCGAAGCCCTAGCTCGCTGGAATAGCGAAAGCGGTATGATTTCACCATTAGATTTCATCCCAATCGCGGAGGAAAGCGGCATGATCAAAGCCATTGGCCAACAAATCTTGCTGCAAGCGTGCCGAGACACATACAAAGCCATCGAGAACAAACAGTGGCCGTCAGACTTCCAATTGCACGTGAACATCTCGGTCAATCAGCTCTCCTGCCCGGCATTTGTCAACACCGTGACACGAGTGCTGGATGTCACCAAGCTGCCCGCCAAAAACCTCACATTAGAGATCACCGAGTCGCGCATTATTGATAGCGCACCAACGACTCTGGAAAACATGACGAAGTTGCGTGATATGGGCATTGGCATTGCCATTGACGATTTTGGTACGGGTTACTCTTCCCTTGGTTATCTGCATTCACTGCCGTTCACCTGCTTGAAGATCGATCGCACGTTCATCAATCAGCTCACCAAAGAAAACCTCGACAGCTCAGTAGTAGCCGCAGTGATCAATATCACCGCAGGATTAAAAACCAATGTCGTGGCAGAAGGTGTAGAAGACAGCACGCAAGCGCAACTGTTGCGCTCGCTGGGCTGCCATCAAGTCCAAGGTTTCTATTACAGTCGCCCAATTCCTCTGGATGAATGGCCAACACATTTGGTTAACATGAAGTAGAAAAGAGCGAGAATCGTTGAATTCCTAGTCATCCTCTACTGACAATCTACCTAACTGTTATTTATACTTAACTGCAAATCTTACCCATGTATTGTCACAGATAATGTTTGGGCCCTGTTCCAGTTCATAACTATCCGGATCGACATAATGATAACTAAGAATCTTCCTCTAACTGATTTGCACCGCCACCTTGACGGTAACATTCGTACTAAGACTATCCTTGAGCTTGGCCAAAAATTTGGCATTGCTCTGCCAGCGTACGATATTGAGTCTCTCACTCCACACGTTCAAATTGTCGAAGCGGAACCATCTCTTGTTGCTTTCCTTTCTAAGCTTGACTGGGGCGTAGCAGTACTGGGCGATCTTGACGCTTGTCGTCGCGTTGCTTATGAAAACGTTGAAGATGCGCTAAACGCACAAATTGATTACGCCGAACTGCGTTTCTCACCATACTACATGGCGATGAAACACAAACTGCCAGTCGCTGGCGTGGTTGAAGCGGTTGTCGATGGCGTACAAGCAGGCATGCGCGACTTTGGCATCAAAGCGAACCTTATCGGTATCATGAGCCGCACATTTGGCACAGATGCATGTCAGCAAGAACTGGATGCCATTCTAAGCCAGAAAGACCACATCGTAGCAGTAGACCTTGCAGGTGATGAGCTTGGCCAACCGGGCGAGCGCTTTGTCTCTCACTTCAAACAAGTGCGTGATGCAGGCCTAAACGTGACAGTTCACGCTGGTGAAGCGGCGGGCGCTGAAAGCATGTGGCAAGCCATTCAAGAGCTTGGTGCAACGCGTATCGGCCACGGTGTGAAAGCGATTCACGATCCAAAACTGATGGATTACCTAGCGGAAAACCGTATCGGTATCGAATCGTGCCTGACGTCGAACTTCCAAACCAGTACGGTCGATTCTCTAGCAAATCACCCACTGAAACAGTTCCTAGACCACGGCGTTCTAGCGTGTCTAAATACGGATGATCCTGCGGTAGAAGGTATTGAGCTACCTTACGAATACGAAGTGGCGGCGCCAGCAGCCGGCCTGAGCCAAGAGCAGATTCGCCAAGCGCAAATCAATGGCCTTGAGCTTGCTTTCATTTCTGATGCAGAAAAAGCAGAACTGAAAGAAAAAGTTAAAGATCGCGTTTAATCAGCGCAAAAATTAAAAAAAATGCCAGCATTTGCTGGCATTTTTTGTATTTGGAATCGGCAAGCGATGATCAAATCACGCGAGAGAATTGCTGCTGACGCGCTTTTGCTCGCAGATATTTATCGAAGCTCATACAGATGTTACGAATAAGCAGGCGACCACGCAGTGTTACTCGAATTTCATTGTCATCCACTTCCACCAACTCATCATTGATGAACGTTTGCAGCAATTGCAGGTCTTCTTTGAAGTACTGATCAAATTTCACTCTGAATTCAGATTCGATCGCTTTTTTATCAAGCTTAAAGTTACAAATCAGCTGCTTAATGACTTCACGACGGAGCAAGTCATCCGAATCGAGTGAGACACCTTTCCACAATGCGTGGCGAAGGTCATTTACTTGAGCGTAGTACTTCTTGAGCTCTTTTTGGTTTTGCGCGTACGCATCACCAATCATTGAAATCGCAGAAACACCAAAGCCCACCAAGTCACATTCACCTTGAGTGGTGTAGCCTTGGAAGTTGCGATGCAACACACCTTCGCGCTGCGCAACGGCGAGTTCGTCGTCAGGCATCGCAAAATGGTCCATGCCGATGAACTGGTAGCCAGCACCCGTCAAAGTTGCGATCGTGTCTTGGAGAATCGCCATTTTCTCTTCTGCTTTTGGCAAATCTTCGTCTTTAATCTTACGCTGCGCAGCAAACAATTGCGGCATGTGTGCGTAGTTAAAGACCGACAGACGACCCGGCTGCATTTCCAGCACTTGTTCTAACGTCTTCGCAAAAGAGGCTTTGGTCTGCTTCGGCAAACCGTAGATCAAATCGAGGTTGGTCGAACGGAAACCCAACTCTTTCGCACGTGCCACCATCGCAAAGATGAATTCTTCATCTTGTTCACGATTCACCAGTTTTTGCACTTCTTTGTTGAAGTCCTGAACGCCGATGCTCAGGCGGTTGAAGCCTTCACTACGAAGGTGATCCAACATGGTGATCTGAATTTCACGCGGGTCTACTTCAATGCTGATTTCTGCATCATCACTGAATGTAAATTCTTGGCGTAGCAAGTTCATCACGCGAGTGATTTGCTTTTCAGATAGAAACGTCGGTGTACCACCACCAAAATGCAATTGCGTCACGGTGCGACCAACGAGCAATGCAGCACGTTGACGAATTTCGTGTTCAAGCACGTCGAGGTATTCATCCGCTTTGTGCGAGTGGCGTGTAATGACTTTATTACAACCACAGTAGTAGCAAAGCTTATGGCAAAACGGAATGTGTACGTACAGCGATAACGGACGCTCTGGGTACTGAGTGCATGCCATATCATAGTCTGAGATGGTAAACGCTTCATGAAACTCCAGCGCCGTTGGGTACGACGTATAGCGAGGACCGGAATAGTTGTACTTATCCAATACCGCTTGATCCCAGACGATTTGCTGTTTCGATTCAGTGTGTTGATTCGACATGGTGGTACTTTCCGTTAAATGCTAGGGCAACGAAAGCCGTCACCCGATATTCAGAATCGCTATTTTGCCATACGACGATGGCAACCGTGGCAACACCTGATGGCTTTTTAATTATAAATCCAAAGAAGTGCTAGCGTGATCACGATAGCCCCAATGGTCATAAAACAAACCAATGGGGATTATCGTTAAAGCATCTGAATATTGATTTGATTATTCAGTGGCTGGACGTTTTTCTGCAACACTTTGAGTTCCTCGATGATCGCATCTGTTAAGCGGCTTTCCGCTTTCTGACGCGTCAAGTTCTGTTGCATACGTTCTTTCTTGGCAAGTTGCTGACGATCTTCACCGCGCGCCATATCTTTTACGATATGGTAAAGCTCGGAAATTGCAGGGTACACTTCGTCGAAGTTCACACGATTCTCACCTTGAACATAATCCATGATGCAGTACACGCGAATACTGATTTCCGACAAATCGCACTGGCCTTGAATGCCTGCCTGACACAAGGTATGCACATTCTCAAAAATGTTGGCATTACGTTTATCAATCGCCAACTTTTGATGCTTCAGTTGCAATTCCTTTTGCTTTTTCAATTGAAGCAGAAGGTAACCTGCATAAGAAGCCAGCGCGATAATGATCACTGCACCCGCAATAGCTAATAAGGTTACATTCATGGCTTAATTATCCTTTGTAGTCGTCGAAGTTAATATCGTCGAAATCCGCTAATAAATCATCGTCATTACGAGAACCTTTCGCAGAAGAAACGGTAAAATCTTCCTCTTCTTCAGGTTCTAGCAGACCAAGTTGGTCCATTAGCTTTTCAATACGATCAAGCTTCTCATCCACGTATTTTTGTAGACCTGTACCTAGGTTTTCACCCGCTTCAATGCGATCCAACAACACGTTCAATTGCGCGTCATTTTCTAGCATTTCTAGCTCTTGTTCCGCAGATAGACGACGCTCTTGCTTCGTCATCTTCTTCACTGGTTCAACAATCAGAGGGATCTTCTTCTTGCTGCCTAAGCGTGGGTCACGATTTTGCGCAGAAGATTGCTTTTTCTGTTCGTTAACTTCTGAGTTGCGGCTACCTGTCTTCAAGCCTTTACGCTTTTTCGCGCGCTTGCGTAGACGGCCTTCAACGTCAGATTCGGTACGGTTACGAGTTACAACAAACTCAGGTGCGCCAGCGGCACCCGGCTTTCTAGATTTCTTTTTACGGCTCATTACTGGGTCTTCCTCAGTAAAATTACATCATTACCAATAAATTCGAGTTCGAGCTTATCCCGCTCAGCAAGGAACTGGAAGGTATCGCGGCTAAAGAACACCACGTGAGTTGGGTCATTCTTATAGTGCCATGATTTAAAAGCCTCCACGTCGATGACCATTTTCGTCATCAGGCCAATCCAGCCCCCTGGCTTAACTAAATTCAACCATTGCTTCCACACCACATCAGGGTGGTAGAGGTGCTCTATCACCTCTGTCGCTGTCATGAAGTCATACTGCTTTTCTAGCACCGCAGTATCTGGGTGATAGTAAATATCGTACAACGCCATGTTGTGCCCTGCTTCTTCTAGCATTAAGGAAAGCGTCGGGCCCGGACCACAACCAAAGTCGATTCCGTTCGATTGTGGTGAAATTCGCTCTGTGATTGGGTCAGCAATACGCGACAAAAAACGTCGATAGCCCATATCTTCTGGGTTGTTCTCATGCAAATCATAGTGAGCTTTTTCAGTTTCCGCATCCAAACGTTGGTCTGGATTAACGAATACCAAGTAGCACTGATCACATTGAAGATATTCGCGATGCTTATCTTCAAAATAGTGACGAGTATACTGATTGTGGCATAAAGGACAGGTATGCATGCTGACTTCCTCAAACAGGGATGCGAAACATACCAGAAAGTGAACTCAGATTGGAGAGGCACTGAATACTTTTTCAGCAGTTTTTGTTAAAAAACTTTGTTTAAGAACCCATCGAAAGGCATCAGTGTAGTAATCCCTCTTCAGATTGGTGGTTGCCGAGAAAAAACGGCATAAAAAAAGCGACAGTCAAACTGTCGCTTTCTAAGTGCCATCAAGTGGCGAAACTGTGTTGCACGCATTTAGTGCACCAAGAATCCTTTTGTTTTTCGTGCTTTCCTTGCCAAAAAGTGTTGTTTTTCATCTTCCTGATGAGTTTTGGCTATCCCTTTACTTCCTGTCTTCTGAGCAACTTCCTGTGCCTGATCCTTTCCACTGTCTTAACCATAAGACGAGATGACCATCCGTATCGAGCAGGCTCCTTGCCTACCTAATTCCGTTTTCCGATCACCAAGCTATCCTAGCTTGCGTCCATGAAGACCTTGAATCCGTGGTCTGAAATCCTGCAATTCACCCCCTGTGAACGCTTTCTACTTTACGTAATCCCGACGCACTCACAAGTTAGCAGCAGGAAATATTAGCGATGATTTTTTCGCAAAAATTAAAAACATCAATTAATCAAAAGGTTAAAAATAAGAAGAAGACATTCGCAATCGAAGGTATGGCAAATGTCTTACAAGCTTTCGAGCAGATATCGATGACACCCTCAAAAATCATGTGTGAGCCACATCACCAACAAAAATGCCCCAGCGAAATCGCTGGGGCATTTTTGTACAACTTTGCTCGAACTATGTAGGGGTATCAGTGCAGACCGCCAACGTATTTCGACAGAACTTCGATATCTTCATCTGTCATTTTCTTCGCGATGTCACGCATCATGGCATTCATATCGTTGCCACGGTTACCATCACGGAATTTTTCTAACTGAGCTTTGATGTAGTCAGCGTGCTGACCAGAAATTTTAGGGAAACCTGAAAGCTCAGTACCGTTACCACGCGGACCGTGACATGCCATACATGCCGTTAGACCACGCTCTGCATCACCCGCGGTGTAAAGCACTTTACCTTTTGCTACCACATCTTCAGGTGTCGAGCTTTCTGAAGTTGGTAGAGAAGAGTAGTATGCTGCAAGATCTGCGATGTCTTCATCGCTTAGCGGCATTGCCATGCCACTCATTACAGGATCGTAACGACCTTGTTTACCACCACTTGTCATACCTAGCTTAAGATCTTTTAACTGCTTCTCAAGATACTTAGCGTGTTGGCCTGCTAGTTTAGGGTACATTGCGATTGCACTGTTGCCATCTGCTCCGTGACAGGCGACACAGGTTTGTGATTTTGCTTTACCAGCCTCAATATTACCTTGGGCCCATACTGAGCAACTGGCTAAAAGACTCAAAATTAGCGCTAATTTCTTCATGACATTCCATTATAATTATCAAGCTTCCAGTACCACGGAATGTGAACATACCGCGTACACTCATGGTACAATAGGCGACCTTATGCCGAGCACGGTTATTTTACACAATTTCACAAAAAAGTAATCAATCGACTACACAAAGTCGAGATGGAGTTAACAGTGAGCGTAAAAATTCATTACCAAAATACGCATTTCATCACCAGCGCGCCCGATATTCGCCACTTACCGGAGGACGAAGGTGTCGAAATTGCGTTTGCAGGACGCTCAAACGCTGGTAAATCGAGTGCACTTAACCGTCTAACTAATCAAAAAAGCTTAGCCAAGACATCAAAAACACCTGGTCGTACCCAATTGATCAACCTATTCAAAGTAGAAGAAGGTTGTCACATTGTCGATCTACCGGGATATGGTTTTGCTCAAGTACCGGTAGAGATGAAAAATAAATGGCAGAAATCTTTAGGTGAATACCTACAGAAACGCGAGTGCCTAAAAGGCCTAGTGGTTCTGATGGACATTCGTCACCCAATGAAAGATCTCGACCAGCAAATGATTTTCTGGGCTATCGATAGCCGTATTCCAGTACAAGTGTTGCTAACTAAAGCTGATAAGCTAAAAAGTGGCGCACGTAAACAGACACTTCTGAAAATTCGCAAACAAGTGGAAACTTTCGGTGGTGACGTTTCGGTTGATGTTTTCTCTTCTTTAAAAGGATTAGGGGTCGATCAGCTGCGCGCGAAACTGGATACCTGGTTTGCACCAGCACTGGCTCACCTGATTGAAGAAGACGATCTAGAGATGCCAGAGAGCAACGAAGAATAATTAACAATATTTGTTAAATTTTTTCGACACAGCCCTGCCATTTGGTGGGGCTTTTGTTTATCTAGACAAAGAAAAAACCGGAATTTCAGGCAATAAAAATCCCCACCTTCCTGGCAGGGATAACGGGAGAGAAAAATTGGTAATTATTGTTATGTTGCAAAGCATTACTGAACTATCGAATGATTTCAATAGTTCAAAAAGTCATCTGCTTTTCTAATCTTGAGTCTTTTCGTTTACCAAACATTAATAAAGAAAATTAAATTCAATAAGTTAGATAAGTTTCACCCCTCAGAAAGGCCAACTTACTTTCTTTCGAGAAAAAATAATAGTGTGAATGGCGTAAATTTACAGGATGAATGAGTCGAAGAAATAACGACAAAAAACCAGTGGAAGCAAGTAGTTAGCGAGAGAGAATTGCGAGGACAGCGCCAAAATGGATAAGAAACTGAGTTAAAAGGAATTTTTCTTTCGCCCAATAAAAAACGCCCCAGTCAAAAACTGACTGGGGCGGGGCTGAAATCAGCCTAATCCAATAACGTGAAACAAAAGGTCTGAAAGATAGAACATCTTACCTCTGTACCCTACGCGATCTAATGTACAACAATTGGTCAGAATTGCAAAGATTTTTTGTAGTTTTTTTTCATGAAAGTTTTATTAAGCAACATTAATTTTCAAATCCAAGTTGCTTTTTTAATGACACAAAAAAGCCAGCGTTTGTGCGCTGGCTCATACTAAATCGACCAAATTGATTTAAAAATGATTAGTGTGCTTGATCCCAGTTGTCACCGTGACCAGCTTCTGCCACTAAAGGCACTTTCAACTCTGCTGCAGATTCCATCAATTTTTGTACTTTACTTTCAATTTCGGACAAAGACGACTCTTCGACTTCAAATACCAGTTCATCATGTACTTGCATCAAAAGTTTTACGCGACCATTGCCTTCTTCTTGAATCCATTGATCCACTAGCAGCATCGCTTTCTTAATAATGTCCGCTGCAGTGCCTTGCATTGGCGCATTGATCGCCGCTCGTTCTGCTGCTTTACGACGCATACCATTACGCGATTTGATTTCTGGCAGATGCAAACGTCGACCAAAAATGGTTTCTACATAACCTTTATCAGCCGCTGCACTGCGCGTGTCTTCCATGTACTGCATTACACCTGGGTAACGCTCGAAGTATTTGTCCATGTAAGCTTGCGCTTCACCACGAGGAATGCCCAGCTGTTTTGCCAAGCCGAATGCGCTCATGCCGTAAATCAGACCAAAGTTCACCGCTTTTGCACGGCGACGCTGCTCACTTGATACCTGATCAATAGACACTCCCATGATTTCTGCTGCGGTTGCGGCGTGAATGTCTTTACCGTCACGGAAGGCATCAAGCAGCGCTTGGTCGCCAGAAAGGTGCGCCATAATACGCAGCTCGATTTGCGAGTAGTCGACAGCCAGAACCTTGTAACCAGCAGGAGCTACAAACGCCTGACGAATACGACGACCTTCTTCGTTACGGATTGGAATGTTCTGCAAGTTTGGATCGGTAGACGACAAACGACCTGTCGCAGTCACCGCTTGATGGTAAGAGGTGTGTACACGACCAGTAGAAGGGTTGATCATCTTCGGCAGTTTGTCTGTGTATGTCGACTTCAGCTTCGCTAAACCACGGTATTCTAAAATCAGTTTTGGCAGTGGGTAATCCAACGCAAGCTCTTGCAACACCTCTTCATTGGTTGAAGGGGTGCCAGATGGTGTCTTCTTCACAACAGGTAGGCCCATTTTTTCAAATAGGATAGCTTGCAGCTGCTTCGGCGAGTTCATGTTGAACTCTTGTTCTGCGATTTCGTAAGCTTTTTGTTCAAGCTCTTCTAAACGGGCCGCGATTTCTACCGATTGAGCGCTCAGCTTCATGTCATCAATCAGAACACCAGTGCGCTCAATGCGAGACAAAACAGGGACTAGCGGCATTTCGATTTCTTCGTAAACCGATTTTAGCTTTTCATCTTGTTCGATGTTAGCAAACAGACGATTGTGCAAGCGAAGCGTGACGTCTGCATCTTCAGCTGCGTATGGCGATGCTTGCTCAAGCTCGATTTGGTTGAAGGTCAGTTGGTTTTTACCTTTACCCGCGATTTGTTCGAATGAAATGCAGCTGTGTTGTAGGAAACGAAGTGCCAAGCTGTCCATGTCGTGTTTGCCGCCTACGCTGTTGTAAACGTAAGACGCCAACATAGTGTCGTATTTGATGCCTTTCATCTCGATGCCGTAACGTGCCAGCACAGACGCATCGTATTTTAGGTTCTGACCGACTTTCGCTTGAGCGTCGTCTTCAAGAATTGGTTTCAGCTGCTCGAGAACCCAATCGCGATCCAGTTGCTCTGGCGCATCCAAATAATCGTGTGCGACAGGAACATAAGCCGCAATACCTTCATCGATAGCAAATGACAAACCGACGAGGTTCGCCACCATGTAATCAAGGCTGTCCGTTTCGGTATCAAAGGCAAACAGCTCTGCCGCTTTAAGTTTTTCTAGCCACGCATTGAAAGAAGCTTCGTCCAAAATGGTTTCGTACTGACTGCGATCAATCGTTACCGCTGAGGTTTCCATTTCAGCATGCGAAGAAGAAGATGATGATGCTTGCGCAGAGCCTGAGCCGCCTTCAAGCAGTTCGTTCAACCAAGACTTAAACGTCAACTGACCATACAGTTTGATCAATTCGTCTTTGTTTGGCTCTGCTTTCAGTAGCGACTCTGGTGTTTCTTCCAGTTCCACATCCAGCTTGATGGTAGCCAGCTCATAAGACAGCATAGCGTTGTCTTTGTTGTCGACCAGCTTCTTCGCCATGGTTTTCGAACCGCGGAAACCAAGTGCCGCGATATCATCCAGATTTTCGTACAACTTAGTAAGACCACCAATGCCCTGCAGCAAAGCAGTCGCCGTTTTGTCGCCCACACCCGGAACACCAGGGATGTTATCGACTTTATCGCCCATCAACGCTAGATAGTCGATTATCAACTCTGGCGGAATACCAAATTTTTCCACCACCCCTTCACGATCCATCACTACGTTCGTCATGGTGTTGATCAAGGTAATGTTGTCATCCACCAGCTGAGCCATATCTTTATCGCCAGTACTGATTAAAACAGGCATGCCTTGTTGCGAGGCTTGGTAAGCCAACGTACCGATGACGTCATCTGCTTCCACGCCAGGAACGCAGATCAACGGCAAACCCATCGCACGAATAACGTTGTGCAATGGTTCAATTTGGCAACGCAGATCGTCCGGCATTGGTGGACGATTCGCTTTGTATTCTGAATACATCTCATCACGGAAGGTTTTACCCTTCGCATCAAACACCACCGCAATACGCTCAGACGCAAATTGACGCATCATACTGCGTAGCATGTTCACCACACCGTAAACTGCGTTGGTTGGGATTTCACCATTACTCATCGTGCCCGGGTAAGCGTGAAAAGCGCGATATAGGTAAGAAGAACCGTCGATAAGAATCAGCGGATTTTCAGGAATACTTGCCATAATTGTCTGTATCCAAATCAGTACTTAATAGATCTGCCTAGGATGCCATGACTGCTGATCCGAATCTATCTTGTTCGTTCGATCCAGATCGCGGAAATTTTCCGATTTATTCAAGAAAACTACCACCACCTGTGGATAACTCTGTTTATATAAATTATCCACAGATTGTACAATGATAGAAAAGACAAAAAAATACAAATATATATTATTGTTTTTAAAGGATTATTTTTAAACAAGGTGAGAAGATCAACGATCTTAAAATGATCATGTCATGTGGAAAAGTTACGGATAGTGACGTCAAATGGAAATCGTAGAAAAGAAAAAAGCGACCCAATTGGGTCGCCTAGCAGAAGTGGTAAAGCCAGTTCCATATCATGGCAGCTTAACCAAGAAGCTATAAATTACACTGGAAGCAATGTGAGCAATGTCGTGTCAAAAAGAATTCGTGCAAGTTCTTGGATAAATGTTTCATCACCTTCTCAACACCAGTTAATCAACTTCTGTTAATCAGTAATTCAACGTCCTTGTGAACTTTCCTCATTCCCTAAGACAGGATTAATAATAATGATTCTCATTTAACAGTCAACAGTTAAATGAGAAAAAATCTCATTTATTTTCAAATTGCTTTAATGAAATGCACTCTCGATTCACGAAGATTGATTTTTTCTTCAAATTTTTCAATAAGATATCCATTTCTCAACAACAATCTGAGCATGGCAGGAAATTGGTTTCGAGATTTCACTTTTAGTGTTTTATAGCCTTGTTCTGCGACCCATTCTTCTTGAGCCTCTAACAACATCTGCGCGACTCCCTCATTTCGAGCTTGCGGCGCAACACCACCAAACCAACTATAGAAGGTGTCTTCATCCAGTTCGTAGCCGATTTTAAAACCGACAATAGCACCGTTTTTCTCAGCCACTAGGATTAGGCTGTTTTTGTCTCCAAGACGCTGTGACATCGAATCTAAGGTTTCTCCGTTGGCAAACTCTTTCACTCGAGTGACCACTTGAAGTGCCTCTTCCAACGTGCCTTCACGAATCAGCATTGTCATTGTTCTCTTCTCCAGAAATAAATATACCCAAGCACCTTGGATTTTTTGGGATATACAAGCCTTTTGTAATCCGCCTGAGGTTACTTGGGTATATGCAGACGAACAACTATTGTCGGTCTGGTTTTTCTCACTGAGCGATAATTACTCTTCTGTCGCTTCTCGAGCCATCTTTAGGTGCTGAGCGGCTTGTGCATTCTCTTCCGCTAACCACTCTGCAACGTCTTTTGCAAAGTAAGTCAGGATGCCATCGGCGCCCGCACGCTTAAAGCACAGTAGTGATTCCATTACTGTCTCGCGCTCTTTTAACCAGCCATTAAGAATCGCCGCTTTGTGCATCGCGTACTCGCCCGATACTTGGTAAGCAAATGTCGGAACTTGCAGCTCGGTTTTCACTCGGCGAACTACATCTAAGTATGGCATACCTGGCTTAACCATCACCATGTCTGCCCCTTCATTGATGTCCATTGCGACTTCATGCATTGCTTCATCAATGTTTGCTGGGTCCATTTGGTAGTTTTTCTTGTTACCACCTTTTAGATTAGACGAAGAACCGACGGCATCTCGGAATGGGCCGTAGTAGTTTGATGCGTATTTAGCCGAGTAAGCCATGATTTGAGTATGAATGTAGCCCGCTTCTTCTAGCGCAACTCGGATAGCTCCGATACGACCATCCATCATGTCTGATGGCGCAACCACATCTGCGCCCGCTTCGGCATGAGACAATGCCTGCTTAACTAGCACTTCGGTGGTTTCATCGTTCATCACATAGCCATCTTCATCAATGATGCCGTCTTGGCCATGTGTGGTGAACGGGTCTAGTGCGACGTCTGTAATCACACCAATTTGAGGCACGTGCTCTTTTAGTGCACGTACTGCGCGCTGAACCAAACCTTCTGGATTGTAAGCTTCGGTAGCGCATAAGCTTTTAGCGTCTTGGTTTACGACAGGGAAAAGCGCGATGGCAGGAACGCCTAGATTTGCGAGGTATTGTGCTTCTTCTAGCATTAAATCAATCGACAAACGCTCTACACCCGGCATGGATTCCACGCTCTCACGACGATCTTTACCCATAAGGATGAACATTGGGTAAATCAGATCATTCACGGAAAGTTGGTTCTCAGCCATCAAACGACGACTAAAATCGTGTTTACGTAAACGACGCATACGGCGTGCAGGGAATGGACCTTGAATTGATACAGACACCATTTTCTCCTTGTCTGGACGGTTATGATGATCAAATCATCTGGTGAACAAAATCATATCACTCTTGATGCACCTTGCGAGTGACAATCTGGAAAAAGGCGATGAAAAAAACTGAAAATGACCCAGCACTCACACTCAAGTATACTTCTCGTACCAAACGGACAAAGTACAGAGAAAGACCATGATCGATACCCACGCGCACATATACGCGAGCGAATTTGATAACGACCGCGATGAAGTGGTTGAGCGCGCCTTAACTCAAGGCATCACTAAAATTTTGCTGCCGAATATCGATCTGGACTCGATTGAACCGATGCTGCAGACCGAAGCAGCGTATCCGGAAGTGTGCCACTCAATGATGGGTTTGCACCCATGTTACGTTGATAGCAACGTTGATCAAACGCTAGAAATCATCCGAGGCTGGTTCGAAAAACACAACTTTATCGCCGTGGGCGAAATCGGCATCGACCTGTATTGGGATAAAACCCACCAAGCAGAGCAAGAGATGGCTTTCGTAACCCAACTCAATTGGGCAAAAGAGATGGATTTACCTGTGGTGATCCACACCCGTGATTCCATCGAAGAAACGCTGACTCTGCTTCGTCAAGAGCAAGACGGTCGCCTGCGTGGCGTGTTCCATTGTTTTGGTGGCAGCTTAGAAGAGGCGCGAGCAATTAACGAGTTGGGCTTCCACCTTGGTTTAGGCGGTGTATCGACATTTAAAAACGGCGGCATGGACCAAGTCATCCCACACTTAGATATGCAATGGATCATCTTAGAAACAGACTGCCCATATTTGGCGCCAGTGCCGCATCGCGGTAAACGCAATGAGCCAGCTTACACGTCGCTCGTCGCGCAGCGAGTAGCAGACTTGCGTGGTGAAGAGGTCGCCATCATAGATGCTATCACCACGGAAAATGCAAAAAACTTATTCAAGATTTAAGCAAGACAACAAACGCAACAAGCGGCCACACTAGGTCGCTTTTTATTGCCTAAACGGTTGGGTGAACAGGCCAAACCTGAAACGACTCAACCAGCAATACTGTAGTGTTGATAGACATAACTATTAACTTGTAACCCTACCCACTTCGCATCATGCGTATTTCATCAGTACGCTTCTTGTGACTGTCCACAACTCGACACATTCTTTTCTTATACTGCTATTCGCCTACGTCTTAGCACAGGTGTAAAACAACATGAATACGGATATTGAAATGTGTACACATGGTGCTTACTTGCAACGCGTACCACGCAACTTTTTTCAAAAGCTGCTAGGCATCAAAGAAGTTTATGTCTGTACTAAATGTGGTTACGTGTTGAAAGTTAAGTAGTTAGCCCAAAATAGCAAACCAACCGCAATAAAAACCCGCTTTTTACTGTCTAAAAACTGAAGGATTACTCCTCTTCTTCCTCATCTTTACGAGTGTAAAAACGAGCAAAGAACAGACCAACCTCAAACAGTAAGCACATTGGGATCGCAAGTAACGTCTGCGAAATCATGTCTGGCGGCGTCAGCAGCATGCCGACAACGAACGCAGCCACAATAATGTATGGACGCTTCTCTTTTAGGTCTTGCGGCGTGGTCGCCCCAGTCCAACAAAGTAGGATAATCGCCACTGGCACTTCGAACGCAATACCAAACGCCATAAACAGCGCCAGCACAAAATCTAGGTAGCTCGAAATATCGGTCGCAAACTCAACCCCACCGAGAGAAATCGCAGTAAAGAAGCCAAATACCAGTGGAAATACCACGTAATACGCAAAGGCCACGCCACAGTAAAACAGCAACGAGCTAGAAAACAGCAATGGCATGATCAAACGACGTTCGTGCTTGTACAGACCTGGCGCAACAAAAGCCCAAACCTGATACAAAATAAACGGCACCGCAACAAATACTGAGGCGATAAGCGTCAGTTTTAGAGGGGTGAAAAATGGTGATGCCACATCGGTTGCGATCATCGTCGCGCCTTCTGGTAAACGTTCAACCAAAGGTGCGGAGATAAACTCATAAATGTGGTTAGAGAAATAAATTAGCCCGACAAACACCACCAACACTGCCAAAATTGAACGCAGTAGTCGGTTGCGAAGCTCCAACAAATGACTAATTAAAGGCTGTGTCTGCTCGACGGTAGACATGGCAAACCTCTTATTAAAAATCAGATCAAAAAGGAGCTACCAGTCACTAGTAGCTCCTCCTAATGAGACTATTCGGCTTTCTTATCTGCCGCTGAAACCTTAATCTCTTCCACTTTTTCTGCACGTTCAGCCACTGGTTCTGCTTTTGCAGGTTCCGTTTCTGATTGCGCCTTATCAGCGTAAGGGCGGTTTACAGATTGCGCGGCTTTCTTCAGTTCTTCGACCGAAGATTTGAGCTCAGGAGATAAATCTTCCATCCCCATTTGCTCAGCTTTGCGCAAGTTTTCTTGCAGCTCTTGGACTTTTAGCTCGTGCGACAATTCGTCTTTAACGCTATTTGCCATATTCTTAGCAGCACCGATAAAGCGAGACACGCTTCGAATAGCATGAGGCAAACGCTCCGGTCCAAGAACGACCAGACCAACAACAGATATTAATACCAGTTCCCAAAAACCGATATCAAACACGTTTTATGCCTGCTCTTTGTCTTTTTTAGTTTCAGGTGCAGCTTCTTTTTGCTGCTGTTTTTCTAAACTTTTTGGCTCGAAGTCTGCGTCTTTTTCATTTTTCGCAGAATCTTCATCGCTCATTGCTTTTTTGAAGCCCTTAACGGCACTACCTAGATCGCCACCGATGCCACGTAGTTTCTTAGTTCCGAATAGCAATACAACAATTACAGCAATGATTAGAAGTTGCCAAACACTGATACCACCCATTCTTTTTACCTCGGGTCTTTAAACAAAATTATTTCAAGAGTTTAACGTCTATTGACGATAAGCTCGCCAACTAAGCAGCCAAAATGTGACACCTGCGATACCGCTGGCCATCGAAAGCTGCTCATAAGCGTTATCCACCAATATTGCCGAGCATACGACTAAAGTGGCGCCAACGCCAAATAAAAACTTTCCTGTCGCCTGCTGGCGCTTACTTTGGCGATAACCTTGATAAAGCTGATCCATACGCTGGTTCATCGCTTTACCCTGTTTGAGGCTATCGTAAAGTAGCTCCGGCAGTTCCGGCAATTTCTCCGCCCAAAATGGCGCGCGATCTTTGATTGAATTAACCAAAGCTTGCGGGCCCACTTGATTCATCATCCATTCTTCAAGAAATGGCTTTGCGGTCTCCCACAAATCGAGCTGCGGATATAATTGTCTACCAAGCCCCTCAACGTACAGCAGCGTTTTTTGCAGCAGCACTAATTGAGGTTGCACTTCCATATTAAAGCGACGTGCGGTGTTGAACAGGTTCAACAGCACATGGCCAAAAGAGATTTCACACAGTGGCTTAGCAAAAATTGGCTCACACACAATGCGAATCGCGAACTCAAATTCATCGACATTGGTATCTGCCGGAACCCAGCCTGAATCAACGTGCAACTCCGCCACTCGGCGATAGTCACGATTGAAAAACGCGAGGAAGTTTTCCGCCAGATAACGCTTGTCTTCACTATTAAGTGTACCAACGATCCCGCAATCTAGCCCGATCCACATTGGGTTCTCTGGGTGTTCAGGTTTAACGAACACATTCCCGGGATGCATATCGGCATGAAAGAAACTGTCTCGGAACACCTGAGTGAAGAACACACTCACACCACGTTCCGCCAGCAACTTCATATTGGTGCCATTTGCTTCCAAGCCTTCAATATCAGAGACTTGGATGCCATATATTCGCTCAGAAACCATGACAGTTTCATTACTGAAGTCAGGAAAAACTTCAGGAACATACAATTCTTCGCTGCCTTCGAAGTTACGACGCAGTTGAATGGCATTCGCCGCTTCACGACGTAAATCGAGCTCGTCGAGCAAGGTTTTTTCGTACTCGCGTACGACTTCAACGGGTTTTAAACGACGTGCTTCAGGCATCGCTCCGGCGACTATACGCGCCATTCGGTGCATCAGTTTTAGATCTGAATCAATGACCGGGCGAATATCTGGACGGATAACCTTTAATACCACTTCTTGGTTAGTGTCTTTTAATCGCGCAGTATGCACCTGTGCGATGGACGCCGACGCCAGCGGTTTGATGTCAAACTCGGTAAACCAGTTCTCTAACGGCCCACCTAACGCTTTTTCCATCTGCTGCTTGGCCAGCTCGCCGTCAAACGGTGCAACTTGGTCTTGCAACAGCGCCAGTGGATCGGCGATATGCGGAGGAAATAAGTCGCGGCGCGTTGACATCATCTGACCGAACTTAATCCACACTGGGCCAAGTTCTTGCAGCGCAAGACGTAAGCGTTCGCCAAGCGGTTTTTCTGGGTGTTGGTTCTTTATCCAGAATAGGCTCTTACGCATCAATAATGGCGCTTTGGTCAGTTGATGATCGGGCAACAACTCATCCAAGCCGTATTCCAGCTGCACTTTGATGATGTGGTATAAGCGCTTTAATTCTGCTGGCGTCATGGTTTCTCCAGCGCTGGCTTATCCGAACTAACTTTGCTCAATAGAGCATTGAGACGCGCTTCAACCCGAGAAGCTTGGCTGCGTACCTCATCCACTTGATCGCAAAAATACGCGACTTCCAATGGTGCGGGTGCCAATTTCCACTCTTCTGTAACCACTTGAGCAAGGTGACGCTGATGTTTTTCCGCTTGAGAAACGAAGAAACCACCCACGTTTTTGGTGCCTTGTACCAAAGTGTGTGCAACCACATCGCCTGTTACGCGAGATAACCACTCTTCAATGTCCGGTTTGCAATCGGTCATCAACTGAGAAAATTTCTGCGCCAGTTGAATATCACCTTCAAGTTCAAGCTTGTCTTGCTTAATCAAGCGAGTGATGTTGGCTTGGTCACGCAGCTCAGGCAGCACGCTCAAGTTCAACGAGAGATAGCAGTCAGGCTGACCTTCGTAGTTACCCAGCACATCAATCTGCTGACTGAAAACAAACGTCAGCGTCTTGTCGATTTCTTTGAGGTGAACTTGGATAACTTGGCCCTTGAGACGCGCTAAACGACGACCCAATGCAGGATCGTCTTTAATCAGTGTGTTCAGTGAAGTTTCAATGACAGCAGTGATAAGAGGTTCAAATGGCATGCCGTTAACCCTTAGAATTTGTAACCGCGGTGCAACGCCACAATACCACCCGTTAGGTTGTAGTATTTGGTGTTTTCGAAGCCAGCGTCTTGCATCATGCCTTCCAGTGTTTCTTGGTCTGGGTGCATGCGAATAGATTCAGCAAGGTAGCGGTAGCTTTCTGCGTCATTCGCGACCAATTCGCCCATTTTTGGCAATAGGTGGAATGAGTACGCGTCGTACACTTTTGATAGTGGTTCGAGAACTGGTTTAGAGAATTCCAAAACCAATAGACGACCACCTGGCTTGAGGACGCGGAACATTGAACGCAATGCTTTGTCTTTGTCGGTTACGTTACGAAGACAGAAGCTGATGGTGATCACATCGAAGTAATCATCTGGGAAAGGCAGTTCTTCTGCGTTTGCTTGTACGTAGTGTACGTTACCCACAATGCCGTTATCGCGCAGTTTGTCGCGGCCAACATTCAGCATTGAGTTGTTAATATCTGCCAGAACAACGTGGCCTTGGTCACCAACAATACGCGAGAATTTCGCGGTTAGGTCACCCGTACCACCACCTAGATCCAGAATGCGCTGACCAGGACGAGCGCCACTGCAATCGATCGTAAAACGCTTCCAAAGGCGGTGAATACCACCTGACATCAGGTCGTTCATGATGTCGTATTTCGCTGCCACTGAGTGGAAAACTTCGGCAACTTTGGTCACTTTTTCTTCTTTCGCCACTGTGGTGAAACCAAAGTGGGTCGTTTCGTTCTCTAACGCTGTATTGGATTGCAAGCTTGTGTCCGTCATTCTAATTCCTCTTGGGCAGCACTTGTTCACTACAGGGCGTTTGCTGACAATGAAAGTCGCCCTCTGTACTGCGGGCGATTAGTTTACTTTATCCTCAGCCGGATGTCTTTCTACTAACGATTCATTTGGTGATTCATTTTCTGAAAATGCATCACTTTGCGCCAACTGCGCAAGGTCAGAAGAAATCGGTCGTTTGATTTCAACCCCCAACTGTCTAAAGCTTTCTGCTTGACGAATCACGTTGCCACGGCCTGTCGCCAGCTTGTTCATAGCGCCTTGATAGGTTTGGTTCGCTCGGTCTAATGCGCCGCCCAACCCTTCCATGTCGTCGATGAATAAACGCAGCTTGTCGTACAGTTTGGTGGCGCGCTGGGCGATCAATTTGGCATTTTCATTCTGACGTTCGTTGCGCCATAAATTGTCGATGGTGCGCAGTGCCACCAGCAACGTGGTTGGGCTAACCAAGATGATGTTTTGCTCCATCGCGTCTTTGATCAAGCTTGGGTCGGCTTGAATCGCCACTTGGAACGCCGGCTCTACCGGAATAAACATCAGCACATAATCGAGACTTTGGATGCCTTTGAGCTTGTGGTAATCCTTCATGCTCAAACCTTTGATGTGCGCACGCAGTGCGGTGAGGTGAGCACTTAACGCGCGGTCGCGTTCAGCATCCGTTTCAGCATTGAAGTAGCGCTCGTACGCCACCAATGCCATTTTCGAATCGACCACCACTTGCTTGTTTTGTGGCAAATGCACAATCACATCCGGTTGGTAACGCTTGCCTGCTTCGCTCTGTAGGTTCACTTGCGTTTCGTACTCGTGCCCTTCGCGCAGTCCCGATTCGGCTAAAACACGCGCCAACACCACTTCACCCCAGTTACCTTGCTGTTTGTTATCACCTTTGAGCGCTTGGGTCAGGTTCACGGCTTCTCGAGTCATTTGTTCATTGAGGCGTTGCAGATTTTTCAGCTCATGCACCAGCGTATGACGCTCTTTAGCTTCTTGGCTAAAGCTGTCGTTGACTTGCTTTTTGAAACCTTCTAACTGCTCTTTTAACGGTGACAACAACCCTTCTAAACTTTGACGGTTTTGCAAATCGACTTTCGCGGTTTTCTCTTCAAACAGTTGATTGGCAAGGTGCTCAAACTGTTGTTTCAGACGCACTTCGGCCTGCTCTAAAATTTGCAGTTTTTCCGCATTAGCCTGATTCATTTGTTCGTGGCGCGCCTGCTGCTCACGAAGCTGCGTTTCCAAACGGGATTTTTGTTCGCGCATTTGGCCCAGCTCATCAAAATACTGCTGACGTTCTTGTTTGACGGCTTCGAAGTAACGCAATTTCTCCATGGCCGCCATCAACTTGCCGTGCGATTGGCGCACTTCAAAGGCCGCTTTATCGCGCTCGTTGTCGAGTTCATCCAACTCTTGCTGCGCATCGGCAAGGCTTTGCTTTACTTGTTCAAGCTGTTGTTGGTGAAGCTGTTTTTCTGACACCAACTGCTGTCCGAGTAGTTGAGTCTGGGTAATAAAGCGCTGCTTTACCCACCAACCAACGGCGACACCGCTCGCTGTCGCGGCAAAAAGAGAAGAAAGAATGAGAGATTGATGCTCAAGAATCCATTGCATAATAGCGAGTTAGCCTATGTTTTATATCTTTATCAATGGTATTTAGACACTGGATAAATGTCCAGTTTGTTGGATGAAAAATCCTCGCATACACTAGGCACTCCGTACAACATACTCACTCCCGCTCACTCTTTCAGCAAAGAGCGGCACATCATCACACAGAGGCATCATGAACGAGCGTCGTGCCCTAGGATTTGGGCTCTCAGCAGTATTACTTTGGTCAACGGTTGCAACCGCATTTAAACTGACATTAGCGGAATTTACGCCGATCCAAATGCTGTGTATCGCCAGTATGGTTTCTGCCATCGCGCTTACGATTGTGTGCGGTGTGCAAGGTAAATTAAACCAGCTAAATGCTACTTTTCTCTCTAATCCTTGGTACTACTTGCTGCTTGGTTTGATCAACCCGTTGGCGTATTACTTGATCCTATTTAAAGCGTACGATTTGCTGCCCGCTTCTCAAGCGCAGGCCATCAACTACAGCTGGGCCATTACGCTCACCCTGATGGCTGCGGTGTTTTTGGGGCAAAAGATTCGTGGCAAAGATTGGATAGCGTGTGGATTCAGTTACCTCGGCGTGATCGTGATTGCAACGCAAGGCAATGTGCTTGGCATGCAGTTTGAGAGTCCGCTAGGCGTTGGCTTGGCACTGCTGTCGACGTTACTTTGGGCGGGTTACTGGATTCTCAACACCAAAAACAAAGCCGATCCGGTGGTTGGTGTTTTGCTGGGCTTTTTGGTTGCCATCCCATTCACTATCGCATTGAGTTGGTACGAAGGCGCAAGCTGGCAATCTATCTCCATCAAAGGCTGGGCGGCGGTGACATACGTCGGCTTGTTTGAGATGGGAGTGACGTTTGTGCTGTGGTTGAGCGCCTTAAAGTTAACCCAAAACACGGCGCGCATCAGCAACCTGATATTTGCTTCGCCATTTATCTCGTTGATGTTGTTGGCCACCATTATTGGTGAAAAAATCCACCCATCGACGTTGATTGGACTTGTCTTAATCATCAGTGGTTTGGTCATCCAACAGGTGACTTGGGGTAAAAAAGCCAAGACGGCGAACGCATCGCAATAGTTGGTCATGCCCAAAAAACCTAGGACAATATGAAAACGGAGAAATGAAACGAGTTGGATAAAAAAGAGAGCTCGCTAACATTTTATTGATCGAAAGTGCCTTCAGTCGCTTGGAATTGTTCAAGCGTTGGATACGATATAACCAAAGCCCAGCCGCCAAACACGGCGACATTCCTATAAATATTTGTGGGCACTTCAGGATACTTTACTAATTATGTTTCGCTTCGCTATTCCTTCACCGTTGATGACTGACTGGCAACACGCTCTGCAGCAATGCTGTGATGCCACTCAAGCTCAGGGACAACTTTATACCCTGAGCTACACCAAACAATGGCTATCCAGTGAGGTATCCACCTCGCCACAAAATCACCGCGCCATCGTGGCGATGATTGAGCAAAACTGCGCGCAATTTTCCGCGCCGCACTTTGACGTAGTTTGCTCACAATTTGATGATGAAAACCTGAGCCTGTGCCCAGTATGGCTACCGAATGAGGAGCTGTTTGCCGTTGTTACGTTGACGCACTCAACGCAGCAAAAGCAAACCGTTTCTGCGTGGCTGAGCGCACTGGCAGGCCGCATCAGTTTTGATGTTAGCCAGCATTATCATCAAGAGCTCAAACGTCATCACTCACACGCCAACAAGCCACTACCAACGCTGCAAGAATTCATCGATTGTCTGGATGATCACATCTGGATCAAAACCACTGATGGTCTGTACGCCATGACTAACCGCAGCGTGGAACAGGCGTGGAAAAAGTCTAACGATGACATTGTCGGGAAGAACGACTTTGACCTTTTCAGCGCCGAGCGCGCGGAAAAATTCATTGATGCCGACCGATTAGTGGTCGCTACTGGCACACAGAACATCGTTGAAGAGTGTCGCCAAATTGATGAAAACAACAACCCAACTTGGCTGGAAACCATCAAATCACCGGTACGAAATCAGGCCGGTGACCTGATCGGCATTTTGGGCATGACGCGCAACATTACCCGTCGCAAGATGGTGGAAACGCAATTGTCGTTGGCGTCGAAAATCTTCAACAACTCGCAAGAAGGTATGGTCATTACCGACAGCAATGCCAATATCATTGATGTCAACAACGCGTTCTCGCAGATCACCGGATTCAGCGCCGAAGAAGTGATTGGGAAGAACCCGAACATCCTCCGCTCTGGGCACCATGATGATGCTTTTTACCAACAACTTTGGCAGCAGCTTGAAACCAAAGGTCAATGGAAAGGCGAGTTTATCAACCGCAAACGTGATGGCAGCATTTACCCGCAATTAGCCACTATTAGCGCGGTAATGGATGACAAAAACCACCTAATTAACTACATCTGTGTGTTTGAGGACATCTCCGTGCGCAAAGCGCACGAAGAGAAACTGCAACGCATGGCGTTTTACGATCCGCTGACCAACTTACCCAACCGAACCCATTTGATCAGCTTGTTGGAACAGCACATCGAGATGGAACAACCTTTCGCTACGTTGTTTCTTGATATCGACCACTTTAAGCACATTAACGACAGCATGGGCCATTTCTGTGGTGATCAACTGTTGTCGAAACTGGCGGTTCGCCTGCAAGACATTTTGCACCTGAACGCGCATGTGGCTCGCATCGGTGGCGATGAATTTGTCATCGTACTGCCAGACATTGACGGCGATTCTCCGTTACTCGAAACGTTAAGCTCGATTTTGGGTGTGTTCCGCCGCCCGTTCGATCTGGCAAATCACGATTCGCTGCGGATCTCCACCAGCATCGGTATCGCACTCTACCCGAACGACGGTCAAGACAGTGAAACGCTGCTAAAAAACGCCGACACCGCAATGTATCTGGCGAAGAAAAATGGCCGTAACGGCTACGCGTTCTACTCTCCGGATTTAACTGACAAATCGGTATCGCACGTCCGTATTCAATCTGCGCTGCATGAAGCGATAGAAAAAGAACAACTGCATTTGGTGTATCAGCCGCAATACAACCTCGCGCAAAACGCAATTATTGGCGTGGAAGCCTTGGTACGTTGGGAACACCCAGAATTTGGCTTAGTGCCACCTGCGGATTTTATTCCTATCGCAGAGAAGACGGGCTTGATTCAAAACATCGGCGAATGGGTACTCAAAGACGCCTGTTTACAAGGGACAGACTGGCTGGCGAGAGGCGTTCAATTTGGCAAAATTGCAGTCAATGTATCAGCACTTCAATTGCAACAGTCGCGCTTCATCAACAAGCTCAAAACTATCCTTCGTGAAACGGGATTCCCGGCGCATCGCTTGGAGCTGGAAATTACCGAAAGCTTTTTGCTTATCGATCCAAAACTGGCCATCGCATCGCTAAATCAGCTGTGTGAACTCGGAATCGAGATTTCGTTGGATGACTTCGGCACAGGCTATTCTTCGCTGTCTTACCTTAAAGGTTTGCCAATCAACAAACTGAAAATCGACCGCTCGTTTGTCAGCGATGTGCCTAACGACAACGACAGCAACGCCATAGTGAACGCCATCATTGCGATGGGCACGACGCTTTCACTCAAAGTCGTGGCAGAAGGCATCGAAACGCCAGAACAAGTGGCTTACTTGGTCGACAAAGGTTGTATCTACGGTCAGGGATATTTATTCAGCCCACCCGTTGCGGCGGAAAAGTTATTTAACTAAGCACAACGTTCAATACACTGGCAACTTTGCGGTTAGATGTTCGTCGAACCGCAAAGCGCCAAACGACTCGCTAAAATGTTGATGCACACCAACAGCGGCACGCCAATCAACAGCCCCATTCCGCCCCACAACCAACCCCAAAAGACCAGCCACATAAAGATGACTAACGGGTTGAGGTTAAACCGCCTCCCTAGCAAAGTTGGGGTGACAAACTGACTCTCGATTAAATTCAGCAACAGATATATCGACACCACTGTCAGCATAAAACTGACCGAATCTAACTGCAGATACGCGACAAAACCAAAGCTCACCATCGAAATCACTGGTCCCAAATACGGCGCGAAATTCATTACCCCCGCAAACGCACCCCATAGAAATGGGTCTTCAAGGCCGAGGACAAAAAACACCAACCCTACACACAAGCCTAAACCCGCATTGACCAAAGTAATGGTGCCGATGTAGCGCGATAGATCTTTCTGCAGAGCCTGCACCAACTCCACCGCCTGACGTTGTTTCGAAAAACCACGCAAACGCGATACCGATTTACGAAACAGACTTCGACCATGATTAAGCATGAAATACACCATAAACAGCACAATCATCGCCTGAGTTAACAGCGTTGGTGTGGTGGTCGCGAGCGCTTTCAGCAGAGAAAACACCGTGTTGTTGCCCATCTCGTCAATGTTCATGTCACTGGCGATCTCAAGCGGCGCGTTCATGTGCTCTGACGACGCTTTGGTCACTTCATTCACTTCCTGCGAAACGTTTTGGACGATGCTTGGCAACTCAGCCCACCATTGTTTCGCGGGTTCTGATATCGCCGCTAAACCGAGTATTGAAACACTCACCAATAACGTCAACGTCACCACCACGGTTATCGTGCGTGGCAGGCCTTTATCTTCAAAATAATTGATCAACGGGCTAAACAGCAGTGCCACGAAAGTACTTATCACCATAGGTAACAGCACCGGTTTGGCGAAGTAGAGTGCAGGAACAAGCAATAACACCAGCAGAGACACACCAATCACGGTATTGATAGGAAGGTTTAATTTTCCATTCATGTGCGTCCTCTACTGATGAGGTGGTAAATCGGAAGGTTGAGCCGCTTCTTCACCTGCTTCTTTTGAGGATGCAGCAGACGACGAAGAAAATTTGGCTAGCTGACCACTCAAATCCATCGCACCATTGAGCAGCAAACTGATGGAGGAGAAAGATGACGTGACGCGAGACAGTCGCCCAGCTTTCGCAACAGCAATCGCGGCAAAAGCACTCAACCCAAGCGCTGTCCACGGGTTTTCTTGCACGAATCGGTTCGAGGTAAATTTGAGGGTTTGCTTATCCAGCAAGCATTGCTCCAAAGCCGCTTTACCCTCGATGCGTTTTATCTGCATGGCTCGGTCGAGTTTGGTTAGAGAACGCATGCCAGCCCTCCTGCAATTGGTCGGTTGTATTTTTGAAACCAAGGAAGTGCGTCAGCCTCTTCTGCCACCACGCCAACCCAACTAGCGCTAGACCTAACGACACAATAAACACGCCAACACTTAGCAGTAGTTGAGCGGTAAAGTGGTACGTCACTACACCCGCAGCCAAACACACACTGAAGATAAACAGAACCGACAGCAGCGTAAAAATGATGCTGAACATCACGATTTGGCGCGCAGCCGCCACGTTGACTTTCATCTCTAGCAAAAACAAATCCAACGTCGAGCCCGACCACGTTCGCAGTGACGTCGAAAGATCGTCAATCTGCGACAAAATGGCTCGTAGCCCATTAATGGCTTGTTCAATTTCCTGATTTTTAGCCCCATTTAGGGCTCGGCTACTGTCTGCAGTAGCCGAGCCTTGGCGCTCATTGATGGTATGCTCGGAGTCATTCATAAAACTCTTCCTTCATGATTAGAGCGAAATGTCAGGGACAGGCTTATTTGATGAGCTTAGAGACCGCCCAACCTGCCAGGAATGCACAACCGATACTCAACAGCGGACGCTCTTTAATGACGTTTTCTGCGGATTTGGTCGCTTGCTGAATGTTCTCTGCGCCAACTTCCAGCTTCTCTTTGGCATGTTCTTTCATGGCGCCAACCGCTTCTGAAGTGGCTTGCTCTGCAAGGTGATACGCTTCTTCAAATTGCTCTTGAGGTTTAACTGCGCTTTCTTTTGTATTAGCCATAACTAGCCTCCGTTGATTGAGATTACCTTGGATTAAACGGTTGTGATTCCGCTGAGAAGTAATCTGATAAAAGTGAATTCTTTTTGTTTCCTCGTGACTGATATTGCGATTACTGTGCCAACTTAATAAGTTATTGTTTTTATTGAAATAGAATTTAAATAGCTCCAATCGTTGCAAAATGACCTGTAATTATTTCCTTTGAATGGATTCTTATTTGTAATTTTTTCTTATTCCCCACAAGCAATCACGCGCAATTAATAACCACCACCATGCTTACTCCTTATATTATCTGGCATCTCTCACACTCAATATTCATGGCATACAAAATGCTAGATATAAAATGCCACATGAAAAATATTGTTCATATTTAATGGCTAAGGCATCGCAATATAAGTTGCGCTTAAGCACTGCAATAAAGTAACCGCAGTAAAATAAAGGAGAAGATATGAGAAATGAAAACATCGCCTCAATCATTGAGCTTATTCACAGCGGTAATGATATTTACAAGAAAGCGATTGATAACATCGACAACACATCGCTAAACCATGTATTGCAGGATCTGGTTCATGTACGAGAACACGCCGCATTAGAGTTGAAACCTTATGCGATTGCGAATCCTCAAACTGCCGACGACACGCCCGTGTCTTACACCATCAAGGCACGCGAAGTGTACAGTGATGTCATGAAAGAAGTGTCGTCAGACAAAGAGTCGATGTACTTGGAACAGCTCGAAGGCGTGGAAAGTAAGGTATTGAAAGAGATCGAAAACGTCATCACCGCGCAGCCAGAGCAAGCAGATAACGCCGTGCTACTCAAAGTGCGCAGTGACATCAAAAGCTGTAAAGAAAAACTCAGCAATATTAGCCTGATCAGCTAATCGATAAATAACCCTAAAAAGAATGGTCAACATTATTGGCCATTCTTATTCAGAACCATTGATGAATATTCACACATACCAAAGCATAATGCTGAAATACTGAAAAAGAGGTCAGTATGACATTGAATAATACGCGAGTAAGGGAATTACTCATTAAAATGGCGCACCATCGCCAAACGTGTTTACCGCTTGTCGATCCTCATTCACATATGAATATTGCTCGATCAGCCTATCGGTTCGTTAAAATAGAAAAAGTGATGATCAAAAAAATGGTCGATCTATTTTTTGATCAAAATGGCGACGACTTTATCGCAGAACACGCCAACAAAACGGGAATTGCTACTCTCGGTAATTATAAAGAGATGCATTTTATGAATGCGCAATTACTGAGTGAGTTAAAACAGCTCCTCCGAGAGTTGGATGATGCCAACTTAACAGCGCTGATCTCGTACTGGGTGGCGGCGTTACAAGTCGAAAACGACGAGCTGGAAAAACATTTACCCCAAGGTGAGTAGCTCTGCTCACCTTTTTCCCTCGTTTACCTTCTCTATTTTTGCCCTTCTATCTGTTGCTTTGTCTATTCTACGCATCGACCAACACAGACTTTACTTACTTTCTGCATCTATTCGCATCCACCATTAGTCGACGTTCGATATAAAAAAACGCATCACAAGTGATACGTTTTTTGCGTCTTTGTTTGTAGTTTGTATTCGACTCTACTCGCAGTCGTCTTCACCGACGTTAACTGGGAACAAACACATTAAGCGACTGAGGACGAATCTTGATCTCTAAACGACGGTCAGAATAGAGCTCACCGTCGATGACGTAGTCAATCGGCTTATCCGCAGTAATCGTTACCCCTGTCGCGCTCGCGTACTGAAACAGATTCGACTCATCCTGCGCACCGACGCTGGTTAATGTTAGATCCGACAACGCCACTAGGCGTCCACCCAGCGACTGAGTGTTATCAAGGTAGGTAATGTGCAATTTCCCATCATCTGGCCGCGGCGCGCCGCCACCTTGCGCTAACACAGTACTGAATGGCGCGATGTTGGCAACGACGAAGCTGTGCACCTCCATCTCCTGACTCTCCCATGCTTGTTCACTCGCCGCCTGCCCTTCGAGGGTTACTTGCAGAGTTTGCACCTCTTCGGAAATAACAGCGTTAAAAAAGCCCGTTAAATACGCCAGTTGCCCAAAAGCATTTTTCTCTTCACGATGCGCGTGTTCAATCATCTTCTGTTCCAAGCCAATACCCAGCACCAACAGAATCAAACGCTGATTACATTCTGCGGTATCTATACGTTGGCAATGACCTGCGAGAATAGCTTCACACGCTTTTTCCACCGGTGATAACTTCATGCCGATACCATACAGCACGTGGCACAGCGCATTCGCCGTACCCAACGGTATGATGCCGAGCTTGATGTCCGTGCCGACCAATTGGCTCGCCACTTCAGTCACCGTGCCATCGCCACCAGAGACAATCACCTGATTCACACCACTTTGTTTAGCTTGCAGTGCGAGGCTTTCTGCACTGGTGGTTTCGTCCGTTTGGCGAATGTTGAGACGATATTTTTTGGTCAACTCACGAATCACATGTTGTTCGTATTGCAGCCATTTCCCACCGCCCGCGACAGGGTTTACCACCATCCAGGTCGGCTCATCGAGTGCTAGCACACCTTTCTCACTGATCGCCCGTAGGGTTTTGATCTGCAGATTATTGAGCCTTGCAGTACTGCGCACGCGGTTGATTTTCTGCATAACCCGCCACCACAAACACCGAACGGCCACGCCCAAGTGCGCAATGCACAACCACAGAGCGCCCGCAGGCGATTTGGGTATCAATCCAATTCATCGCATGACGTAAACGCTCCAAAGTCGGCGCTTTATGATCCAGCACGGGAATAGAAAGGTAGTTGAATTGCTTGTCAGTCATGGCGCTTTCTAAACCTGCGAACTCCGCCGTAACATCAACAATGCAGGAAATGTCGTGAGAGTCGAGAAACGCCAAATCGCTCGGGAATAAGCGACGGGAAAGGTAAAGATTTTCGCTGACTTGTTGAATGGGAGGGACAGTATCGCGCCGTCTCTCCCAGGCGTTGTAGGCTTTCGCCCCGAGCAAGAAAGGAATGAATGCCCATCGAATCCACCAGACAATTTTTCCGTCTTGGCTTTTTCTAAAGATGGACGGGAAATCAAATAAATAAGCCGCACTGACTAACGCTAAGGAAAGCGAAACCCAAAGCAGCAGTAAACTCACTACGATTTGAGGTATGTAGATAGCAGCGAGCAACGCAACCAGCGCGCCAAGTAGATAATATTTGACGATGAACATTCGACCTCCTTAATCCTTAGCGATGGGATAACGCTTAGCTGGCCATCTCTTCGATATAGTCATTGGCCAACTGCTGTTTTTGTTTATCGGACATCACCTTGCCTGCCATTTGGAAAAAGCGTTGCTCTTCCTCTTCCAGATGGTGCAGTACCTTGTGGCGCAGTGTTTTCATGTGCGTAAGCCAAGCGGGCGAGCTCCACGCGGTGTCATCCAACTGAGCGATCACTTTGTCGATGGAGTGGTGCTCAGCAATACCGTGACGTGTCATATCGATCGTCTTATCGCTCTCAATCAGCGGTGCGTAAAAGTAACGCTCTTCAGCGGCGGCATGTTGCTCAAGCTCGTGCTTTAGGTCGCGATAAAACTCTCGACGAGTTGGGGAATCTCCGGATGTTTCCATCAGTGCATCCAGCAAAAGGCGCTGTTTTTCATGACTTTCTTTTAGCACATCGAATATGTTCTTCATCTCTGACTCCTTATCGGATTAAGAATAGTTGGTAAAACAAAGGGCGGTTATCACGCCGCCCTTTTTTGCTGTTGGTGGATGAGGTGAACGCTTAACAATCTTTGTCTTCCGCGTTCAGATTCTCTTTAAGGTTTTCACAACCATCTTCAATGGCGTTTTGCGCTTCTTCCGCAGTCTCATCCAATTTTTTGCCCGCTTTTTCCATTGGCCCTTCATCACTACACGCCGCTAAAGCAAATACCAAACCAGATACTGCGGCGATACGATAAATAAATGACGTAACTCGCATGCTAACTCCTATCTATTTACGTTTTTCTTTCCAAGTATCACAAATACTATTGATACAATTAATGACAACAGGAACAGATAAAATATCACTTGCGCGACAGCTGCGGCGGCACCGGCAATACCACTAAATCCGAGCACCACTGAAACGAGAGCTAAAGCAAGGAAAATAAACATCCAACGAACCATGGTGTTGTCTCCTTATTTTTTAAAGTGAAAGCTCAATATTAGTTATTACTGAACAACTTCAATTTTATCGACAACCTTATTTACATCGTTGGTATTATTTGCAATCGATAATGCCAGATCGTGCTCGGCATCTGAGTTCACTTTACCGGTTAAGGTTACGGTTTTATTTTCTGTGGTGACATCAATGTCTGTACCACTAACGCTGGTATCCATCAGTAAACGAGTTTTCACAATAGTAGTAATTTTTGAATCCGTTAATGCAGCAAATGCATCAGAATCGGCATCTTGTTTATTTTCACTCACTACCGTTAGCTCGTTATTTACTTTTTTCACACCATCAAGGCCTGAAACCAACTCTTCTGCCAGCGACTTTTCCAAATCGTTATTGACCGAACCTGTCAGCGTAACCACCTGATTTTCAACATCAGTGTTGATATCAAAAGAGTTCAGGTTGCTGTTAAGCAGTAAGGTGGTTTCTGCTTTACCATCTAGCCAAGCGTCCATGGATTCTTTTTCCCATTTATCACTGGCTAATACTGCGGTAGATGACGTTGCAAGAACTGAAGTAAGTACAATTTTAGCTGCGATGTTATTCATGGTAATTCTCCTATATTGACGTTGCAGTTCTAATAGAGCAAAGCATGTGCCAACTTTATAAGTCGCTATTTTTAAAGCGTTTATTTAAAAACAGCCGTTATATTTAAGATGAGAGAGAAACCATTCGTGAATAATTTACACAGAAGAAATGTAATTTTTAATCATTGAAGAAGAAAAGATAAATAGAGAAGAAATAACATCTCATCCTTTCGTTTATTTTTGTACGCAAAAACCATCAAGAGAGATTAATTTCTAACAATTACAATTCCACACAACAAATAAGGAAAGAAAAACGATGTAGATATATAGTTTGCTGTTGATCTCACTATATTAATAACCAACCAGATTCTAAACAGACTTTGACAATATTTTGTCTTGTACAGCTTAAATAATACACGTACATTGTTTCTGTTATAGTGAAGAGGACATTTCTATGTCACTGCCAAGCCTGTTTCTAAGAATACAAGACCCCGCCCTCAAAGAGGCTATCGCTTCTTGTCAGGAATTACATAAGTTCCGTTTGTATGACACAGAAACGGACGATGATTGGATTGATCACTTCGTCGACGTTCAACCGGATGTCGCAATTGTCGAAGTAGCGCATTTCACTCACGCTGATTACCAGCGACTTTCCGATATCGAAGCCATTTACGACATGGACTTAATCATCATCAGTTCAGGCGCGCCTAACGAGAACCTCGATAAACTGATGAACCTAGGTGCTATTTTTCACTACAGAAAACCCGTCGATCTCACCATCCTGTCTGATACGCTGACCGAAGTGAGCCAGTATTATCAGCACAAGCAGGAGCAAGGACGTAAAGTCGCCACCAGCGATTTGGATCAGTTTGGTTTGCTAGTTGGCTCATCTTCTCCGATGCACCAGCTGTACCGCATGATCCGCCGTGTCGCAAAAACCGAAGCCAACGTATTGATTGTCGGTGAAAGTGGCTCAGGTAAAGAGCTTGTGGCACAAACCATCCATCTCGCCAGCGAGCGCAAGCAGCAACCTTTTATTGCCATCAACTGTGGTGCGATTAGCCCAGAACTGGTCGATAGCGAACTGTTTGGCCACGAAAAAGGCGCATTTACTGGCGCGAACAAAACTCACCAAGGGGTATTTAAGCAAGCGGAAGGCGGCACGCTGTTTTTGGATGAAATTACGGAGATGCCGATCGAGCATCAAGTGAAACTGCTGCGTGTGCTAGAAACTGGCGAATACCGCCCAGTGGGCAGTAATACCGTCCACATCGCCAATACCCGCATCGTCGCGGCGACCAACCGCGATCCTAAAGTCGCGATCGAAGAACAATTTCTGCGTGAAGACCTATTTTTCAGGCTATCGCACTTTCCGCTAACCGTTCCACCATTACGCGAACGCGGCGGAGACATCGTCGGATTAGCCAAACACTTTATTGCGCACCGCAACGCTAACGAATCCAAAACCAAGACGATTCTCGACTCGGCAATCCAAAAAATCGCCATGCACGATTGGCCTGGCAACGTTCGAGAACTCAAGCACACCATCGAGCGAGCGTTCATTCTCGCCGACGATACCATTAAAGATGAACATCTGATTTTCGATACGCCGCCACTAGAAACTGGCACCCGATTAGAAGACATGGTGCCTGCTGGCGTATCGTTAGAAGAGCTGGAAAAAGCCGCTATTCTCAATACGCTTGAAGAGAATCAAGGCAACAAAACGGAATCGGCTCAGGAACTGGGTATCAGCGTTAAAACGCTGTACAACAAGCTCGAAAAGTATCAAGACGAGTAAAAACACACTGCAAATAGCAAAAGAGCACTGAATTGAACTCAGTGCTCTTTTTCATCGTCTCTTTCTATCTTTGCGTGCCTATCTTTGCATGCAGCGCTGGATTACACCCACTGACCTGCCACAAAGCCACTCGACCAGCACCATTGGAAGTTATAGCCACCTAACCAACCGGTCACATCCATCACTTCGCCGATGAAGTACAGGCCTTTGATGTTTTTACATTCCATGGTTTTAGAAGACAGGTGATCGGTATCTACACCACCCAAAGTCACTTCCGCCGTGCGGTAGCCTTCGGTGCCATTAGGTGCGATTGACCAGTTTTCTAAACGCTCCACCACGCTAGCAAGCTCTTTCGGGTTGAACTGCTTGAGAGGTTTATCCATCAGCTCTTTACGCTCAATCAGCACTTCCACTAAACGCTTTGGCAACACTTTTGCTAGGGTGTTCTTTAGCGATTGATTTGGATGTTTCTCAAGGCTGCGCTCGAGCAGCAGAGCGATGTCTTCGTTAGGAACTAAGTTGATAGAAACTTTCTGACCCGCTTTCCAGAAAGAGGAAATTTGCAAAACCGAAGGACCCGATAAGCCGCGGTGAGTAAACAACAGCGCTTCTTTGAACATGGTGCCGTCTTCGGCGGTAATTTCCGCAGGCACAGCAATGCCAGACAGTTCAGCAAAATCTTCTTTGTCTTCTTTGTGCAGCGTAAATGGCACAAGTCCCGCCGTGGTTGGGATTACTGGCAGACCAAACTGCTCAGCCACTTTGTAACCAAACGGCGTCGCGCCCAGTTTTGGCATGGAAAGGCCACCAGTCGCAATCACCAAAGATTCGCACTCAACGGGCTCAGTACCCGCGTGCAGACGAAAGCCTTCTTCAGTTTTCTCAATGGTGTGCACATCGCATTGGTAACGCTGTTGAATGTTTGGCATGTCACACTCGGCCAGCAGCATCTTCACGATGTCTTTGGCGGTAAAAGCATCGACACAAAACAATTGGCCGTGGTCGCGCTCTTCAAACTCGATGCCGTGTTTGCTGACCATGGAGATGAAATCCCAGTTGGTGTATTGCGACAGCGCCGATTTTACGAAGTGTGGGTTTTGGCATAGGTAGTTGCTGGCTGATACGTCGTAGTTGGTGAAGTTGCAGCGGCCACCACCAGAGATAAGGATTTTACGTCCTGGCTTTTTGGCATGATCCAGCACAAGCACACTGCGTCCGCGCTTGCCTGCTTCTGCAGCACACATCAAACCCGCGGCTCCCGCGCCAATTACAACAACATCAAATTTCTTACTCATCGGTCGCTCTTAGGCTCTATCCAAAATCCAAAACAATAAAAAAGGATGTGCTTATTGCACATCCTTGCTTTCTAAGAGCGCCATTCTACCGACAAATGTCGAAAGGGAAAAGCGCTTAAATTCCAAGCATCGCCTAGTACGGCTTAGCTGGAAAGACCTACAAGATGAAGGCCGCCAGTAGGGTAACACCAAGCAACGCGGTTGATAGCACAAACAACTCACGCACCCGTTCACACTTACCTGTGAATATCTCATCATGGTGATGGTGATACTCTTTGCTTTTAATGTAGTGGAACAAACGCACCTGTTTGGTGACGTTACCGTGAGTGGTGAAGAAACCATTGCCATCCACTTGTTGATACAACAATGGGTGCGCTTCACGCATGATGTAAATAAGAGAACGAAGAGCGGTGAGATAACGGATCATATTGACCCCCGTTACTACCATTAGCGCAAATAAGATTGTGTCTCCACTGATCATCTTTTCCTCCCTACATCTTCAACAATGCTCAAGAGAAAAAGACGATCAATGCTTCGTCTTTTAACCGCTACTTATCGCGTTGAGAACGCTTTACGCAGCTGGAGCACCCATGATTGAAGATGAACCTTCTTTCGCCATTTGAGCTAGATCTTTGTCGATGAAGAACAATGCTTTGCCGTCCTCACCAACCAATTCGATCTTATCTAAAATCCCTTTAAACAACTTCTCTTCTTCGTGCTGTTCTGACACGTACCACTGTAGGAAGTTAAACGTTGAGTAGTCTTGGCTTGTAAATGCAACATGCGCCAATTTATTGATTTTTTCCGTGATCATTTGCTCATGTTCGTAGGTTTCACGGAAAACATCACCTAGGCTTGCGAAATCATGTTTTGGTGCTTCAATCGCGCCTAGGATAGGCATTGAGCCAGTTTCACTCACATACGTGAACAGGCGTTGCATGTGCTCCATCTCTTCTACGGCGTGTGCACGTAAAAATTCAGCCGCACCTTCAAAACCTTTGTCTTCACACCAAGCACTCATTTGTAAGTATAGATTGGATGAGAAAAATTCTAGGTTAATTTGCTCATTCAATTGTTCGACCATAGTTTGAGACAGCATGTTAACTCCTATTTATGTGCATGCGTTTTACACCACTATAACATGATTACTGAGACAAGACTTTGTACCTACAATAATGATATGAGATCACTTCGGCAAAATTTCTCAAGGGTTAGTGCTAATCTGAAACTATACCCAAGTGACTTCATAAATGTCGAAGTCAGGGCCTTGGCACTGAGGTCAGTTCGAGGTTGCTTAGGTATACGACCTTACAAGGAGATAGCAATATGAGTTACAAACACATACTTGTGGCAGTCGACCTTTCAGACGACAGTAAAGTGTTGATTAAGAAAGCCGTATCACTGGCTAAACCTCTGGATGCGAAAGTCTCTTTTATTCACATCGACGTGAATTACGCAGAGCTCTACACCGGGCTTATCGATATCAACATGGCAGAAGCGCAGCATCAAGCGATGGAAGCGTCTCGTACCCAATTGGCAAACTTTGCGGAGTACGCTCAATACCCAATCACTCATACTTTAGTCGGTAGTGGTGATTTAAGTAACGAGTTGTGCGACACCATCAAAGATTACAGTATCGATTTAGTGGTTTGTGGTCATCACCAAGATTTCTGGAGCAAGATTCTCTCTTCAACTCGTCAACTGATTAACTGTTCACCAGTCGATATGCTGGTCGTACCGCTAAAAGACTGATTGGCGCGACGTTAAAACTTGGTTAGACTGCGGGCACATTTGTTGTTGATAAAGATTCTCATCTATGGCTTATCTATCCGCAGTTACCCTGCTTTGGGCATTTTCATTCAGCCTGATCGGCGTTTACCTTGCTGGTCAGGTTGATTCTTGGTTCTCCGTGTTCATGCGTGTGGCACTGGCCAGCGTTGTATTCATTCCTTTCCTTAAATTCCGCGGCGTAAGCAAATCTCTGATCGCGAAACTGATGATCGTCGGCGGCTTTCAGCTCGGTTTGATGTACTGCTTCTACTACCAGTCTTTCTTACTCCTTTCTGTCCCAGAAGTGTTGCTGTTCACTGTATTCACACCGATTTATGTGACGCTGATTTACGACTTCCTGAAAGGTCGTTTTTCGCCTTGGTATTTAGTCACTGCGCTGATCGCAGTCGCGGGTGCGGCATGGATCAAATTCGCTGGCATTAACGAAAACTTCCTAATGGGCTTTTTGGTCGTACAAGGGGCAAACCTCTGTTTTGCCATCGGTCAGGTGGGCTACAAATACATCATGGAAAGTGAGCCCGTCGATTTACCACAGCACACCGTGTTTGGTTACTTCTACTTGGGTGCGCTTTGTGTAGCAACCGTGGCTTTCGCGCTCATGGGCAACCTCGACAAACTGCCAACCACCGCAACCCAATGGGGCATTTTGACCTACCTTGGTTTGATTGCATCAGGCTTTGGTTACTTTGCGTGGAACAAAGGGGCAACCTTAGTGAATGCCGGCGCGTTAGCGGTAATGAACAACGCGTTAGTGCCAGCAGGCCTGATTGTGAACATCGTAATTTGGAACCGAGACGTCGACATCGTGCGCCTCGCGATTGGCGGCGCGATCATCATGCTATCGCTATGGATTAACGAAACGTGGGTGAAAAAACGCGTTGAAATGAGCTATGCCAATAAGTAGCGCGCCTTTCTCGACACATATTCCAGCAATAAAAAACTTTTTTTTAATTCAATTAATGCACTTTGGCTTGCGAGCTTGCGCCCATCAACACATTAGGCGGCGTTGGTAACAACACTTCCAACTTCGCATTGCGGGCTTCCAATTTGCGTTGACGCTTGAGCAACTTCTGCTGCTTTTTTACCACTTTTAGCAGCTTTTTCTGCTGTTTGTAGTGTTTTTTCAGTGCCTTTTTCGCTTTCTTAAGCGCTTTTTTATCGGCCAAATCAAACAGTGCAGGAGCCGCCATCGACACTGGTGTCACCACTTTCGCGGCTTGTTTCTTCTCTTTCACT
Organism: Vibrio sp. VP6; assembly: GCF_028823755.1. NCBI lineage: Bacteria > Pseudomonadati > Pseudomonadota > Gammaproteobacteria > Vibrionales > Vibrionaceae > Vibrio > Vibrio sp. VP6. Next base: position 186,961 of record NZ_JAPEID010000004.1, read on the forward strand.
CGCTCGACCACACGTTTCACGATCGCCGCCTTTTCTGCACTGTGTTTTGGCGTGACGGAGATGGATTGTGCAGGCAGCGCTTCAGCTAACAGACCGCATGCTTGTTGCTCGTTTAACGGCTTGTCTTGGCATTTTTGTGGAGGAATTGCGGCAGGCTTACACAATGAGTCTTTAGAAGCGGAAGAGCGTGCACAAGAGCGACAAACGAACTTAGGTGCGACGACCAAACGGTGAATGTCACCCAAGTTGGCCGCAATTTGTTTGCGGTTCATCTTACATAAGCGTTTAGACATTCGACTACTCCAGCTTCCCAATTATCGACAGCATCACAACAAGTGAAATAATAATAATTCTTAGTTAGATATACAGTCAGAGTGTCGAATTAGCAAGTGAAAACTATCAATAGTGTGCAGGAAAGAATGGCAGCGTCACAGCACTTGGTTCAATGCTGTGACGAGAAGTTTTTGCGAGTCAGGAGGTTATGCCATCGAGGCTTTGACGTAGACGTCGAAACGGTTCTTTTTGGTTTCAATCGCCATGCTTGGCTTTTGCTCGTTCAGCCAGTTCGCGTAGTCCGGGCGCTTAACCACCACGCGTTTCGTTGCCAACGCCAGAGCAGGCTCGAGCAATCCATCGGCATCCAAATCCGCTCCCACCAAAGATTGGAAGACGCGCATCTCTTTTTTCACCAACGCGGATTTCTTTTTGTTTTCTGGGTGTGGGTACATCGGGTCGAGATACACCACATCCGGTTTCACAAACTCGCTGTCTTGCGCCAGTTGATCCAGCGCGTCATGGCTGGAGGCATGGATCAGCGACATACGCTCAGATACCCACGAGCCGATTTCTGGGTCTTGTTTCGCGCGAGCCAAACCGTCATCCAACAAGGCCGCCACGACTGGGTGACGCTCGACCATCTGCACTTTACAACCTAGCGATGCGAGCACAAACGCGTCACGACCAAGGCCAGCCGTGCCATCTAACACGGTTGGGGTCGCACCTTTGTTCAAGCCTGCGGCTTTTGCGATCGCTTGCCCTTTACCGCCACCGAATTTACGGCGATGACCCACCGCGCCACCAATCAAATCGACAAAAATCGCACCGAGCTTAGGCTCATCGACTTTACGCAGCTCTAAACGCTCCGCAGTCAGCACCAAAGCAAAGTCGCTCTCGTCAGTGTGAGAAAGCTGCCAACGCGCAGCCAGTTCGTCGAGATGAGATTGTTGAGACGGGTCTTCACAGATCAATTGCAGTTGCAAAAGGAGGCTCCAATAAAAATCGAGGTAACTGGCGCTGAGTGTATACCCAAGTTACCTCTAAAAGCTAGATTGGCGGCGAGATGCCAAGGTTAAAGCGAAGAGAGATTCTCGACCAATTCTGCCAACGGTTTCGGGTGACCAATGCCATAGCCTTGCCCGTAATCCACACCAAGGTCGATCAAGTGCTGCATGACTTGTTCGTTTTCGACAAATTCCGCCACCGTTACTTTGCCAAGCTGCTTCGCCAAATCATTGATGGAGCGAACCATCACTCGGTCCATTTCATTCACGTCGATATCTCGTACGAAAAGGCCATCAATTTTCACGATATCTACAGGAAGTTTCTTCAAGTAACCAAAAGAAGACAAGCCCGAACCAAAATCGTCCAGCGCAATCATACAGCCGAGCGATTTGGCTCTGGTGAAAAAGTCGATGGCTTGATCTAAATTGCCCATGGCCGCCGTCTCTGTGATTTCTAAACAGATTTTTTCGCACGGCATGGTCGAGTTTTTCAATCGTTCGAAGAGAAAATCGATAAATTCCTGATTCCCCATGGATTGACCAGAAAGGTTAATCGAGCAACGCCCCAACTTTTCCACTACGTCTGGTCGCTGTTCAAACCATTCAAGCGCTTGGTTGATCACCTGCTTATCAATCCAATGCGCAATGTTATAACGCTCGGAAGCGGGAATGAAAATCGCCGGAGAGACGTAGTTACCCTGCGCGTCACGAATACGCACCAAAATCTCAAAATACATCAGCGACTCTGGCGACTGCAAATTCATCACTCGTTGAGCAAACAGCTCCAAGCGTTGATTGGACAACGCCTCGTGCACCAAGTTGACGCTCTGCATTTCCATCTGACGACGCTGCAACTCTTCATTATCTAAGCTGAATAGATTGTAACGGTTACGCCCCTGCTCTTTCGCCGCATGGCAGGCCGAATCTGCTTGCGCGTGCACCATTTGCGGCGTTTCTGCCGTGTGGTCGATGATACGAATGCCGACCGAGCAACTGATGAATAAGCGTGTGTCTTCCCAGATAAACAGGTGCTCACCCAATGTGGAGATAATCACCTTCGCAATATTGATCGCGCCATACTCGTCGCAATCTTTCAGTAGCACCGCGAATTCATCGCCGCCCATTCGCGCAAGCACGGAATTGTATGGCAGCACCTCTTCCAACATGCTGGCGCAAAATTGAATCGCGGCATCGCCCGCATCGTGCCCAACGGTGTCATTAAGCACTTTCAACTGGTCGAGATCGAGGTATAACATCGCATGCACTCGGCGGTGGCTATCCACTTCACGCAGCGCAGTTTTCAACTCCAACTCAAAGTGGTTGCGGTTGTATGTCCCCGTCAATAAGTCATAACGCGCCTGATACTCTAACTTCTCAGCCAAAAGTTTGGTCTCTGAAATGTCTTCACCCACAATCAGCAACTGATCGGAATCGTTGAGCGGTCGAATGTTTTCGCGTACCCAAACACTGTGCCCGTCAGCATGGCGATACTCGATTTCACGTCGCCATACATCATGAACTTGATGACTCGGTTGCAACAACACCTGGCGTGGGAACAGTGCTTTGTCATCAAGATAGAACTCTCGCAGGCGATGGCCGAGCATCTCAATCGGCTCGTAGCCCAATAACAGCTGCGCGAATCGGTTCACTTCTTGGATGCGGTTGTGACTGTCGAGCGTCACCATCATCACGGGCTGCTGCTCGTAGTAATTACGCAAGCTCGACTCACGCTGATAGAGCTTATCTTCCATCAACTTACGGCTGGTGATATCACGCGCCTCAAACAGATACTGCTTTTGTTTGCCTACCTGCTGGGAGAACGGCTTTAAGGAAATTTCGAGTACCATAGAGCCGTGCTCTTTGCTCCAGATTTCGGCTTCAAATGTCGAAACTTGTTGCTGCGGTGCATCAAAATAATCGGCGATCGCGTGGCGTGCTTGCTCACTCCAGTTTTGATGTAACCAAAGTGGCTTATCTAAGCGTAATTCCTGATGATAAAGCAAAGATTGCAGACGATCGTTGCCAGATTTAAGCAAACCATGTTTGTCCAAAATCCCCATGTACTGCATACTTTGGTCAAAAATGGACTCTAAAATCGCCTGGCTTTCACGAGCAGCTGTCTCGCTGCGACGAATGCGTTGCAAGTAGTAGCTCAGTAGCAAAATAGCCACCAGCATCAACACGAACAAACTGCCAAACAAGCGAATTTCTTTGGCGAAACGCTCCGAAAATTCCATCGGCTTATTAAAAAAGACCGCCGAGGATTCTTGCTCTGCGCCCAACCCCCAGCGCACGACCGCTTGGTAATCGAGCTTGATTTCAGAATCGCCATTCACCACCGGAGGTAATGGTTCTTGTGGGTGGTCGAGCACCTGTTCTAGTAATCTAGCCGCTTCAACACCTTGGCGATAACCGCTTTGAATCACGCCGCCCACCGCGCCATGACCCAAACCTACGTCGTGTACCATAAACAATGGCGCGTTGGAGGCCTTGTTGATCTGAATCCAGTCACGCTCGCTGCCGACCACACCATCTTTGTCGCGGTAGTAAGTCCAAAACAGCACCACATTTTCTTTATTGAGTTGAGCGATTTTTTGCTTCAATGCTTCAACATTGTCAGGGACAAGTTGAGTGATCTTGTTGCGATAACGGTCATGTTGTTGGATAAAATCGTCAATCTCGTCGCGAAGTATTGCACCAGTCACTGAATGGTCACTGATGATGTAAATCTGCTTGTTGTCTGGATGCAAACGCTCGATAAGCGCTAAGTTCGCTTCTAAATCGACGTTCTCAATCACGCCGGTTGCGTTAAGTGATTGATGAAAGGAAGGACGGTAATTGTTGATGCCACAGAAAATCACTGGCGTGTCTTTGATCAGCGGCGCCAAGTGTTGCATCAATTCCAATGCATTGTTGTCCGTCACCAAAATGGCATCAAAACGCTCATCACTCAACTTGGTGCGATAGAGTGATTCGAGCTGGGTAAAAAACTGCTCGCTCTGGTTGCGCTTGGAATCCAAGTATAAGACGCGCATGTCCATCTCACGATCATCGAGTTGTTGATCGATCCCGCGCTGAATGGAGTCCGTCCAAAAGAATCCTTGGTGATAAGAATGGACGACAAGCACCTTCGGCTCTTGAGCAAGTGTCAGTTCACTCCAGGCACATGCACTCCAGAATAAGGCGACCAAAATCAGAAAACGCTGCACATTCTCTCCATAGCATCGGAGTTAACCCGCAGTTACCCCTGCCAAACCTTGTGAATCGTGTCCGCTGTGAGTATAAAAGAGACGTAACTCTCATACCCAACGGAAATAATAGTATGAATGCGAGCCTGCCGAAACTCGACGACCTTGACCGCGCAATCTTAAAAACACTTATGGCAGACGCCAGAACGCCTTACGCCGAAATGGCTAAGCAGTTCGATGTCAGCCCTGCCACCATTCATGTGCGTATCGAGAAAATGAAATCGGCTGACATAATCGAGGGTACGGAGGTGATCGTAAATACCAAGAAGCTCGGCTACGATGTGTGTTGCTTTATTGGTATTAACCTTAACGCGGCGCGTGACTACCACTCCGCGTTAGAAAAACTCAATGCTCTCGATGAGGTAGTGGAAGCTTACTACACCACAGGCGCGTATAACATATTCGTCAAATTGATGTGCAAATCGATTGAAGAGCTGCAATTTGTGCTGATTGATAAGCTGCAAGCCATTGATGAGGTTCAGTCCACGGAGACATTGATATCGTTGCAAAACCCGATCAACCGCAACGTGAATCCGTAAAATTTTTTATAAAAAATGTACAAAAAAGGCCAACCGAACGGTTGGCCTTGGTGTTTTTTGCTCAATTTACGCCGCAATACCCGAATGGCGCAGCAGTGCATCGATTTGTGGTTCACGACCACGGAAGCGCTTAAACAGCTCCATTGGCTCTTCACTGCCACCCATTTCTAGGATGTTGTTCAGGAAGCTTTGACCCGTCTCTTTGTTGAAGATACCTTCTTCTTCAAAACGAGAGAATGCGTCTGACGACAACACTTCTGCCCATAGGTAGCTGTAGTAACCCGCGCTGTAACCACCAGCGAAGATGTGACCGAAGCTGTGTGAGAAACGCGCCCACTCAACCGCTGGAACAACCGCCACTTTCTCTTTCACTTCTGCCAAGGTTTCCAGCACACGCGCACCCACTTCTGGGTCATATTCGGTGTGAAGCGTGAAGTCGAACAAGCCGAATTCTAGCTGACGCAAAATACCCATCGCAGATTGGAAGTTTTTCGCCGCGAGCATTTTGTCTAGCATCACTTTTGGTAGCGGCTCGCCCGTTTCGTAGTGACCAGAAATGAACGCCAGCGCGTCTTCTTCCCAACACCAGTTTTCTAGGAACTGACTTGGTAACTCAACCGCATCCCAAGGTACGCCATTAATGCCTGATACCGCGCCAGTTTCTACCTGCGTCAGCATGTGGTGGATGCCGTGACCAAATTCATGGAAAAGTGTCACAACTTCATCGTGCGTAAACAGTGCTGGCTTGTCGCCTACTGGACGGTTGAAGTTACAGGTTAGGTACGCAACCGGCGTTTGCAGTTCGCCAGATAGCGTAATACGACGACCACGACAGTCATCCATCCACGCGCCGCCACGTTTGTGTTCACGAGCGTAGAGATCTAGGTAGAAGCTGCCACGTAGTGTGCCTTCAGCGTCAAAGATATCGAAAAAGCGCACAGATTCGTGCCAAGTGTCTACGCCTTCACGCTCAGTAACGGTCATGCCAAACACGCGGTTTAACACTTCAAACAGACCGCTCACGACTTTTGACTCTGGGAAGTATGGGCGCAGCTCTTCGTCCGAGATTTGGAACAAGTGCTGTTTTTGCTTCTCGCTGTAGTAAGCGATATCCCACACGTTCAGCTCTTCAACGCCAAATTCGCCCTTAGTAAACTGACGCAACTCTTCAATTTCGCGCTCACCCTGCGGTTTCGCACGTGTCGCTAAGTCATTTAGGAAGCCAAGCACTTGAGCCGGAGTTTCTGCCATTTTCGTCGCCAACGACTTCTCACTGAAGGTGTTGAAGCCCAGCATACGTGCGATTTCATGACGCAGTTTTAGCTGCTCAGTAATGATTTCTGAGTTATCCCATTTGCCTGCGTTTGGACCACGATCAGAAGCGCGCGTCACGTACGCTTCGTACACTTCTTTACGCAACTCTTGGTTGTCGCAGTACGTCATGACAGGTAGGTAAGATGGGATATCCAGCGTGATCAGGTAGCCATCGAGCTCTTTTGCTTCTGCAGCGGCTTTTGCTGCTGCCAACGCCGATTCTGGCATACCCGCGAGGTCTTTCTCATCCGTGATGTGCTTGGTCCAACCCATGGTGGCATCCAGCACATTGTTGGAGAATTTAGAGCTCAGCTCAGACATGCGTTTGCTGATCTCGCCGTAACGGTGCTGCTCGTCTGATGGCAAGCCGATGCCCGACAGTTCGAAGTCACGTAGCGCATCGGTGATGGTTTTCTGCTGGGCACGCGTTAGCGTTGCAAATTCTTCGCTCGCTTTAATGGTTTTGTACGCTTCGTACAAGCCTTTGTGCTGACCAACCCAAGTGCCGTATTCCGACAAAATTGGTAGACAGCTTTCGTACGCTTCACGCAGAGCTTCGCTGTTCACCACAGAGTTCATGTGACCAACTGGCGACCAAATGCGGCTCAGACGGTCATCAATTTCTTCTAGAGGAGCAATCACATTTTCCCAAGTTGGGTTGGTGTTGTCCTTTAGCACCTCTTCAACTTTGGCGCGACAATCTGCAATCGCCTGCTCGACAGCAGGTTTAATGTGTTCTGGTTTGATTTGCGAAAACGGAGGTAGGTCCGTAAACGTTAGAAGTGGATTAGACATGAATAATTCCTTTTGTGTTTTGGCTCTATGACTGCCCATAAAATAGGCGGACCCAATGCACAAGTAAGCCGACAACATGGATTGGGGGAGCTCCGTTCCCTTTCTCTATGCTGCGATGACCGGATGATCAACGAGAGCTTGCTCTGTCCCTGAGTCTTATTCTGCCTAAGTGGCAGAGCACTCTATTGGAGCACTGCGATCCCACTTAGGTTCAATATGTTTAGTAAGTATGGGTGACTTAAAGAGATTTCAATAGTGAGTGCATTTTAAGTCGCGCAAAATCAAACGGAGATTCTGCATCTGCAAGGATGTTGGGTATAATACCCTCAACACACCGAAAATTTATTGTATCTGAAATCACAGACCACACTCAGCCAAAGAGTGTTTCGAGAGTTTAATTTGTTAAGTTACCGCCACAGCTTCCACGCTGGCAACCATGCCGACGTGGTCAAACACATCGTTCAAAGCCTCATTCTTGATGCGCTGAAACAAAAAGATAAGCCATTCGTTTATCACGATACCCACTCGGGTGTGGGCCGTTACGATCTGACTCACGAATGGTCTGAGAAAACGGGCGAATACAAACAAGGCATCGCACGTATTTGGGATAACCCAAATATTCCTGAAGACATCAAAAGCTACATCGATGCCATCAAAGCACTCAACAACGGTGATAAGCTGCGCTACTACCCAGGCTCACCGCGTGTGGCGCGTGCGCAAATCCGCCCACAAGACCGCATGGTACTGACAGAGCTGCACCCAGCCGATCATCCATTGCTGGAACAAGAATTCCATCGCGACCGCCAAGTCAGCATCTACAAAGAAGATGGCTTTAAGCGTCTAAAAGGCAGCCTACCACCGCAAGAACGTCGTGGCTTGGTACTGATTGACCCGCCATACGAGCTAGCTAAAGAGTACCGCGATGTGGTGCAAGCGATTTACCAAAGCCACAAACGTTGGGCAACGGGCATCTACGCGATTTGGTACCCAGTGGTAAACCGTCACGACATCGAAGACATGATTGAAGGTCTAGAGAGCCTCGGCATTCGTAAGATTCTACAAATCGAATTGGGTGTCGCACCCGATACCAACGAGCGCGGCATGACGGCATCCGGCATGATTGTGATTAACCCACCGTGGAAACTGGAAAGCCAGATGAAAGAAATTCTGCCATTCCTGCAAGACGCGATCGCACCAGCCACCGGCCACTGGAAAGTGGACTGGATTGTGCCAGAGTAAGCACTTCTGCACCGAAACCTCTCAGCGCAACGACATTCTCGTTGCGCTTTTTTATGCTCTCACCTCCGCCGTCTGATCGCGCTTATTCTTCTTTTTGTACCTCTCATCGCTATTTGTCATAAGCAATGTCACTTTTTCCCATTTAGGAATTCGTTACATTCGATTTATGATAGTGGGATAATGGTGGCATTGAGTTCAGGCAAGGTCATCCCAATCTATCTATGTACCAGATAAAATTTATAAGCTCTTGGAGAAAGTAATGGCGACTCATTTTGACTATATCTGTATCGGTGGCGGCAGTGGCGGCATCGCATCTGCAAACCGTGCGGCGATGTACGGCGCGAAAGTTGCGCTAATCGAAGCTCAAGATCTCGGCGGTACCTGTGTAAACGTAGGTTGTGTACCGAAGAAAGTGATGTGGCACGGCGCACAAATCGCAGAAGCAATGAACCTGTACGCAGAAGATTACGGTTTTGATGTCGACGTGAAAGGTTTCGACTGGAGCAAACTGGTTGAGAGCCGTCAGGCGTACATTGGTCGTATTCACCAATCTTACGATCGCGTTCTTGGCAACAACAAAGTAAACGTGATTAAAGGCTTTGCTAAGTTTGTTGACGAGAAAACCGTAGAAGTAAACGGTGAACATTATACTGCGGATCACATCCTAATCGCGGTTGGTGGTCGTCCTACTATTCCAAACATTCCAGGCGCTGAATACGGCATCGATTCAAACGGCTTCTTCGACCTAGCAGAGCAACCAAAACGCGTTGCGGTTGTCGGCGCTGGCTACATCGCAGTTGAAATTGCTGGCGTACTGCACGCACTAGGTACAGAAACGCACCTGTTCGTACGTAAAGAGTCACCACTGCGTAGCTTCGATCCTATGATCATCGATACGTTGGTTGAAGTAATGGAAGCAGAAGGCCCAACACTGCACACCCATTCTGTACCAAAAGAAGTGGTAAAAGAAGCCGATGGCAGCCTAACCCTGCACCTAGAAAACGGTGAGAGCCAAAACGTTGACCAACTGATTTGGGCAATCGGTCGTCACCCAGCAACTGACGCAATCAACCTAGCGTCAACTGGCGTGGCAACGAACGAAAAAGGCTACATTAAGGTAGACGAATACCAAGAAACCAACGTGAAAGGCATCTACTGTGTGGGTGACATCATGGAAGGCGGTATCGAGCTAACACCAGTAGCAGTGAAAGCGGGTCGTCAACTTTCTGAGCGTTTGTTCAACAACAAACCAAACGCGAAGATGGACTACGATTTGGTACCAACTGTGGTATTTAGCCACCCACCAATCGGCACTATCGGTCTTACAACGCAAGAAGCGGAAGAGAAGTACGGCAAAGACAACATCAAAGTCTACACATCTGGCTTCACGGCGATGTACACCGCCGTTACTAAGCACCGTCAACCATGTAAGATGAAGCTTGTATGTGCGGGTGAAGAAGAAACGGTTGTTGGTCTACACGGCATCGGTTTCACGGTAGATGAAATGATCCAAGGCTTCGGCGTAGCAATGAAGATGGGCGCAACCAAAGCAGACTTCGACTCTGTTGTGGCTATCCACCCAACGGGCTCTGAAGAGTTCGTAACGATGCGTTAATTGCGCGCTAATCGCATTGCTGATTTCAGCAAATCATTTGAAAAGGTCACCTTAGGGTGACCTTTTTTGTTTGCCCATGCTTAACTCGCATTCTCCAATAGCGTGCGAATAAACTCGGCTTTGATAGCACTCTCCTGCTTACCGTCATGAATCAGACATAAGTCTGCACGCAGTGACTCTTTCAGCTTGATAAAACGAATCCCATGCCAATGATGCTGAGAAAACGTCGACGGCACCAACGTCACGGTATTGCTGTTTGCTACATACGCCATCAAGGTGCTTGGCTCCACCACTTGTTTGCCAATATGGGGTGAAAAGCCTTCTTGCAGACAGGCATTGATGATGAAGTTTGCCGAGGCTGAATTCGCCAAACTCATAAACGCAAACTCACACGTCTTTAAATCTTGGAGCCGCAGCAAAGATTTGCTGGCTAACTCATGTTGCTCCGACACCGCCACCACAAACACATCTTTGCCCAAAGATACCGACTGATACGGATAAATGTTGAGTGCATCGGCAAAACGCACAATGCCCACATCAATTTTCTTCTCGCTCAGATGCTTCTTTTGCGTCTCTGGGTTGAGGTCAAAAATGTCGGCGTGATAAGTGTCATGCTCAGCATGGAAACGCTGTAACAGACGATCAAATCCGCCCCAAAATGCGCTACTTACCACACCAACTCGCAGGATATTTCTCTGGTTCAACCCCACTTGCTGCACTTGATTGAGCGAGACATCCAAGGTCTGAAAAATCAGTTGGCATTTGGACTCCAACAATCGTCCGGCCTCCGTCAGCATGACGTTTCTTGAATCACGCTCAAACAGTTTGACGTTAAGCACCTCTTCCAACTCTTTGATGCGATTGCTCAACGGCGAATTGGTGATATTGAGATTCTCGGCCGCCTTAGTGAAATGCTTGGTTTGTGCGACCTCGTAAAAGTAACGCAGCATCTTCAGCGTCACGCGCTCAAATGGTTCTGACTTCATGCATTGAGTCCTAGCGAATTTCATCATCCTCTTTTTAAGGATGATAGTAACGAATAAAGCAAAGATAACCAGCGCAGAAAGTCACACAATGGAATCAACACAACCAGAAGGTGACTAACATGAATCAGGATCCAGTAATCGGCGCGCTACAAACCATTCGCGAACGCAAACCAAACTTCCAACCTAAAGCGGCGTTTATTTTAGGCTCTGGCTTAGGCGTATTGGCAGACGAACTACAAGACAAAGTGGTCATTCCATACGAAGAGCTCGAAGGGTTTCCGGTTAGCACCGTGCAAGGCCACTCTGGTGAGTTGGTGCTTGGTACCATGGGCGGCGTAGACGTAGTGTGCATGAAAGGTCGCGGTCACTACTACGAACACGGCTCAATGAAGGTCATGACAACGCCCGTGCGCACCTTTAAAAAGCTGGGCTGTGAGTTTCTGCTCGTCACCAACGCGGCAGGCTCACTTCGCCCTGAACGCATCGACGTCGGTTCTCTGGTGGTATTTCATGACCACATCAATACCATGCCTGAATCTCCAATGATCGGTCCGAATGATGAAGAGTACGGCCCGAGGTTCTTCAGCCTCGCCAATGCGTACGACAAAGACCTACGCGCAGAAGCGTTTGAAGTCGGCAAAGCCAATGGCATTCACCTGAATGAAGGTGTGTTTGTCTCTTACACAGGCTCCAACTTTGAGACCGCAGCCGAAATCCGCATGATGCAAATCATCGGTGGTGATGTTGTGGGAATGTCGGTCGTGCCAGAAGTGATTTCTGCGGCGCATTGCGGCTTACCCGTATTGGCAGTGTGTGCGATCACCAACATGGCAGAAGGCTTGGGAGATGTAGAATTGTCTCACGCCCAAACATTGAAGTGCGCGAAGCTAGCCGAAGCAGATTTCATTCGCTTTATTAAGCGCTTTATGAAGCATCACTTCTAAAGCCGCTTCATTCCAAAAAGCAAAAGGGTCATCAAATAACTTGATGACCCTTTTTCGTATCACTTTTTCTAACGTTCGGGGTATTTCGGAGCCGTTTGCGCGTTTTACTTAACTGCGCGAACCAATTCAGCAATGCCTTCCCAATCGCCGTTGTCCATCATTGCGGTTGGCACCATCCACGTACCGCCACAAGCTACAACCGATTTCAGCGCTAGGTAATCTTCCACGTTGGATGGGCTTACGCCACCTGTTGGCATGAATTCCACTGGGTAAACCGCCGTGAGTGCTTTCAGCATGTTTACGCCGCCTGATGGCTCAGCAGGGAAGAACTTCAACGTACGCAAACCCATTTCCATCGCTTGCTCAACCAAGCTTGGGTTGTTGACACCCGGTACGATGGTCACGCCACGTTGCTGACAGTATTTCACTGTGGTTGGGTTGAAGCCTGGGCTAACGATAAAGTCCACGCCCGCTTCGATGGCGATATCCACTTGTTCTGTGGTCAGAACGGTGCCCGCGCCAATCAACAGTTCTGGGTACGCTTCACGCATGATGCGAATCGACTCCGCCGCCGCTTCGGTGCGGAATGTCACTTCCGCACATGGTAAACCGTTTTCTACCAACACTTTTGCCAGTGGCAGAGCGTGTGCTACGTCGTTGATTGCGATAACTGGGACGATTTTGATTTCTCTTAATCGTTGTTCAAGTGTTGTCATGGGGAACCTCTAAAGAATAAAGCTTAATGTTGCGACGATAATAAACGCGATACCGCCAAGTAACGTTTCCATTACCGTCCAAGTTTTTAATGTGGTTTTCTCATCCATCTCAAGCAGACGAGATACCAACCAGAAACCAGAGTCATTGAAATGAGACAGTACCGTTGCACCACCCGCAATCGCGATTACGATAAAGCAAAGGTCTAGTTCACTCAAACCTGTAGATGCTGCCACAACTGGCGCGATAAGAGCCGCCGTTGTGGTTAGCGCTACCGTTGCCGAGCCTTGAGCAACACGCAGACAGGTTGAAATCACAAACGCCGCCACAATCACAGGCATACCTGTGTCTGTAAGAACGTCAGCCAGTGCATCACCGATGCCGCTTGAGCGCAGTACGCCGCCAAACATGCCACCAGCACCCGTTACTAGGATAACGCCACAGATTGGAGCCAATGACTCACCACACAATTTTTCTAGTTTTGCCATGCCGTAGTCTTTGGCAAACACAGCCAGACAGACAATCAAAGTAATCAGCAATGCGACTGGGGTTTTACCTAGCATACGTAGGAACTCAACCAGTGCCGTTTTGCCATCAATCAAACCTGCAACCGCCAGTGTGTTCAATACCGTATCCAAACAGATTAGCAGGACTGGCAGCACAAGGATGGTCATAACCGTGCCAAATTTTGGTGCGTTGCGCTCATCCACCATCGCTTCGCCATTAAAGAAGGCTTTAGATAGTGGGATATCGAATTTTTTGCCCGCGTACAAACCAAATAGGTAAGCGCCAAGGTACCAAGTTGGAATAGCAACCAGAATACCCACCACCAATAGCAGACCGATGTTTGCGCCAAGGAATTCTGCCGCTGCAACCGGACCTGGGTGTGGTGGAACAAACGCGTGCATAACCGCAAAAGCACCAGCTGCAGGCAACGCGTATTTAATTGGTGAGCCACCAAAACGAGCCGCCACACTTAGGATGATTGGCATCATCACTACAAGGCCAGCATCGAAGAAGATTGGGAAGCCAAACAGTAATGAAGCGACGCCCAAAGCAAATGGTGCGCGCTCTTTACCAAAGCGACCAATCAAAGTGTCTGCCAGCACTTTCGCACCGCCAGTCACTTCAAGAATTTTACCGATCATCGCACCAAGACCAACCAGCAATGCCACGGAAGCCAGTGTGCCGCCGAAGCCGCCCATCATGGTCGATACGACTTTCTCAGAAGGAACGCCAGTGGCGATTGCTGTGCCTAAACTCACCATAGTAAGGGAAGCAAAAGCATGGACTTTCAGTTTAATGATCAGAACGAGTAACGCTGCAATGGCAAGGCCTGCAATCGTCAGTAGGAACGTAGGATCTGGGGCTTGGGTTAATTGCTCCATAGGTTCACCTTTAAGAATTATTGTTTGTGTTATGGTTCACATTTATTTCAGTTACCGGTAACATGTTACCGATAACATGAATAAGATAAACCCATATTTTAAAGTGAATTCAAAAATTGAGATCACGCGCAAATTTGGTTATGAGGATAAGTTATGGCTGGTAGTAGTGTCATCGTTATGGGCGTTTGTGCTAGTGGTAAAAGCACAATTGGTGAGCATCTAGCGAAAAAGCTAGGGCGTAAATTCATTGATGGTGATGATCTTCATCCACGAGCGAACATTCAGAAAATGGCATCGGGCCAGCCTCTGAACGATGATGATCGCAAGCCATGGCTAGAACGCATTCGTGATGCGGCGTACAGCCTAGAAAGCAAAAACGAACACGGCATTATTGTCTGTTCAGCACTGAAAAAGATTTACCGCGATCAGATCCGCGAAGGCAACGACAACGTGACCTTCCTGTTCCTTGATGGCGATATGGAGTTGATCCTTAATCGCATGCGTATGCGCAAAGGCCACTTCATGAAAGAAAACATGGTGAAGAGCCAATTCGAGACGCTAGAGCGCCCAGACAACGAGCCTCAAACTCTGATCGTCAGTATCGACGGAGACATCAGCGACGTGGTGGAACGCTCTGCCGCTGAGCTAATCAAAATGCAAGCGATCGAGGTGGCGTAATGACTCACTCTGTTGTTCTTGAGGTCACACAACGTTTGACCGAGCGCAGCCGTGAAGCGCGCGCTGCGTTTCTTGCTCGCACCGAAGTGCAAGCCGAAGCTGGCAAAGGCCGTGTTGGTTTATCTTGTGGTAACTTAGCCCATGCAGTCGCCGCTTCTTGCTCTTCTGAAAAGAAAACTATTCTCGATTTTACTCATGCCAATGTCGCGCTGATCAGCGCCTACAACGACATGTTGAGCGCCCACCAACCGTACCAAGACTACCCAGCGCAAATCAAACAAGTACTGGCGGACTACGGCCATACAGCGCAAGTCGCAGGTTGTGTGCCAGCGATGTGCGATGGGGTGACTCAAGGTCAAGCAGGCATGGATATGTCGCTGTTTTCGCGTGACTTAATTGCGCAATCAACGGCGTTGTCTTTGAGTCACAATGTCTTTGATGCCACATTACTGCTTGGTATCTGTGACAAAATTGCCCCGGGGCAACTTATGGGCGCGCTGTCTTACGCGCACCTACCGACTGCGTTTGTACCTGCGGGTCTGATGGCAACAGGCATCAGCAACGAAGAGAAAGTCGACGTACGCCAAAAATACGCAGCGGGTGAAGTCGGCAAAGACGCTCTGCTGGATATGGAGTGTCGCGCTTACCACTCTGCGGGTACGTGTACGTTTTACGGCACCGCCAACACCAACCAGTTGGTGTTCGAAGCCATGGGCTTGATGCTGCCAGGTTCGGCATTCATTCATCCCCATACCCAACTGCGTAAAGCGTTAACCGATCACGCGGCTCTGAAAATCGCCTCAATGACGGCGGGTTCTGCACACTTCCGTCCGCTGGCCGAGGTGGTCACAGAAAAGAGCTTGGTCAACGGCATCATCGCTCTACTTGCATCTGGCGGCAGCACCAATCACACCATTCATATGATCGCCGTGGCGCGTGCTGCTGGCATCTTGCTCACATGGCAAGACATCAGCGATCTGTCGGATGTGGTTCCTTTGTTAGCTCGCGTTTACCCGAACGGACCAGCCGATATGAACGCGTTCCAAGACGCGGGTGGCGTGCCTGCGTTATTGCACCGCTTGAATGAATCCAAGCTTTTGCATCGCGATGTGAAACCCGTGTTTGGTGAATTTGAAGACCAAATGACGCTACCGAGCCTTATCGATGGCCAACTGACTTGGACACCGTGCCAAGGCAGCCAAGACGGTGACGTGATCGCCAAACCGGACGCCACTTTCCAAAACACTGGCGGCACTCGCGTACTGACTGGCAACTTGGGTAAAGCCGTGGTGAAAGTGTCTGCGGTGAAAGAAGAGCAACGCGTGATTGTTGCACCTGCGATCGTATTCCAATGCCAACATGAAGTGGAAGCCGCGTACAAACGTGGTGAGCTGAACAAAGATTGCATCGTTGTGGTCACACACAACGGCCCAGCGGCAAACGGCATGCCTGAACTGCACAAGCTGATGCCAATTTTAGGTAACGTGCAAAAAGCGGGCTTTAAAGTGGCGCTGGTTACTGACGGTCGCTTATCTGGCGCGTCAGGTAAAATTCCGTCTGCGATTCATGTTTCTCCAGAAGCCATTCGTGGTGGCGCGATTGGTTTGGTGCGCAACGGCGATTTGATTCGCCTTGATTGCCAAACGGGCGAACTGAACAACTTAAGCGATACCACTGGTCGCGAGTTGATTCATTTCGACACCGAATCTACCCAACAAACCTGGGGACGAGGCTTGTTTAGCGTGATCCGCCAAAACGTCTCTAGCGCAGAAGAAGGCGCAAGCTTCATTGTGTAAGCCAGAAAAACAAAAAGAGCGGAGTTTGATACTCCGCTCTTTATATTTGTCTTCGTTGTTTTTGTTTGGCTTGATTAAGCGGTTTTCATCACCACGACCGCAGCAATCACCACAAAGATACCAAACCAGCCGATTGGCTTGAGTTTCTGCTTAAACAGCAAGGCTCCACCCACTGCGGTACCCAAGATACCGATCGCGCCCCAAGAAGCATAAGCAATGGCTAAGTCGATCTCTTTAACCGCTTGTGCCAACAGCGTGAATGCTGTCAGTACCAACACAATCGCCGCAATGCCCCAGCCTTTGTATTTAAAACCTTTTGAGCGTGTCAGCGCCATATTGGCCATGATATCGACCAAGGCAGCCATCACGACAAATCCAAATGACATCGTAAAAAATTGACTCATGATTCGCACCTTGTACTAGCAGAAAATGAACGTTCTTTTGCCGATTTATCGGCGTTTTTCTCAGCGTTAGGTTGATCGTGTGATTCCCCTAAAGTCACACACACAATGCCGACAACGGCTAACATCAAACCAAACAGCTCTTGATGGTTTAAGTTGGCATCAAAGGCGATGATCGACACCACGGTGATCAACGAGATACCCAACCCTTCCCAGACAGCGTATGCCACACCGATCGATATTTTCTTCGCGGCAAACGCGAGAAAGTAGTAAGAGATTGCGATCAGCACATACATTACGATGTAGCCCCACCACCCGTGCCCTTGTCCAATAAGAGACATCGTGCTGGTGCCAGCCACTTCGGCAACGATGGCGAGCAATAAAAATAGACGTGCAACTAGCATGATTAATCCTCCATCAGAAATTAAAAAAATGCATAACGGAGAATGGTGAATGTCGCGTACCTGTATCGACATTCAAAAAGTTAAAAAGATAAAAATGAGCCACTTCTCCTGACTATTTGAGATAAGGTTAGCGCTGGGTAGGAAAAAGAGACAGGTAATTGAGATATTCATTTTTGAATATCTTAAGAAGTAAGTTGTCTATGTAATCACACAATACTGACAAGGTTAAAGCACCAGCTCTCTCATTCAGCCGATGCCATAAAGTGACGTCACTGCGTAAAAATCAGCGGCGTATTGAGGGTTTGTCGCACCACTTTATGCAGGTGTCTGTGCAAAGGATGGTTGCGGTTGGTTTGAAGGAAACCGCCAGAGACCACAAACTGACTGAACTCACGGTTGACGAGTGGCATTGCGTAAGACGCCAGTTCCGGCATCAACAATGCCGAGCTTTGACTGGCATACATAATTGCGTCGGTTTCTTGCAGCATTTGGCAAGCCACGCGCAAATTATAGGATTTCAATAACACCACGGGCTCATAGCCCATGCGGCGATACTCGGACTCCACGGTACAAAGCGGTTTATATGACGCGGGCGCAGGCAAAGAAACAAGGGGCAGCTTGGAGACCGTGTCCCAATCATTGCTGATTTTCGACAAGGTCGGATGGTTTTTACGCGCCAAAATCACTCGTTTTTCAACGAATAACGGGCGCATGTAAATGTCTTTCGACAGTTCGGTCTCTTGGTCAAGAATGCAGTAATCGTGCTCACCTTCGAGCATTTCATCGTGCGAGTAACTGTTCCAACTGGAAAAGGCAAAGTGCGCTTTAGGGAACGCTCGATGGCAGCCAGTTAGCAATCGCTGCCCTTGTTCATCCATCAAATAAGGGTCGGTTACAATCGCGATCTGTCCTTGATATTGCTGAGGGTCGAATACTTCAAACTCTTGCACCACTTTTTCCAGTGGTGCAATCATGTTATCGAATTCGGCGGCAAGGCGAATCGCCATGGGAGATGGCTCTACCCCATGCGCTTTACGCACAAATAGCGGGTCATCAAACACTTGCTTAAGCTTCATTACGCCGCGGCTGGCGCTCGGTTGAGAAATGCCAAGCTGCATTGCGGCCAGCTTGATGCTGCGGTTTTCCACCACGGCTTTTAATAAACGCATTAAGTTGAGATCCAATGCATCCAGCTGATGCGCCATACCCTAACCTGCCAATACCATTGATGAGCGAATACGAAGAGCGGTTAACTGCGAGTTAAACACTCTCTCCTGAAGTGATCTGATAACCCATATCAAACACTTTTTCTTCTTGCGCTTCACCTTTCAGACGCGCAATTAAAAGCTCTGCACTCTTTACACCAATTTGGAAACGCGGCGTATCAACGCTGGTCAGCTTCGGACTGATGGTCTGACCGATATCCAAGGCGTTATAACCCACCACCGCTAATTGCTGCGGGACTTGAATGCCACGCTGCTGCGCACTCAGCATAGTACCAATTGCGATGTCATCGTTGGTACAGAACACCCCGTCGAGCGTTGGGTACGTTTCCAATGCGCGTTCAAGCAAATCATGCGCAAGGGAGAAACTGGAGTGCACGCCAGTTAACACATGTTTGGGTTCGAGTCCGGCTTCATTCATCGCGCGATCGTAACCTTGCATACGCAGTTTGGTACGCGTGTCCAAACGCGCACCGAAATAAACAATGGTGCGTTTGCCAGCGTCCAACATACGTTTCACCGCGTTGTACGAAGCGTCTTCATGATCCAAGCCCACAGCCATATCAATCGGTTGTGGCGGCAATTCCATGGTTTCGACCACCGGAACGCCAGCGTTTTTGATCATCTGCAACGTGCGTGGAGTGTGGTGACTTTCAGTCAAAATCAACCCATCCACTTGGTAGGAAAGCAAAGAGGCGATTTTGCGCTCTTCCTCCAACTCATCGTAGCTAAAGTGTGCCAGTAGTGTTTCGTAGCCGTTAGCCTTAGTGACCGTCTCTATGCCCTGAACAAAGGAAGCAAAAATTTGGTTGGACAGAGAAGGAAGTAAGATGCCGATGGCTTTGCTGGAAGACTTAGACAACATCGCGGGGGCACGATTTTCGATGTACCCCATCTCCTCGATTGCCGCGGCAATTTTCACGCGGGTCTTCTCAGCCACCGATTCTGGATTGCGCATATAGCGCGAAACCGTCATCTTTGTTACGCCAACTTGGTCTGCGACATCCTGCAATGTCGTTCGTGTTTTTTTATTCTGTTGAGCCATAAATATGTGATTTATCAATAATGTTACATGTAACATTATGACGAATACACAGGATGCCGACAAGCCACCAAAAGCCAAACATAATATCCACAATAAAATCATGCACTTATTGTTACAGAGTTGTTTTTAAAGAAACACTCGCAAAACGAATAAATAAATGACATTAATATTGAGTTTCTTATAAAATAGCGCACGTAAAACAATAAGATATCAGGCACTGTGCAGTTAGGCTCCAGCGAAACCCAAGTTTATTATCATCTTCTTGATCTGGACGACTCTCAAAAGCAGCAATACCTCCAAGAATTGCAACAGAGTCAACCTGAGCTATACATTCAACTCGCGCCCCTTTTAGCCCATGAAGCCCCAGAAGAGCGATTAACGCAATTGCTTTACTTTGGCGCTCATCAAGCGACCAACAGCGAGATCGACCTTAGTGGCGAAGTGATCAGTAAGTATCGCCTAACTCATGAGTTGGGACGTGGTGGTATGGGCGTCGTTTATGCCGCGCAACGCGCAGATGAGACCTTCGAGCAAGATCTTGCGATCAAATTCATCCAAAGCAATTTAAGTAATGTGCTCGGACAACGGGCACTTTTCGATGAAGCGCAGCTACTAGCACGTTTAAATCACCCTTATATTGCGAAAGTCTTTGACGGCGGCCTGCATGACGACTCGGTTTACATCGTCATGGAGCGCGTGTTTGGCCAAACATTGGATGATTATCTTGCCGAAGTCACACTGACAGACCGTGAGAAGCTCACGCTGTTTAAGCAGATTTGTCAGGCAATGGAACACGCGCATCACCACCACGTTTTACACGCCGATCTCAAGCCTGAAAATATCCTGATTGACCCAAATAAACGACCGAAATTGCTCGATTTCAACCTGACGCAGAAAGTGCAAAACAGCGGTGGCGAATCCCCACCCGCATTAATTGCGTTTAGCCAAAACTTTGCCAGTCCAGAACAACAGACTGGTCAGTTTCTGACGGCACAAAGCGATGTGTACTCTCTGGGTAAAATTCTCGCGATGATGTTTCCGTCACCGCGCGTTTGGTCTGATGTTTACTGGGTCATTAGACGCGCGACACGCTCTGCCGCAAAACTGCGCTATTCAGATGTTCGAGCACTAAGAATTGATATTGAGCGCATGCTTGAGCGGCGCCCAATCGAACAAAAAAAACATTGGCCGTTGTACAGCGCATTGCGTTTAGTACAGCGCCGTCCGCTGGCTGCAGCATTATCTGCCATTCTGGTTTTATCCGGCGTGCTATTTGGTAATGCATTGATTCAAAAGAATATCCAACTGCAACAAGAGAAGAAGATTGCAGAAGATATGATGTACGAACTGACTCGCCTCATCTTTCATGCGAAGGGGCAGAACGTCGAACATCTTTCGGTGAACTCCATGATGGAGCTAACACGAAGGCGGATACTCTCTAACCCAGATATCCCCAAACATATAAAACAAAAAATGTTGTTGGCGATGATGACACCGGTGCCAGAGAAGCACCTAACTACACCAATGAGTTGTCAGCCAAATTGTGCGTCTAAGGACAGCACCAACCAATAAGGCTTAAAACAAGATGTATACACGTTCAGTGGTATTTTGGCTGTCTGCATTGACGGCTACGTCCACTTTGGCGGCAGATGCTTCTGCAGCCACTTCACACCCGCCAGCTTCAACCTTGAAGCAAGGCTACTTTATCGACTCTCCAGTGACTGGCCTGTATTACAAAACCAGTTCCAATATCACGGGAGTCACTCAGCAAGGCGCATTTCACTACCAACCAGGTGATGTGATCAGCTTCTTCCTTGGTAACGATGACAAAGGTTATCTGCTGACAACCTTATCGAGCCAAGAAGTGCTTACGCCAACGATGGCGACGACCAAACCCAGCCGCAGCATCAATATGACGCGTCTGCTGCTTTCTCTCGACAGCACGCCTGAGAATCGTGAGGAAATTGTCTTAGCCAACCGTGTATTGTCTGATCCTCGCTTTCAAAGCCAGCTCAAGAGTCTCGATCTCAATTATCTGGATGACGCTAAACGACATCTCAACCTCGACTGGGTTTCTGTCGATGAGGCGATTGATCACTTGAACGAAAGCCAGCAGTACATTGAGGAAAACTTTGCCTCTGATGAGATCATCTTTGAACCTCGCGGCATCACGTTCAAAAACATCGTGATCAAAAAGAAAGATTGGCAGGGCCGCGCTTGTGCCTACGATCTGCGCTATAAACATCACCCCAAATATCGCCCCCCTTTTGGTGAGACCCGATTCACCATCACCAAAGATTCGTTAATTGAACACCCGAGTGTTGGCGACCATTTTCAAGGTTGCTTCATATCGCCGAATCACCAAATTACGGAAGATATTGTCGAGCCGATTAGCAAATTTGCGGATTGGTTTAACCTTGTTGGTTGCTCTATCACAGGATGCACCCGCAACGACTTGAACGGCTTCTCTCTCGAAGACTTTGACGATGAAGGCGACTGGAAATATCGCTCAGTCGCGATGAATTTTGACCCAAGCACTGAGCTTTTTATGGAGAAAGTACAAGGTCTCGGGCGCAACAAACACATCCAACACAGCAACCGCACTGAAATGCTGTGGTTTTCCTACCCTAACACCAACGAGCACGACATCGACTACCTCGGCGTGTGGCAGCAAACCCAATACCACCAGCAATCCATGACACAATCGTGTCTGTTAATGCGCCACCAACAAGTGATGCGATTGCCACGCAGCGCCGAGACCTGCCCAACCGATGCAAGCCTATACACCCAAGATGTCACCCGCGAGTTTGCCGATATGTGGTGGGTAAACAATGACGAACCGAAAGCCAATTTGGCGCAAATGAACATCATGGTGCGCTGGTCAACCACTCCGGCAGAAATCAACTACACCACTTGGGAATACTTACCGGCAGGAGCCAACTGGGAGCAAGGCATTTTGTATCGCTACCAACAGAACGTTAGTCGTAACCGAGATGGTTCTGATCATATTGAAACGCATACGATTTCTGAATTTGTCAAAGTGAGCGAGGAGGTATAACCATGGCAACGACTTCAGCCCTAACCCACATTATTCAGCAGTGGCAGTCTGGCAACAAACAAGCCGAAAGCGAGCTGTACCAATTCGCTTATTTGCAACTGCGTAAAATCGCCCAACAAGAACGTGAGCGCAACGCCGAAAAATACGGCACCGACAACATGGTATTGGCAGACAGCGTCAACAGCACCACCGCATTGATTCATGATGCTTACCTAAAGATGTCAAACTGCGACATGAGTGAAATCGCCACCAAGCGTGATTTTTTCTTAATGGCCGCTAAAGTCATGCGCCAAATATTGATCGACAACGCCCGCTCACACCAAGCGCAAAAACGCCAGCACATCACGCTGATGAAGGACGAAGAAGACCGCTTTGAGCAGTTGATCATCATGGACAAAGCCTTAGATAGCTTTAGCACACGCTACCCACGTCAATCGAGCGCCTTAAAACTCAAATACCTGATGGGCATGAAGAACCAGGAGATCAGCGAACTGCTAGAGTGCAGCGCAAGTCTGATCGAAAAAGACCTCAAGTTCTCACGCAGCTGGCTGCAATCAAGAATGGCACACGCATAAATCATGACCAAGAAACTGTGGATTATCGGCGCGATCGGCGCCGGTTTATTGGGCGTTTACTTGTTAAGTGACGAGAGCAACATGGCGTCTGCGGCCAGCTCTTTAAACAGCTCTCCTGTCGATAAAAGAAAAAGCCAACATCACTATGGTGAACGTACGTCGTTAATTGAGGTGAAGCAGGCGCTCACAACATCGGCGTTGGATGGCTCGAGCTCTCTCGATTTAGATGCTGTGCTTAATGCCACCCCATTCGATCAACAAAACGTCGCCGAGAACCCTTTCGATACGTTTGATGGTTACTACCCTTACGATCTGACGGCGGTGACACCACAACCCAAGGTTGATGCGGCGAACAACAGCAAACCCATCATCAATCTATCGGTCGAACAGCAACTGCAAACCATCATTTATGGTTGGGAGCTGACGCAAAACAAGCCGATCAGCAATTCGTTAAGCCTGAACCAATTGTTTGAAGACCCCGATGGTGACCTGCTCACAACTCGGATCTGGTTAGAAAACGCCAATGGTCTTCAGGTGCTCAACCAAGGCCAAATCGTGGTACAAGGTGCGCCAGAAGAAATCGACCAAACCACTTACTTAGCCGTGGCAGCTCGTGACAATCATCATGGTGAAGAAGATTACGCCTGGGTCACGACCCGTTTTGAATTGCCAGTCGTTAAAGAAGAGCAAAACAACACCGACCATCCTTTGGTCGGTGACATTGTGTATCGCCTCGAAACCACACAAAACCTTGGCGGTATCGCGTACGCGTATGAAGTGGTGTATTGCGAAGCATTTCAGTTTGAAAACGAAGAAGTGTATTTTGAGCGCTTATGCCCAGAAAAGGGAGCACTAAAAAAAGTGGGCCATTATAAAATCAGTGATGACTCGTTGATTGTTAGCGCAAATGGTGCTCGTCAAATCTGGACCACCAAAAAGGTGTACCCATCTCAGGTTCATAAAGAGACTCAGAACTATTTCACCACCGTGTTTGATGGCAAACAATTCGAAAGCTATACCATGCAAAAGAACAAGCAATCGATGGAAAAACGCATCAACGCACCGATAGGACGATATTTATACCAGATATCCTTTTTTGACTATTTGCTACCTCGCCCAAACGGCGATTATCTCGTGGCTGAAATTGGCAATTATATTTATCACCATGGAACTCAAGTCATTGGTCCTCATGGTGAAAGCATCGATTCCGATCTCAACTTACGCACTTACAATCCAAACTTGTATTGTGCTGATGTCGCCATCTGGTACGGCAGCCATGTCATTGCTGGTCAAGGAGACTATCAGGTCGACATCATCTCCGATCCTAACCCCTACGATCCGACTTACCTAATTGACTGCTACGAATACATTAGTAACCCCACGACCAGACAACAATCGTTAGCATTTGATCTGAGCTACTCGCCTTACGACGAACTACTTGATGGCGAGGTGTACAGCTACATTTTGCGTCCAAAGCCTGAACTGGCTGATCGCGTTGAAGAATTTAAAATCAATATGATTTATCACAGCCCAAAGCCGTTACGCTCAAGCAACAAAAAATAACCACTTAAAATACATAATGTTATTTTGACTATTAAATCACTAAAAACAAAAAGTGGAACCGTGATCAAAGTCTCATTTCCTTCCTCATCGACAAAAAACTCAAATAAATTTTACGGGTTTTATGCGGTTTTTCGTGTCTTGAACACTTACTCAATAGTGATTAAAAAGACACAACTTTCTTAAATCTCACTAGTGAGATTTAAGAAAAACAACAATAAAAAAAGCGACTTTCTCATTCGGAAACGAACAAGGACAAATGAATAATGAATAAGGTGAGTTTATTAGCAGCGTCAGTGGCTATCGCTCTTACAGGCTGTGGCGGTTCAGATAGCGGTTCAAGCAGTGCAAGCAACGGTGTTGTGATCACAGGTTTTGACGGCTACTTCAAAAATGCAGTTGTTTTTGAAGACACGAACAACAACGGTCAATGGGACACTCAAGAATCTATTCTTGGTCTGACCGATGAGAAAGGTCAGCTTACACTGGCCGCTAAACCAGGAAAAACTTTAGCACTGCAAACTCTCGTTCCAAACGGTGCGAAACAGAAACAACTTATCGCCTTGGATGCCAAGAAATACGCTGGCACCTACACCGTAGATATGGACCACCCAAGCCAAGCTATGGCGCACGAAATCGTATTCCGCGCACCATCATCGTCTAACGTGATCTCACCTATCACGGACCTTGTGGCGATTGAAATGGCAAAAGACCCTTCAATTACTGAAGAAGACGCGAAAGCAAACGTAAACAAAGCATTGGGAGGCTCAGAGGAAGCTCCGATTGATCTGTACAGTGACTTTGTTGAAGGTGCGACAAAAAACGCCGAACTACATAAAACCGCTCAGATTCTGACAGAATCTAAAGCGCAAAACCCAACAAATTACGAGAAGAAAGCGACTGAGTTTGCTCAAGCGGCAAACCAAGAAGTGGATCGTCTTGTCGCGTCTGGCGAAAACATCAATGACCCGAGCCTACGTCCAGTCATCACTGATAGCACGCCGAATAGCGACAACTTAGCGCCTGAAACGGTAGTCAACAACAAGCTAACCGTCAACGAAACCGTAGAAGACGCAGCTGAAGATAAACTGGATAAGCTACCAAAAATCGTAAAAGGTGCCGCATTTGATGGCGTTGAGCTAGACATCGAAGGTCTTTTCAAAGACAAAGACCAAAGCCTTGTGAGCACAAAACTGACGCATAATTTAGCGGGCACAGGCATTGAAGTTGAGCAAGTTGGTAACCTAATTGTTCTACACCCAACCGCGATCGTAGAAAAATCCGGTGATTTTGAGATTGTTCTAACGGCGCAGGACAAAAACTCTAACGGGGATGTGCTATCAACTGTGAGCACAGTATTCGAAATCGAAATCGAATCTGCAAACTTACCACCAATGGTTGTTGAAGCAGAGCAAGCTCGCCTGCAATCCATTGTTGATGGCTGGTACCTACAACAGGGCGAACTGTTTGAACAAACGCTCGATGTTTCTGGTTTGTTCCAAGATAAAGACGGTCAGATCACCGACTACTCAGCGGACTACGTAGGCATTGAAGGCCTAACAGCAATTGAAGATGGCAATGCGATTATCACCATTAAAGGCACACCGACAAAAGCTGGTGAATCTGGTGCAGCACTTACCATTAGCGCAACAGATGGTCATACTGCGGTGCAGATTGCACTCAGCATGCCAGAAGTAAAAGAAGGCGTTACGCCACCACCAACGGCTCACCCATTAGAAGGTAAAACTTGGTACTACCTAGAGCACGGCTCTGATGATGGTGATGATAACGATGAGTTTGACTACTCTCGCGTATGGTGTGAATCAATCAAGTTTGAAGGTGGTGTTGTTTACGGCAACGTTCGCAGCTCAGAAAACCGCACAGAATGTACTGACGCAGACACACAAAAGGAGCAAGCGACGTACAAAGTAGAAAACGGTCGTCTGATCGCAACATTCCAATTCGAAGAAGATGGCGAGTCACTGACTGAGTCTTTTGAAGTTGACGTTGCTGGTAATGCCGACGAACTTGCAAAAGGCGCAAAAACTATCGTTCAACGCCCTATCGCATTAGACGAGAAGGCAGAACGCTACACGTACTTCGCAGATGCTGCTAATGCAGAATCTCGCATTCAAGTGAAATCAGATGATAGCTACGACAAACGCTTTGGCTACATTTACCTACCAGCAGAACAAGATAATGTTTACGATCTCGGCATGGTAAGTTTTGCGTTAGTTGAGGGCTCTCAAGGTTACAAGGCCTACATAAATTTTGATGTAGAAGGCAAAGACTTTAGTTGCGATACCATCGACGAGTTCTACAAAAGTTTTACGTTCTCTGGCAATGATCTAACCACGCCGTACAGCCAACATTACATCGGTGGCAGCTGTAATACGATTACAGACGAAGAGTATGACTATGCAAGCATCTACTTTGATCTGTCTCAGATTCAAAGCTTAGATGTAAAGAATATCTACAGCTTCATCGGTTATGCTAATGATAAAAATGCAGAGTACATTGAAGCAGTGAAATTTAATATCGAATGGACTGGCGAAGGCGATAACGAATAATCCCTTAGGCCAAGAAATCTAAAGCCCCGCATCGCGGGGCTTTCTTCGTTTTGACAAGCATGTTTCGTCCTAAAATGTATGAATACATTAAGGATGAACAACCGCTACTTCACACACATCACATTCAACAACGACGTGCCGGTTAACTGATTTGGCTCTCGATCGGCAAACAAGCCTTTCTTATCTTTACCCCAATACGGCAATTGCAGCGGCCATTTGTTCTTCTCCATCACACCAGAATCTCGCAACGCTTTAAATTCAGTCGCCGTGGCGAGCGACATGCCCAACTGCTGACAAATCTGTTGCGAGCTTTCGTAGTTGAGTCGATTCCACGGCTTACCATATTCCATATAAAACTGATTATCTAACAGGTAAGGCACGACATACGTTTTGCCATGTAGAGACGCTCGCAAGCGCACTTCCACCTCTCCATTGTCTTTTACGCTCGGTGTTGGTTTTGCTTTCGCTACCGGTTTTGTTGTCGTGCTCGGTTTCGGCTCTTTTGCCGTAACTGGCTGCGCTGTCGTTTTTGTCGCAGAAGCTTTAAACGCCTCGGTATCTGGACGACTGGCCACGACTGGCGCAACAGGCTTCGGGGCGACGTTTGGTTTGGCGACAGGAGTCGGCTTTGATGACGGCTGCGTTTGCTTCACGGTGTTGTCACTCCCTTTGCCAACCACACGAATAAATGCCTCGCGATAGTTCGACAAGGTTTTGACTCCTCGCAAATCAGCAGACGCTTTAGAAAATTCTGTATAAGGCCCAATAAGACAACGATAGCCCTTTGTTTCGGGCTTCATCCAAACATCGGTGGTGATTTTGCTGTAAATGGGTTTGGCTTTAGCAAGTGGCATTGGTTTAGGCAGCAAGCCACATTGAATCCAATAGAAATCATTGCCTCCTTGCGGCACTTTCTTTCCCCAAACACCCTGACCGATTGGGCAACTTTTCTCTAGCATCGGCAGTTCTTTGTCGCTCGCTTGAGTCGCCTGACAAAGAAAGTCATCGGCCAGTACCGGGGCTGAAAATTGGGCGCACAGCAATAGCCCTCCTAAGCTGAGGCCTGATTGGACAATGCGTGATAAGAGGTGTGCCTTCTTCATTTCCATACGCTTCACTCTGAACTAGTGGGTAAGGTCATTATGGCGGCAAAGCGCCAAAAAAATGTGAATAAAGAATAACTAGCAAAAAAAGAGCCGGAATTGCATCCGGCTCTCAGTTTAGGAAGGAAATGAGCGATTTAACAATGCTCTATGTCTAAATTCTTAACCTTTGTACAGTTTCGGGTTAAATACATCGCGTAACCAGTCACCCAGAAGGTTAATAACCAGTACCAAAGTAACTAGCACAATACCTGGGAAGGCTGTAATCCACCAAGCACCAGAGAAGATGTAGTTAAAGCCGATGCTGATCAACGCGCCCAAAGATGGTTGGTCAACAGGCAGACCCAAGCCTAGGAACGACAGCGCCGCTTCCGACATGATGGCGTTGGCCACCTGAACGGTTGAGATAACCAAGATTGGTGACAAACAGTTCGGCAAAATATGGCGGAACATGATGCGTGGAGCTTTAAAGCCCATCACGCGTGCCGCTTCTACGTATTCTTTCTTCTTCTCTGCCAGTACCGATGCACGAATCGTACGCGCGTACTGTGGCCATTCAGCCACACCGATGATCACCACCAGCATCACGACCGCGTATTGGCTGTAAAAATCGCTGCCAAAGCTGGCTTTGAAAATGGCCGAGACGATGATCGCTACCATCATAGTTGAAAACGACAACTGCACATCTGCAAAACGCATCAAGAAGCTATCGATACGACCACCGAAGTAGCCTGCCGACAAACCAATGATGATGCCCAGTACAAGCTGTAGACCGACCGCCAGAAAACCGATCGTCAGCGACAAACGAGAGCCGTAAAGAATGGTCGATAAAATATCACGGCCTTGCTCATCGGTACCGAGCACAAAGCGTTCTTCACCGCCGTCCATCCAAGATGGTGGTAATTCTGAATCCATGATATCGATAGATGTCAGATCGTACGGGTCAGTTGGTGCCAGAATTGGCGCCGCCAGTGCCAGCACCAAGAACATCAGAAACACCGTAAAACTCGCCATCGCCACTTTGTCGCGCTTGAAGTAGTACAAGAAATCCGAGTTTTTAAAGCGCTCCCACGCAGATGGAACGGCTGAAGGAGCAGCAGGAGTATTGGTTTGGCTCATGATTAAGCTCCTTTTCCAGTTAGGTTCACAGTTGGGTTGATGATGCCGTACAGCAAGTCAACGATGGTATTGGTTACCACGAAGATCAGACCAACAAAGATTACGTAGGCTGTGATTAACGGTGTATCAACACGGTTAATCGCCTCTAGGAAAAGGAAGCCAGTGCCCGGCCATTGGAACACGGTTTCTGTGAGGATGGTGTAGGCCACCATGGTACCAATTTGCACGCCACCTACCGTCAGTACCGGTAGCATGGTGTTCTTAAGTGCATGTTGGTAATAAATCTTTTGTAAGTTCAGGCCTTTAGCCTTAGCGAACTTGATGTATTCCGAACTCAGTACTTCCAGCATTTCTGAACGAACCAGACGGATAAACAGCGGCAACATGATCGATGCCAGCGCAATACACGGCAAGATCAGGTGCTTGATACCATCAATGGTAAAGAAGCCAGATTCCCAACCGAGCACGTTGACAGTCTCGCCCCGCCCGTAGGAAGGCAGCCAACCAAGCTCTATGGAGAAGACGTACATCAGCATGATCGCCGTCAGGAACACCGGAATCGAGATGCCGACGCTACTCATCGCCATGACAAATTTGGTGAAGATACTTTTCGGGTGAATCGCGGAGTACACCCCAAGTGGTATCGATAAAACAATAATGATGAGCGTTGCGCCAAACACGAGCTCTAGTGTCGCCACCAGCTTATCAAGAATAACCTCAACCGCTGGGCGCTTGAAAAAGTAAGACGTACCTAAATCACCTTGCAGTGCATTACCGACAAAGCGAGTGTACTTTGTGATAAAGGGATCGTTCAGGCCCAGTTCATCACGCAGCGCTTGACGCTCCGACTCTGAAACCGACTGACCTACAAGCTCACGCAGCGGGTCACCCAGGTTGTCCTGAATGGCAAACGCCACCAAACTGATCACAAACATCACTATCAGTGCCTGAAACAGGCGCTTGACCAGAAACGAAAACATTCCTTGCCCCTTAACTATCCATAGATCTCTAAATTTAGAGAGAAAATTCAGTCTGTAAAACTCGCTCAATCCGACTGAAACAAAACTGAGCTGAGTGATGAGCCTCATCAAGCATTCCTTGAGAGAAGCTCATGAAGGAGGGAATACGTCCCCTCCTTCTAACTACATCATGTGATTATTCAACCACTAGGTCACCGAAGTAAGGCATAACCATTGGGTTCACAATGTCTGCTGCTTTCACGTTAGACTTCGCGCCCCACGCTTCACTTTGCCAGTGTAGCGGTACAAATGCTGCGTCGTTGTAAAGCGTCGCTTCAACGCCTTTTAGCATTTCTGCACGTTTCGCTGGATCCGTTTCCACGTTCGCTGCTTCTACAATTTTGTCCATTTCTGGGTTTGAGTAGTAACCACAGTTGTACTGACCACGACCTGTCTCTTCGTTACGAGTCATTGTTAGGAACTCGTTGAAGTTCGCAGAGTCTTCAGTGTCTGAGTGCCAACCGATCATCAGCATGTCACCCGCACACTTATCAAACTCTGGCCAGTATTGCGCTTTTGGCATGGTTTTCAGATCAACCTTAATACCAATCTTAGACAACATTGCCGCCGCAGCCTGTGCAACTTTTGCATCGTTCACGTAACGGTTGTTTGGCGCAATCATAGTTAGGGCAAAGCCGTTCTCGTAGCCCGCTTCTTTCATCAGCTCTTTAGCTTTCTTCAGATCGTAGCGAGGAACCAGTTTTTCGTTGTGGCCAACGTAACCCGCAGGGCTTTGCTGACCAGCAGCTGTCGCGAAACCTTTCATGATTTTCTTCACGATGCCTTCGTTGTTGATCGCATGCACGATAGCTTGACGAACGCGCACGTCTTTCAACGCTTCATTGCTGTTTTGGTTCATTTGGAACGTGATGATTCGCGTACCAGGTAGTGTCACGAGATCGATGCCTTTCGCATCTTTCACACGTTGGTGATCGTTTGGCGCTACTGGGTGAATCATATCGACGCCACCAGAAAGAAGCGCAGCCACACGAGTCGCGTCTTCTTTGATTGGTACTAGCGTTAGCTTATCAACGTTACCTTTCGACGCTTTATCCCAGTAATCTTTGAAGCGTTCAAATTCCACTTTTACGCCTTGTTCACGTGATGTCACGATGAATGGGCCAGTACCGGAAACGTGAGTCGATGCAAATGAGTTACCGTGCTTCACTAGTTCAGACTTGTCTTTGCCGTCTTCTGTCTTACCTGAGTAGAACTTGCTGTCCATAGGGAAGATGTACGTCGCCGTTTGCAGAACAAGTGGGTATGGACCTTTAGTAACCAAATCGAACGTGTAGTCATCCACTTTTACGATTTTCTCGTACGGGTCGAAGATCGCTTTAAAGTCTGGAGAGCTTTGTAGACGCTCAAATGTCCACACCACATCATCCGCTGTTAGCGAGTTACCAGAGTGGAACTTCACGCCTTCACGCAGTTTGAAGCGTACCGTTGTGTCGTTAACACGTTCCCAGCTTTCTGCTAGACGAGGTTCGAAGTCCATTGTTTGAGTGAAACGAACTAGAGGGTCAAATACCATGTGTGACATTTGCAGTGTACCGCCAGACAACTGCTCATGCGGGTCAAGCGATACTGGGTCAGCAGCGTAGCCAACTTTAATATCTGCTGCTAGCGCATTAAAACTAAGGCCCGCAGCCATTAGCGCCACTGCTAATTTGCTTTTCATGGTTTTCATTTGCATAACTCCTTCATGCGGGGATCCGGATCCCTTGTTATTGTGTTTGCGTCTTTATAATGACTAAAGATCAGCCAAGCGAAATACTTGGTTTATGCCGTTTTGATTTCTTCTCGCAAGCCCGTAAATTCAGGCATCAGAGAGATCAATTTTTTGCTGTATTCGTGCTGTGGAGCAGTAAAGAGCTGCTCGGTAGGCGCGACTTCCAATAACGTGCCCATCTGCATTACACCTACTCGGTCACACATCTGACGAATCACCGGTAAATCGTGACTGATAAACAACATCGTTAGGTTCAGTTCACTTTGCAGATCTTTTAGCAAGTTCAGAATTTGTGCCTGTACCGACACATCCAACGCTGATGTCGGTTCATCACAAATCAAAAGTCGAGGACGAGTTGCCAGGGCACGCGCAATCGAAATACGCTGACGCTGACCACCAGAGAATTCATGAGGATATTTCACGCCAGCCATGCGACCCAAACCAACATGATCAAGCAAATCATTCACGATTTGACGTGTTTCTGCTTCATTCTTGGTGAGTTTATGGAAACGAATTGGCTCGGCAATAATGTCTGCCACCTTCATACGAGGGTTCATAGACGTGTATGGGTTTTGGAACACCATCTGCATTTGACGTCGCATCGGACGACGCTCTTTTTCCGACTTCATCGCCGTGAGATCGATGCCTTCAAATTTCACTTGGCCAGAGTTTGGCTCATACAAACCAGCAATCACGCGCGCGATGGTCGACTTACCCGAACCTGACTCACCCACCAGACCAAACGTCTCACCTTCGTGCACCTCAAAACTCACATTGTTCGAAGCCTGCACGTACTCACGGCGGCTTTCAAACAAAGAGTCCTTAGTCACAAACCTTAGGTTGACGTTTTTCACATCCAACAACGGGCCAGTGTACTCGCGCTGATCTTGGCTTTGACCCAGCCAGTGGTTCTTGATGTCCAGCGACTTCATTTCTGTCGCTTCTTCGATGTAACTCACCAGAGGGAAACGATCGAGCTTTCTGTCTGAGCGAGGAACCGCCGAAATCAAGCTGCGCGTGTATGGGTGATCTGGGTTGCCCAACACTTTTGCCGTTGGCCCAAACTCAACAAGATCGCCACGGTACATTACCGCCACGCGGTCTGTAACGTTTGAAACCACCCCCATGTCGTGCGTAACCAACATACAACCAACATTGTTCTGGATACACAACTCACGGATAAGATTCAGGATTTGGTCTTGGATTGATACGTCCAGTGCCGTGGTTGGCTCATCGGCGATGATCAGATCTGGCTCACCAGCCAAAGCGATCGCGATAACCACACGCTGACGCATACCACCAGAAAACTGGTGAGGATACTGTTTAAGACGGTTTTCAGGCTGAGGGATGCCGACTTGCTGCATCAGAGACAACGCGCGTTGATACGCCTCGTCGTCAGACACTTTCATGTTGGCATGAATGGTTTCTTTTAGCTGCTGCTCAACCGTAAACAAAGGGTTAAGAGAGGTCATAGGGTCTTGGAAGATAAAACCAATCTTCGAGCCACGCACCTTACGCATCGCTTCTGGTGTTAAGCCAGAGATTTTTTCACCATCCAAAAAGACATCGCCACTGGCAACGCGTCCCGGAGGGCTCAGCAAATCGATAACGGCGTTACCAACGGTGGACTTACCCGCACCGGATTCGCCAACAACACCCACGATTTCGCCTCGTTCAATATTAAACGAAAGTGATTTCACGGCCGCGTGAACGCCGTGTCGGGATGGATACTCAATACGAAGGTTTTTCACCTCTAATAGTGACATTTCAGACCTCTACTGCCTTGTCTGTGGTATCGAATTGCACTGGGAAAGCCCGTGCCATTCATCACCTGAATGAATCCGTTCAAATTCAGAATAATACTCTGAAATCTTAATGCGGAAACAATTTGGCAAAAATCACACAAAAAAGCAACAATTAAAGTATATTCCGCCGTAAAAACATTGAATACACGCACAATGAGCGAATAAAAATGCATTAACAAGTATTTAACCACTTTCATATCACCCCATTTTTGTGCGCCATGCACCATTAAAACTAGAAAAATGCTCTAAATATAGGCACAACATCACCTCACACTATAACCACACTATTCATGTGCGATTATTAACATTTACCAAACAATATATCGTACCAAAAGCGATTTTTCGGCATAAAATGTTACTAACAAAATAGTCGGCAAACATAAAAAACCAAAGTTAACCGGCTTCGCCTAAGGCTAAAACGTGAGCACCACAACAAAACAGAGGAAACCTCCTCAAAGTTGCGATTATGCGCCCGTTATGCGGTTTAATGATTAAGCCAAAAGAACAGCATCACTTAAGCGTAAACGAAACTGCACAATTTGCTGACGGATTGCCTCTTTACGATGCGATTTAGAGTGGGATAATAGGCTTTCGACGCCAGTGACTAATGACTAAGTAGCGAATGAAAGGAGCCCCTGTGCTTAAAGCGATTTTTTTTGATATGGACGAGACGTTATGTGGCACATCCCAAGCAGACAAAGCTGCAGGGCAAAAATTTGCTGCCTGGATTCAACAAACGTATCCACAAGTCTCTGATCCTCAAGCATTCTTACAACGCTACTTGCAAGGGGTATATAAAAAGCTCAACGCAGAGTTTCCTCAGCTGGTTGCTCTTCTTCCAGACGAAAATGCTTTTCGCTGTGGTCTGATCCAAACGATTTTGGCGGAGAACGGCATCCACATCGATGCAGAGCAAGCTCAGCAAGCGCAACACTATTTTGATTCAGCACGTATGGGCGCGTTCACTTTCTTCCCTGGCGTAAAAGAAATGCTGACGGATCTACGTAAGCACTACAAACTCGTCGTGATCACTAACGGTCCAATTTTCTCGCAGCACCCCAAATTGAAAGCAACACAAATGGATGAATGGGTGGACCATATTATTGTGGGTGGCGAAGAGCCAGAAGAAAAACCAGCGGCCAGCATATTCCAAAAAGCCTTGAATCTTGTCGACATCAAACCAGAAGAAGCCTTACACATCGGTGACTCTCTAGCAGCAGACATCGCAGGCGCAAACAACATGGGTATTTTGAGTGTGTGGGTGAATGCGACTGGCGCAAGTAATCCAACAGAGATAACGCCGAACTTTGAAATCCGAGAAACCGTCGAGCTAAAGGAAATCCTGAAAACACTCGCCCAATAACAACAGCGGATTAAGAAAATCACAACCCCAGACATTGAGCTGGGGTTTATTTTATCTGCGCGAAAAGCTCTGGGATCATGGGTGGTCTAAAGCACCAAAATCTGCACCAACCTTACAATTCATACGCAAAGCGAGATTCTGCTGATAGAAATCTTCTGGCTAGCCATTCTCAGCTAATATGGAGGAAAATAGAGTGGCTAAAATGCAAAAAAGCCCCAGTCTTTCGACTGGGGCTTTAAATCGCGGTTGGTGAAGAGCTATATTCTAACTTCAGGCGACCCCCACTTGGGTCCAAATCCTTTGAAGTATTGTCGACCAAGCTATGTAATAAACTCTAAAACGACGAAAGCCTGCTAAAAAGCAGGCTTTCTAATGGTGGTCGGTGAAG
>NZ_JAPEID010000050.1:0-31449 GCF_028823755.1 Vibrio sp. VP6
CAAACTTAAGAGTCCCGATAAATTAGTGAACTGAGATGTAACCGTTTTGGTCAACTAGCTTTTGCGCATCTTCAGTTAGCATCCAATCTAGGAATTTTTGTGTTTCTGCAGATGGCTTGCCTTCTTTGTAAAGCACAAGGAATGGGCGAGCTACTTTGTAAGAACCGTTTTTCACGTTAGCAACTGTTGCATCAACACCGTCGATTGCTAGAGCGTTAACTGTGTTGTCTACCGTACCTAGTGAGATGTAGCCGATTGCGTATGGGTTAGACGCAACCATTGTTTTAAGTGCGCCGTTGCCGTTAGCAACTTGAGCACGTTGAGAGATTGCTGAAACTTTCTTGCCAGAGATTTTCATTTTCAGCGCCATGATGTCTTCAAATGCACCACGAGTACCAGAAGCGGTATCACGAGTGATTGCTACGATAGGCTTATCTTCGCCGCCCACTTCTTTCCAGTTTGATACTTCGCCTTTGTAGATTGCTGTCACTTGCTCAGCAGTTAGACCTGCTAGCTTGTTTTGTGGGTTAACAACAACCGCGATACCGTCACGAGCAACCACTTCTTCAACAAGTGTTGGCTCTTTTTCTGATTCCTTCAGGTTACGAGAAGACATACCTAAGTCTGCTGAACCGTTTTTCGCCGCTTTAACGCCAGCTGAAGAGCCAGGGCCTTGAACCTCGATAAATACGTTCGGGTTCGTCTTCATGTATGTTTCAGAGAAAACTTCCATCAGTGGAGTTACGCTGCTAGAACCCACTGCAGAGATAGTTTCTTTAGCAGAAACAGGAGTCACTGCCATTGCGCCTAGAAGTGCGATTGCACCGATTACTGTCTTTTTCATCACAATTTCCTTAAAGTGGCTTTATTGCCGTTGTGTTTCACTTGAACGGTGCCCACTTTAGAATCTGAATATGACAGTTGTGTTTCACTTAGTTGAACCCTCTATGACACGTTGTCATTTCTGTATATTAATTCCGCAACATTTCAGGTTGTGTTATTTCCTCGCTTACTTCCGCGCCTTTCTACATCTATACAAAATGCCAAGTCCTTCAATTTTGCTACATTTCATAACAATTCGGCATTAGTAAGTAATTGATTTGAAAAATGTATTCATTAGAATCCTTAAGGTTATTAATAATAATGATAATAATCAAAACTATAGAGGGTCAATCATGCGTCAATTTCTTAGTACGCTTTCTATTAAACTTCAGGTCTTTTTACCTGTTCTATTCACCGTTGTATTACTCGTCATTGGATTGAGCGTCGGAATCGGCAAGCTCGACCAAGCATTCAATAAGGTTTCCACTTCCACCAATAAGCTGATCATTCATAAAGAGGAACTCAGTGCCATCGTAGACAACACCTACGCCATGCGCATCAAAGCCATTTACAGTCTATTTAGATCCGAAGATGTCCAATCTCTCAACCAAGAACTGTCTGATAGACAAAACCAAAACCGCGATTTTCTGAATTCCATCGATAGCCTCCCAGGCGT
The DNA here is from genome assembly GCF_028823755.1 of Vibrio sp. VP6. Taxonomy (NCBI): domain Bacteria; kingdom Pseudomonadati; phylum Pseudomonadota; class Gammaproteobacteria; order Vibrionales; family Vibrionaceae; genus Vibrio; species Vibrio sp. VP6. Next base: position 1,499 of record NZ_JAPEID010000050.1, read on the forward strand.
TCAAACCGAAGTGAATGCCATGCGCAAAGCCATGGATCACTATGTTGATTTCACGCGCGTCACCATGACACCTCTGCTCACCACCAAACACTCTTCTGGCTACACCACATCCGATTTCAATCAAAAGTACGAATCTGCGATGGCAGAATATCGATTGGCTGGCGAAGCAATGATCAACGCCATCGACAACCTGTCTAAGCAATTGAATCAAATCGTCACCGATGAAGTGGAAGCGAATGGCGAACAGCATTCAACCACGCTCACCTACAGTGCGGTTTCGCTTGCGGTGATCTTGAGTGCCGCTTCGTTTATTAGTTGGATACTAGCCAGCTATATCGTTGCACCGATTCGTAACCTTCAAGGAACCATGCAAGAAGTCGCGAAGGGAAATCTATTGGTTAAAGCCGAAGCCATCGGAAAAAACGAAGTGTCGCAGCTGGCTCAGGATGTAAATCAAACCATCGACAAACTGCGTGAAACAGTGAGTGCATTAGTTCGCATTAGTGAAGATGTGGCATCAGCATCGACTGAATTAGCGACCGTTATGACTCAAAGCAGCGTCAATTCGGATCAAGAAAAACAAGAAGTTGAGCAAGTGGCTTCGGCGATCAACCAGCTAGAATCTACCGCAGCTGAGGTGTCGACCAATGCACAAGAAGCCGATAGCGCATCAAATCAAGCACGCATGCTGACCTCACAAAGCCTGAGCATGTTTGAAGAAAGCACTCGCGCAAGCGAAAAAATGGCGGAGCAACTCAACGAAGCCGCTGCCGTCGTGACGTCGCTAAAAGATCAATCAGAACACATTGGTCGCGTGATCGAAGTGATTGAAGGCATTTCTGAGCAAACCAATCTGCTTGCACTGAATGCAGCGATCGAGGCTGCACGCGCGGGCGAAAGTGGCCGAGGCTTCGCGGTAGTGGCCGATGAAGTCCGTATGCTAGCGGCGCGAACTCAGGAATCGACAAAAGAGATCCAGACCATCATTGAAGAGCTTCAACAGCAATCTGGTCACGCGAATGAAAGCATGCACTCTAGCTTAGCCATGCTGTCAGACAACCAAGCTCTGGCACAAGAAGTTAGCCAATCACTTGCTAATATCAGTAACGCTATCGCCGAACTGAACTCAATCAACACTCAAGTGGCGACCGCATCAGAAGAGCAGAAACAGGTCACGGCTGATATCAACAACAACTTAACGAACATCTATGAGCTGGTGAGCCAGAACGTAACTGGCATTACGCAATCCGCCGCTGCCGCTCAAGAGCTTTCTGGCCTAGCGGAAAACCAGCAGCAACAGTTAAGACAGTTCCAAGTGTAATCACTCATTGTGGCGTAAACACATGCGAAACACTGGATGAAATACGAAAAAAGCTCCGCAAATGCGGAGCTTTTTAACGTCATTGTCTTCACAGCCACTTGTCGATTAATCTTCGTCTGTGACAAGCAACACTGAAAACTGGTTCGCCTCAGGAGAATAGCCAATAACATCTCCATTCACGCTTTCGAACGTCATGATTTGTCTAGCGTCAGTGCCGGGCGTGTTGCTCCAGATATAGCTACCTAAATCACCAGTTTCAAGCGAGTATGCACTTTCAAACGCCGTACCATTCATCGAAGGATGGAAACACGCACGCTCTGTGAGCGTAACTAACTCTTTAATATTCGGTAATCGCCACTGCTTTTTATCTGCAAAATTGTGTAGCACATGGTTGCCCGAGGCATTCCGAATTTGCTCCGCAGTAAGCAGCGCGTTTTGCCATGTTACTTTTTGAGCTTCCCCAGAACACGCTTTTTGAGCCATATCCCATGTCATGCCAACTGGGCAGCGCATCCAAGTGAGTCCTGTTTTCAAATCAGTTACAACACCTAGATCAGAGTATAAGTAGCGAGAATTCGGCGCTGACTTCACAAAATCCAAAGAGCATTCCTGAGCGGCCATCGACGCGTAAGAAACAAGTACAAGAGATAATGCGGTAATAAGTTTTTTCATCTTACTCTCCTTTCTCAGCAACTAGACGAATTGGGAATTGGTATGAATCATCAGCTGTTGGATCTTTTTTATCGGAATAAATCTCAATCGAGCTAGATTGTCCACGGTCGGCACCTCGAACCGTTACCAACGGCATTCTTAAGTACTCGGGCGTTTTTACCTTGTCATTTTCAGTAAAGGTAAACGCCTGGAACCAAACCGAACCGTATTCCAAATAAGGACTACCTAACGTTTGCTGTGGGAAGAACTTAACATTCATTCCATAAACGACGCCACTTGCATCTTTCTCTGTTTCACCGAAGTCGAGAACATCATAAAACTCCTGATAATCCGGTAAGCGCCAATTTGTGATGCCACACAGTGATTTCTGGTTGATGTGCTCAATGTATTGCTTAGTTGAGCAAATATCATCTCTTGCGTTGACACAGCCAACCTGTTCCAAGTCTTTAGAAAACGGCTTAAAGTCTTCTGATTCGTAAACAAACAGACGATCTTTAAACTGAAGCGAATTTTCGTCAGCACTTTTGTTTTCCCAAACCAAACCCGTACGCTCATCTAATGTACAAGCCCAAGTGGTTGCATCCACTTTTAGCTTCTCGCCCGTTACACTTAACTTAACAAACTTGAAGCCATTACCTGTCGCCGCCTGCTTCTCTAACTTGTCAAAGCCAAATTCAGCATCTTGTCCTGGGAAAAGTTCTTGAGGCGTCGCTGTGTTCGAATGTCCTTTAGCGACCGTATAATACAAAACGGTACCCGTATCGTTACCTACCGAACCAAGCGCAGATAAAGAAGACAGCTTGGCCGCTAACTCAGTGAGCTCCGCATCACTCAACAAGTACGCCGCGAGAGATTTGTCGTTATAGCTGAGTGTTTGCGCCATCGTCGTCATGCCAAGTGTGATGTGTTCTGGCTTCATTTTGCTTAGCAACCCGACCGTGTTTTGCTCGATGTATTCCAACTCAGACGCATTGGGATCCGTCATTACGGAGCCAGACAGTTTCACGTTAGCATGTGCAAGCCAATCTTTTAGAACTTGTTCTGCTTGGCTGACGGTTTTACCATCAATAACCAACGCCGCGATTAATGTGGTGACGCCATTAATGTCGTTACCTTTGCTCAAACCACGTCCCGGCGTCATCATGTTCAGTGTGAGCTCATCGCCTTGGTCAACCTGAGCCAAAATTGGACTGGTTAAAATGTTCTTGTTTGTCGAGGTAATCGAGAACTCACCTGCGTTATTACTTTTTGTGCTCGGCTCAGTCGCATCACACACAAAGTTCTGGTTGAGGTCGATGCACACTGGTGTATCTAACAACGTACCTTTCGCAGAAATGGTTCCCGCTACGTTGTAACTTGGCGCCGTTGCGTCACCAAACCGCCACCACAACCAACAAGGGCCAGTGAGACTGCAATGAGAGAATATTGAAACTTCATAGGTCTTATCTTCTTTTTGATGAATCGTTATTACGAGAGCGAACCACTCTCAACATTGAAAGCACAAGCAAGCCAAAGAGCGCCCAAGGTGAGCTACTCCCACCCGAGCCATTGCCGTTGCTTTTCGAAGTGGTATCAGCACCGCACTGATACTGGTTAAAGTGACTCACACCCCACGCTTTTAGTGCGCCCGAGTTGCCGACCACCCGATCGGAGACTTCTAGTCGCCACGTTCCCCAACTAGGCTCTCCAACCAATGCTTGCAGCTGTGGATCGTGCTGAACCGTGAAATAGCCCGTAAACCCACCCGATTGACTCGGCTGATGGTTAAACAGCACTACAGACTGGCCTTGTGGCGACGTCAACGTGATGTGTAAATCCGCTAAATTCGCGTGTTCGATATCGAGATAAACGGCAAATGAGTCATCAATTTTCTGCGTTTTGTCTGATAGTGTTTGAACAAAAATTTTGTTCCCTTGCACTTCTTGACCGCGCGAGTTAATACTCGCATCGGTGAGCGCATCCTCGATAGTCTTGGGCTTATTCAAAAGTAGAGGAATACCATTCACTAGCGCCGTCACGTTTTGCCAAGATTGCGCCTTAAGCCCTTCAGCAAACTGATAATCCACTGAAACTTTAGATTCAAACGGTGCACCACACGTCAGCCCCGTTGGTAAGTTGGCACTGAAAGAGGCCGAGTTTGCCAGTTGCACATCGACCGCTTTCGATGTGTCGTTGTTCAGTGACCAATTGCCCTTTACGCTTGCAGATCGGCCGGTGTGAGAAAGCGTCAACTCGACTGTTTCCCCAGCGTTGATGTAACGAGATTGATATCGGGCGTTAAAAGGAACTTTGAGTAAGTTATGCTGTGCGAAGCTATCTTTCAGAATTTGTGCGTACTCTTTTTCAGGGAAAAGCATTGTCGCGGCAAACACGGTGGACTCCGCCAAATCATGCATTTTCACACCACGACCCACGCCGTACATGCCTTCAAGCACAATCGAGTCAAAGTCACGGAAAACACGATCCGAACCATCTCCAAAACGAGCAACGGACGCTTTCAAGGCTTGGAATAAAGGTGTCGACCACAACTCGTCGCCCAATTCACCACCAACACTTTCATGCGCTCGGTATTCCGCTCCTTCAAAGTAGCGAGCACGTTGGTTCCAGAGACTGCGTGTTGCGCGGCGAACGCCAAACATGCCATCCCAGTTGAACACCGTATCAATCTCAAATTCCTGACCACGGCGAGCCGCATCTAAATACTGTGTTCGGTAGCTCGCACTGCCCGCCCAGTAATCACCGACACCTTCTCCAATCGCACCAGTGTGGCCATACGCCCAATCGGGAACAATTTGATAGTGAATCCCGTGTCCTAGCTCGTGCAAAATCACATCTGCATCCGCAGCATCCGGAGATACTCCGCCAACGCCTAACATCAGCGCACGCGAACCTGTGTAGTAAGAAGAGTTGTCTAGCGCTAAACCTCGTCCATCAAAACGAAGCGGCTCTTCAAACAAGTCATAGCTCAAGCTCGATAAGTACTGCAGTGAGTTGTCAAGATGGTAAAACGCCATCAACTGCAAAAAGGCATTGTCGCCAAGCTGAGCACTTTGCATCGCTTTTACATCAGCAAAAGATTGAACACCTTCAGGCGGCAAAATACTGCTTGTATCGCGTACGGGCTCCGCACCTACCGCAGGTGTAGGCAGTAATGCAAGTGCATCCACCTGTTTAACGCGCTCGTTGGCTAGGTAGAACTTGCCGTCAGACTGCAAAACTTGAATCTGCTTCTCAACATATTGAAGTGGCTGCGGATAATCCTCTAACGAATTCCAAGCGGAATCAGGCGCAGCTTGTTGCTGCATCGTACGTAAATCAGGATCAAACACTGAGACGGGAACCGTCACTAACTCACCGGAGCTCAACGCTGGCGGCTCGGTCACTTCCAATCGAACAGGCAATTCCAGTTCTGCGGCTGGCATCGCCTCGCCATTACGAATAACCGTATCTTCAAGGCTTTTGAAAATACGCTCGATTTGGCGGTCTTGGTTAGTCGACAACACAATGGTGCGTTGCGGTTGATACTGACCATCGACCCACACATCAAAGTTATAATGGTCTCCAAGCTGAGAACGGGTTTGATAGCGAAACTTAAGTTCGCCAGCGCTAGCGTAATTGGCTTGTAAGTAGCGTAGCGCTTCGGCTTGGTTCGTGACCGTAACAGCCGCGCTAGGGTAATCCCACTGCGCAGCGTTCGTCACTTGAACGCCTGCCAACGCAAGAGAAAGCGCTAAAAGTTTGAGTTTCATGCTGGGCTCCTACTAAAAGATGAACTTCGCGTTAACCGTAAAGTAACGACCTGGTTCCGTTGAGTAGCGTTTGCTCTCATCTGCTATGCCAGCAACGTCTTGGTAACGAATGTATTCTTTGTCGAACAGGTTGATGATGGTCGCACTCAAACGAAAATCTTTGGTGATTTGGTAACTTGCCCCCAGATCGAGCGTGTTCCATGCCTCTGTTTGTGCGCATTCTGTCTTTTGTCCGAGCGACGTTTGGCAACTCGGCACACGATCCATCGAACCAGCCCAATTCCACGTCGCGAACGCATTAAAGTCTTGTTGCTGGTAGTTCAGCCCAACATTGCCCTCAAAAGGCGTGATGCTACGAACGTATTCGCCCTCAGCGTCCTTTCCGTCCACATAACCAAGCTTGGTACTTAGCTTCCAAGACGATGTGAAAGCATACGCAGCAGAAAGCTCCGCGCCGTAGGTTTCAACGCCGTGTAAGTTTTGGTATTGCTTGACGTAGTTGCCGAAGTTATCTTGACCCGTGGTAACAACATCAATGAAGTTTTGGAACTTGTTGTAAAACGCAGAAACGTAAAGTTGCGCTCGGCCATTATCGAATTTGTTACCGATTTCAAACGAGTCCGAAGTTTCAGCCTCTAGATCCATATTTGGTGCAATAACAAAAGGCGTCAGCGGCACAAAGTCGTGGCTTACGAAGCCATACGCCTTATCGTATTCTGGCGCTCGATAGCCGTGATCGTAAGAGAGGTAAACGCGGTTGTTTTCGAACACTTCACGAGAAATCGACAAACTTGGTGAAATTTCAGAACTGTCGATATCTTTCAATGGATATCCACCGATATCATTCTGGCCATCAGGTGAAAGTCGGTGCGCATCGAAACGCAAACCGCCAGTCAATGTCCATTTCTCCAGCTCAATCATGTCACGGAAATAAAGCCCAATGTTGTAAGCACGTGCAGAGGCAAAGGGTTGTTTTTGCGATGCGTTGGAGCCCGTCCAATCGAGGACTTTCTGATTATCTTCACGTTGGTAGTAATCTGATGCTATCTCAACGCCATACGCTAACTTGTGCTCAGCCGATGAGGCGTGAAGCGTCTGTTTGAAATCCGCTCTCAAACCGACGGTGCTATCGATAAATGTTTTGTGCTCAAGTTCGCGGCGCTTGATCAACAGACCATTGGCGTCGGTAGAGTTCATTAAGCGATTGGTGTCTGTGACCACTTCGGTATGACGCCAATAAACTTTGGTATCCAACTCTTCAAACCATGCTGGATCAAGCGGCGTTAGCTCTGCACCTAAATATGCACTGTATTCTTCTGTCGATTCATCTTCTGCAAAGTCTTCGATATGCCACTTGCCATCTTTTTGTATGGATGACGAACCTTCAAGGCGTTGTTGGTCTTGTCGATAGAGTTCGGCACGCGCTTTGATCATCACTTCATCACTGAAGAAATGATTGATGGCGTATGACGCGCTGTAACCATCCAAATCGCGGTTGTACAAATCTTGGCTGAAGTTACGCGTCTCTTCACCTTGCCAATAAGCCGCGTTGACCAAGCTTTCCGTATCGCCAGAACGAAATGCCAAATTGCTCGCGCCTTTGTATTTATTGCTGATCCCTGTATAAGTGCCCGTGGCGTCAACATAAAAGTCACGATCTTCTAAAAACTCGCCCGGCTGTTTGGATTTTAAAATCACAGCGCCACCAATGGCACCAGAGCCCAAGACTGAGGAGCTTGCCCCTTTCACTACTTCTAATGATTCAAGATTAGATAGATCGAACGTGTCGCGGCCCACTTTGTCATTGTTGTCATTCGCACCAAAACCGTCTGCAGAGCGAATGCCGTCACGAATGATCATAATGCGATTACCCGTCATGCCCCGAATCGTGATGTTTTGTGGACGACCAGCGCCACCCGACACACTTACCCCAGGCTCGTGACGCAGCGCATCATAAAGCTCTGTTTCGCCCTTTTGTTCAATCTCTTCGCTGGTGACAACCGCAACGCTGCCTGCTACTTCAGACACAGGTTGTTCAATCCGATTCGCCGTCACCACAACCTCTTCCATAGAGAAAACGTCAGATTTGGCGTGCACTTGGCTGGCAGCTAGTACCGAAAGTACTGCCGCTGACACTGGGGTAAGCTTCATTTACTGCTCCGCTTTAGATGTATTAATCAGTGATAAAAGAAAGGCGTATTCTTTTGCTTGTTGTTCTTGCGCTTGTCGTGGGTCCATTTGATGACCCGAGTTAAAATCGGTCTGTAACAAGTACGGCCCGGTGTGCTCACTTAGCTCAGAAACCTTGGCGAGATACTTGGCACCTTCCCAGTAAGGCACGCGCTGGTCGATCAAACCGACTTGAACCAGCATGGGTGGGTAAGCGTCTTTGTGAATGTTGAGAATTGGATCGTACGCCTTCATTAGTGCCAGTTGCTCAGATTTGGTTGGGTTACCCCATTCGCCATACTGCTGTGTGGTCAGCGGAAGTGAGGTATCCGACATGCTGGCTACCACATCAACAAAAGGCACTTTAAGCACGACGCCTGAAAACAACTTAGGATCTCGATTAACCGCTCCCGCGACCAACGTGCCACCAGCACTAGAACCAATGGCGAAAACCTCTCTATTACCGCGTTCAAACGTTTTCATCGTCTTAGCGGCTGCGACAAAGTCGCCAATAGAATTGGCTTTGCGCACACCACGGCCCTGCTCATGCCACTCATCGCCAAAGTACCCACCGCCACGAACATGGGCGATAGCGTAAATCACGCCTTGGTCGAGCAAGCTTATGACTTGAGGCATAAAGTACGGTTTCATCGTAAAACCGTATGCGCCATAGCCGTAAATCATCACGGGTGATTGAGCGTGTAATTTGTCTTTGCGATACACTAAAGAGACGGGAACAGAAACACCATCGTGCTTAATGAAAATTCGTTGGGAAACGTAATGTTGGCTATCAAAATCTTGGTAAGCATCTTGAGAGTACAAAGATTTAGTCAGCGTTTTTACATCAAACTCTTCCCATTGAGGAGGCGTGGTCATCGACATGCTTCGGATACGAATCTTGTTTGATTCAAAATCGCCTAACGTGCTCAACCAAGCGACATTGCCATCGTGTTCCAATGGCATTATCACTTTTTCCTGACCTTGATAAGAATACACCGTCAACGTCGACACATTGTTTGGCTTACTAAGTGCCACAACTCCTGCATCATAAAGGTAGAACTGCTCAAGCGGCTCACTAGGGTTGGTAAAGCGTTGCCATGTTGCGCTAAGCGGCGTGAGTTCGGCTTGGTAAAGCGCGAACTTTCCTTCAAGATTACTGTTGAGGTAAACATGCCCTTTCGCGACATCTGCGTAATATTCCACGCCCACTTCTGGCACTCGCAATGAGTCAGTGACGGTGCCCGTATCTAGATCGACAAGCTTCTGCTCTGTTGTTGACTCGTTGTTGCTTTGCAGCACGGCGTAACGGCTATCTGCCGCGCGATAAAAAGAGAGTAACCAATCTGATTTGTACTCATTCCATATTACTGTTTTAACCAAAGACTCCGTGGAAATACGTAGGATCTGATGAGGTCGCTGGGTACGCTTGTCCTTTGCCACAAGGTACGCCATTTTTCCATTTTGTGATAACAGTGCACCACTATCGACGTGTGTTGCCAGTTCCGAAGATTGGCCTGAGAGTAAATCAACAACCACGGCACGATATTGCTCGCTGCCGTCGATATCCTCAGTGAAAAGCAGTTTATCGCCACTCACATGCCACTGACCAAGTTGATAGTATTGATGCGCCGATTGTCGCTCAGCGAAATCAAACACCGCGTTTTCTGGTGCATGCTGACTCGCACGTGATAACAACACGTAGCGACCGTCACGACGCGTTAACGTCCACTCTCGTCCATTCACAATCGACCATGGCTGCTCGCCTTTGTCTGCCACCATGGTTTCCCACTGTGCCAGCAGATCTTGTGTCAGTGCCTGATAACTTTTTTGATACTGTTCGGTCTTGCGGTTTTGCTGCGTCAAGTAGGTAAGAACTCGCTCATCTTTACGAGCGTCATCTCGCAGCCAGTTAAAATCATCAGCGGCAGTAGCGCCAAAACTAGAGGTAACTATGAGCCCTAAAAAAACATGAGTAAATTTCATATAGAGAGCGAATTCATTTATAGGATTAATGGAATCCGCGTATTCTGCCCTTAAATAAAAATGAGATCAATTATCATTTTCATAATTAAATGATATTTTTATCTAACCTGCTTGAAAAAACGTTTGCTTTAACCAGTGTAAACACAATCAACATCTTGCTAAATTAGCAATCTGTGCTGTTTATATGAAGTCAGACAAATATAAGCATTGGGAGAAACGGTTAGTAAGAAAAGACAAGGGTTGGCTAAGTGACGGGCATAAAAAAATCCGAGTGCGAACACTCGGATTTTATATGCATTAGAATCAGTTTAGAACTGAGGCGATCATGACTCTTCAGAGCTTGGTGCCGCAGGCTTTTTCTTAGGGATGAACACGTCATCACCCACCGATACGTTTTTGTAGAAGCTCTTGTCGCGTTTAGCTGGTTGCTTCGCCACTTTCTTCGCTTGAGGACGCGCTTTTTTCGTCGTCGCTTTCTTATTACGGAAATCTTTCTTAGGTGGTTTCAGACCTTTAAATTTACCTTTCAAATCTTCAAACACTGAGAATGCAAGATCTTGCTGTAGGTAAGTTTCGATACGCTTGAAGCTATCCCAGTCTTTTGGACCAACAAGAGAAATCGCATCACCTTTGTTACCCGCACGGCCAGTACGACCAACACGGTGCACGTATTCTTCTGTATGCTTTGGCATATCGAAGTTGATGACGTGAGTCACTGTCGCAATATCCAAACCACGAGAAGCGACATCAGTCGTTACCAGAATCTTAAACACCGCACGCTCAAACTGGCTCATGATGGTGTTACGCTGCGTCTGGTTCAAGTTACCACTCAGTGCAACGGCCTTCAGTTTTTTCTCGTTCAGCTTCGCGGTTAGACGTTCGGTATCGTCACGCGTTGCCGTAAAGATGATCACTTGACGGTATTCCGCTTCAGAAAGTACGCGTTCCAGAATCGCTTCTTTGTGATCAAGGTGATCACACAAGTAGAATTTTTGCGTGATATCTTTGTGTTCTTCGTTAGATACGCCAACTGCGATACGTTTTGGCGCATTGAGCATTTCAGAAGCAATATCGTTCACTTCTGCGTGGTCCAACGTTGCTGAGAACATCAACGTTTGACGACGACGGTGTTTCGCCGCGTTATGGATACGACGTAGCTCAGGCGCAAAGCCCAAATCCAACATACGGTCTGCTTCATCAAGAATCAGCGTTTCCAAACCGTCAAGGTACAGAGAGCGGTGCTCTAGGTGGTCAGCCAAACGTCCTGGTGTTGCCACGATGAATTTCGGGTAACGACGCAGTGCTTTGACTTGATCGTTAAAGTTTTCACCACCAAGAATCAACGCTGCATCGTAAGATAGACCAGCCAGCATAGAGCGAAGTTCGCCATACACTTGTTTAGCCAACTCACGCGTTGGAGCCAGAATCACAGCACGAGGATCTTTCGCTGAAAACGATTTTGTCTTCAGTGACTTGTGAAGCATTGGCAATACAAACGCCAAAGTCTTACCCGAACCCGTTTTCGAAGATGCCAATAAATCCTTGCCTGCAATCGCAACAGGAATAGCCTGTTTTTGAATGTCAGTCGGTTTTTTAAAATCGTAGTGTTTTAGGTTCTTCAACAATCGGTTGTCTAGGCCTAGATCTTTAAATTGCAAAGTATTCTCCAATAAATCAGTCAGCGTCTGAGCGCTCTGTAATGTCGTTTCCGCTCTAACGCAGCAAAAAAATAAAGCTCGGTATAATACCGCAAATCATAGGAGTATAGATAGAGATCACACAAACTAATTCCCACGGATGAAAACAAAACATCATTTGCAGCCCAGTGAAGAAGAAACGTCGGCGGTAACTGGCGAAAACCTTGGCTAGAGTTCGAGAAAAAACACGCCCATAAAAGTGTCGAATTCACTTCGTAGAACTAAGCCGATTGCAGTTATTTAGGGGTAGAAACTTTCATTTGTGTCAATATCGTCTAAATTATTGATATCAGGAACGTGGCAAAAATACCTGCTATGTGGACTGTTGTGGGAGCAATCGAAAGGATGAGTAATTACTTTTGTTAGGCTCAGGTAAAAGTTAACGTCAGGTACTCCATGAAATTCTTGGATTTTTTTGACTTTTGCTACATCATGTACTGATAAAATGTAACCACATTTAACCTCGCTACTGTATAAAAAAAGAGTTATAGGGCGAGACTTTCACTATAAGCAAGGAGTTCTTATATGAACAAAACGTTGATCGCAGCTGCAGCAACTTCAGTACTTCTACTAGCAGGTTGTGCTTCATCTGATGACGCAGCAACAGCAAACGCAGCTAAACTAGATGAACTAAGCAACCAAGTTAGCCAACTAAGCCAAGACGTACAATCTCTTCAATCTGACGTTCAAAAATCAGGTGACGCAGCAATGGCTGCTCAAGAAGAAGCAGCACGTGCTAACGAGCGTATCGATAACATCGCTCAGTCTTACACTAAGTAAGATGTTGTTCCGCGCTTTAACGCCCGTTAAGGCGCGGTTATTTCTACTGGAACCCCATTCTGAGCGGCAATAACGGCTTTCGCTTTCACATTCGTCAATCCAAATTCATTTAGCCACCAGCTCAATTCTTTCGGAACTTGTAAATGATCTTTCTCGCCATTGCTGCGAGTTAACGGTTCATGCGCTTCCACAAACACACTACGATCCGGCTCTAGTGACACTTTCACTGGCTGATTGATGATGTTTACTTTTTCACCACGACGAACTTTGTCGAACAACCATTCGATATCACTTGGGTCCATACGAATGCAACCAGCACTCACGCGCATTCCGATGCCGAAATCTTTGTTGGTACCGTGAATAAGGTACTCACCATTTCCGTAAGCTAGACGAAGTGCAAACAACCCAAGCGGGTTGTCGGGGCCTGCTGGCACAACCGCAGGTAAATCCACCCCTTTCGCTCTGTATTCTGCACGAATAGACGCAGGTGGCGTCCATGTTGGGTTCGGACGTTTTTGGCTGATGCTGGTTGTCATCACTGGTGTATCTCGCCCAATTCGCCCAATACCAACAGGGAAAACATGCACCACATCTTCGCCCTCTGGGAAGTAGTACAAACGCAGCTCTGCCAAGTTAATCACGATGCCTTGGTGAGGAACTTCAGGAAGAATAAGTTGAGATGGAATAGTAAGCACGCGCCCTTCTTGAGGAAGAAATGGATCAACGCCTTTGTTCGCTGCCATCAACGCTAGCATACCCACGTCGTAATGCTTGGCGATGTTTGCCATGGTCTCGCCTTCTTGCACGACGTGGTTTTCGAGGCGACCAATCAAACGACTGCCGTCCTCTGGTAACTCGTACATTTTGGCGAATGACAATCCACTCACTAATGATAACGAGACAGATAACAGGGTTCGTTTTGCAAAACTCATTGATCGCTTTTTGCTAAGCATTTCACTCTATTCCTTGGCACTTTTGAAGAGCCGTAAGGTTATCTCTCTTTCAACCTTGTGATCAACCATCGGCTTGTGATATTCCAGTAAAGAAAATCCCTCCCAAGTCCATGGTTTATGGACGAACTTATTCGGCACACTCTTAATTTCTGGCACCCAATGACGCACGAACTGACCGTCGGAATCGAACTTCTCGCCTTGGCTTATTGGATTGAAGATACGGAAGTATGGTTGGCCATCACAGCCAGTCGATGCCGACCACTGCCACCCACCATTATTTGCCGCAAAGTCGCCGTCGACGAGCTTGCTCATAAAGTATTCTTCGCCCCAGCGCCAGTCGATATGTAAATCCTTGGTAAGAAAGCTTGCGACAATCATACGAAGTCGGTTGTGCATCCAGCCAGTTTGATTGAGCTGACGCATTGCCGCATCAACAATTGGATATCCAGTCGTCCCCGTTTTCCAACATTCAAAAGCTTGTTCATCGTAAGACCATTGAATTTTGTCTTCCCAGTCGATGAATCCGCGACCTTTGACAAGTTTAGGTTCAAACACCAATAAGTGCTGGTAGAACTCACGCCAAATGATCTCGCTCAGCCACGTTGCTTTGCCTTCTGACAAATCCGGTTGTGGATTCTCAGCATACAACCTCGCGATGCACTGTCTTGGCGACAATGCTCCGATGGCAAGATAAGGCGAGAGCTGACTCGTACCATCGATAGCGGGGAAATCTCGCTTCATCTGGTAACCGTCACTACGCTCGCGTGCAAACGTCCTCAATTGCTTGAGAATGTCGTTGGTCGATGCACACCAAGCTTCGCTCGATTCCCTCGGATAAGAGAACGTAAAATCGTCATCAAAACCGTCTTGTTTTACCGCTTCTAACTGCTCACTAGGCAGTTCATTTTGTCTCTGAGGCTTGGATACCGTTGGCAAGGAAAACTTTTGCAACCATGCTCGTTTGAATGGCGTAAATACTTTGAAATACTCGCCTTGCTTGTTGAGTACGGTCGTTGGCGCATGAACGCATTTGTCGTGAAAGGCGTGAAACTCTACCCCACGATTATCCAGTGCTTGAGATACCTTTCTATCCAACTCAACTTCATTCACTTCATAATTGATGTTGACCATTACCGCCATTGCGTTGAGCTTATCCGCCCAATCGCAAATGACTTTTGTACAGTCATCAAAACGCGGAACTTCTTTATACAGAAGAGGAATGTTTAGCTCTGTGAGCTCTTGATGAACATGCTCAAGACGCCTGGCGATTAAATCCGCCTGCATCGGCGCCATGTGGTGCTCTTGCCACTGTTCTGGCGTTGCAACAAAACAAGCAACAACAGGTTGTCCTGTATCAAGTGCCGCCTTTAACGCCGTGTGGTCTAACGTGCGTAAATCGCGCCTAAACCAAACCAGAATCATGTGGTCTCCTTACTGAATCTGTGTTTGTGCAAGATGAAGTTTCTCAATAACTTCCGAACACTGCACTTGCTCAGGATACCGCGCTAACAGCGCTTTGAATGCTTCCACTTGCTTGGCAGGTAGCGCCTTATTCGAGAACACATAAACACGCTGGTAGCGTTCAATTACGTCGTGACCCACCAAGCCAGAAACGTCGTCCACCTTGTCGATTAAGGTGATGTGGTAACCTTGCTCGCACAACTTCGCCGCCTGAATCCAACTTTCTGCATCTCGACTTTGTTCAAAGCTGATCAACAGACATTTCCCCTTAGTAGATGCTTTGTTTTCAGAATCGATCACCAATGCCAAACGCGTGATTAAACAGGTTTGGAACAATCCCATCTGCAAAGAGCGCAGCGAGCCTTTAACCAAATCCAATGCTTCAAACACAGGATTGATAAACTGATCTACGACTAAGTTGAGCGGGTACTCTTTCAATACCGATGAAAGGACGCTTTCCGTTTTGCCACGATTGAGTTGCGACAACCCAGACAGTACGGCTTCCACCTCTTCAAGCGAATGGTTTTCTGCACTGGTTTCTACATCCGGTTGGCCGAGCAATCCTTTCACTTTGCCGATCGCAATGCCTTTGGATAGCCAACCTTGAATTTCACGAATCGTATCGAGATCTTGCTGACAATATAAGCGATGTCCTTTTTCCGTTCTTTGCGGTTGGATTAGGTTATAGCGTCTTTGCCAAGCTCTCAGCGTCACAGGCTTAACGCCCGTAATCTCTGCAACATCTCGAATTGCGTATAGTTTTTCTTCTGAACTACAAACCATAGCGTAATCTCATCTCCTGCGGGTGTGGCTCTAAAAACTTCTGTTTTTGCAGATATTCATCTGGATAAGCATTTAGATAGTGTTTAATTAATGTTAGTGGCGCGAGTAATGGCAGCGTGCCAGTACGATAGTCTTGAATCACGGTCGCGAGTTCTTCTTTTTCATCTTTGTTTAGAGAGCGTTTGAAATACCCTTGAAGATGCATCAACACATTCGTGTTGTTTTTGCGACTGGCACGGTTCGATAGCGCCGTCATCAGACCTAATCGGTATTCTCGGTAAAACTCGTCAATCTCATAGTTGGCAACATCTGCGACTAAGCGCCCCAAAGATCGATACGACTCTGGATGGTGCGCCATAAGCGTTAGCTTGTAACGAGAATGGAAATCGATGATCTTACCGCGTGTCGGCTCACCTGCCATCGATTCATAAAAATCGTTGAGACAGTAAATGCGAGTAATGAAGTTCTCTTTAAGAACGGGATCATTTAAGCGTCCATCTTCTTCGACAGGTAACCACGGCATTTTTTCCATCAACGTTTTCGTGTAAAGACCAACCCCTTCTTTTGCAGCGTTGTTTTTGCTGTACACTTTTACGCGTTCCATACCGCATGTTGGCGATTTGGCACAAACGATATAACCACACAATTGCTCATTTTGAAGCTCATCCACTTTATTTGCGGAGTAAGTCAGCATGTTATCTGTGTGATCATTGTCGGGGTTTTTCGTTTCAACCAACGCGATGCGTTCTTCATTACTGATTAAACGAATCGTCGGGCGTGGCACCGGCATGCCTACCCCCACCTCTGGGCATACAGAAACAAAGTCAAAATAATTGCTAAGCTCTTTAGTCACAAAGTTACTGACTTTATGACCAGAGTCGAAACGCACGCGTTCACCTAACACGCAAGAACTGATACCTACTTTGATTGAAGATTCCATAGCAACGTCACCCCTATACAAAAAGTTTAGTTGTATAACTTATAGCAAGCCCCCCTAAATTGTACAAGAAAATTAGTTGTACAATTTAATCGTTTTACTTACTCCTCCGCGATTTCGATCAGCTCGATTTAAAAAATATTTATCTTTTTCTTTGGCTGTTTTGTGTGCGCAATCAACAAATCGCTCAAAAGCAAATCGATTGCCTTTTTGCTTTCAACAGATTTAGTTATCAATAGCTTGGTTAGTTTCGAAAAGGGTGGTTTTTGTGACTAACCTCTCAAGGGATCACTGTACGTCCCGATATTATTGCCTCAACGAAAACGAACAAGTTCAACAGAATTGGTAATAGCATCCTATAATAGATGCGTTTTATCAGAACAAAACTTTGGAGAGCACTTATGGCAACCCCACACATCAACGCACAACCAGGTGATTTCGCTGAAACAGTTCTAATGCCAGGCGACCCTTTGCGTGCTAAATACATTGCAGAAACTTTCCTTGAAGATGTGAAGCAAGTTTGTGACGTTCGCAACATGTTCGGCTTTACTGGCACTTACAAAGGTAAAAAAGTGTCTGTAATGGGTCACGGTATGGGTATCCCTTCATGCTGTATCTACGTACACGAGCTAATCGCTGAATACGGCGTGAAAAACGTTATCCGTGTAGGTAGCTGTGGCGCGGTACGTGACGACGTTAACCTAATGGACGTTGTTATCGGTATGGGTGCTTCTACAGACTCAAAAGTTAACCGTATCCGTTTCAACAACCACGATTTCGCTGCAATTGCTGACTTCAGCCTTCTAGAAGAAGCGGTTAAGCAAGCTCGTGCTCAAGAAGTGCCAGTGAAAGTAGGTAACGTATTCTCTGCAGACCTGTTCTACACACCAGAAGCAGACATCTTCGAGAAGATGGAAAAACTAGGCATCCTAGGTGTAGACATGGAAGCGGCAGGTATCTACGGCGTAGCTGCAGACCTAGGCGCGAAAGCTCTAACTATCCTAACGGTTTCTGACCACATCATCCGTGGCGAAAAACTAAGCTCAGAAGAGCGCCAAAAGTCGTTCAACGACATGATGAAAGTTGCACTTGAAACAGCAATCAACATCTAAGAAGTTATTAAGTAATAATTTGCAGCCAGTGCCTGACTGGCTGCCCGAATTATCCCGAGGGGGCGATTGTGTCTAACGGCGAACTGCCAAAAGACGCAGATGGGTTACAACTCAACTTTTGTAAAACATTGGCGTGTGACAACTTTGGATTGAGTGATGCAAAGCGTTACGTTCTGCAACATGCGAACCCTAAGCGTCCGGCGATGGTATGCCGTGAATGTGGAGCTTTCCCCCCCTTACTTAACAACCGCGATGTCGTGAACGAACTTCATCGCCTCCGACACGTCCACAGTGACGGGTTACCTGCTTGTCGCAACGACGCGTGTGACAACTTCGGACTCTCTGTCCACACTCATAAACACCTCTATCACGCTTTCGGTTACAGTGGCGATCGTCAACGTTACCGTTGTAAAGCGTGTCAAAGCACTTTTGTCGATAAATGGTCTGGCGCCAATAAAAAGCTGCAGTTTCAAGAAAACCTGATGGGCCTTTTGTTCACCGGTTATTCCGTGCGCGAAATTTGCCGCAAACTCAGCATCAACCCAAAAACGTTTTATGATCACGTTGACCACATCGCCAGTCGTTGTCGTCGTAAGCTCGCGACCATTGATGCTCGTTGGGTTAATCACGCCAGTCACTACGAGTTGGCTTCCAGCTACATTGCGTTGCAGCCACACAGCAATAATGGTGTGTACTGGATTGTGTCTGGTGAAGCGCACTCGGGCTACATTCTTTGCCAACACGTGAACTACTCTTCGGATGAAGAACCTATCGCGACGCTGGATCACAACCCGTACGACGAAGTTTCTCGTTTTGTCTCTCAAGAGTACACAGCGGAAGCAAGTGAGCCACCAGCGGAACCTTCTAATCACCTTAGAGAGCGTATTGACCAAAAATACCAAACGATTTTGGCTCGTGGTAACGTCGAAGATCCGCTCGGTAACTTATCGGTATTTCATTACCCATCGAAAGGCGCGTTAGTTCGTCCTCCTTACACCTCGTACGCGCACTATTTGCATGTACTTGATATGTGTTGCCCTACCAAGCGGGTTTCGATTTACATGCCACAAGATCCCCTGCTCCGCTCCGCAGCGTTGAGCGTTTGTTTGTCTCGTATTCAAGAGAAAAACGTCGATCTGATGTATGTAGAAGAAGACGCTGGCTGGGACATGACCGCTCCGTTTGGCAAAGTGGATATTGCCTACATGAGTTGGTGGCGCGATCGCTGGGCGATCTCCAGTCAAGGCGAAAGCCACAAAGGCATTTGCTACCTTGCTGGCGATAAAAATGAACCAGAAAAGTGGTTTAACGTTGCAACAACTCGCCATGTGCAGTTCTATCAAAATCGCTTCCAGCTGTTGTTCGAAAGTTTCATTAACGAGCCACGTCGCAAATTGCGACCTGCCGGAATTTTACCTCTTTTAGATATATTCAGAGCTTGGCATAATTTGTGCTATCAGGACAAACAAGGTCTTACTGCCGCACAAAGGCTAGAAGTCACTGACGCACCTCTAACCATTAAGCAGCTCCTATCGTAACTATTTAACTCATTTAGATGTGGTAATTAGGGGCAGTGACGGTATACATTACGGCACCTGATATTTTATGATGTGGCTTTCATGCTGCACTCGTAATGAAGTACGCATCTAACCACTTATTATTTAGGTGTAAATTCCAGTTCGATAGTCATGGATGTGAACGTTGGATAAAACCCAAATTCAGCTAGAAGACGAGCTTAACTCACTCAAAGGGCAAGTGAAAACGCACCCTGAACGCACTCTTCGCCTCGCCGAGCAGTGCCGCATTCGCGCGGAACAAATACTGTTTATTGACGGTGAAATCAAAGCGTTACTCGTCATGGCGCACAGTTGTTGGTGTTTGATGGAATATCGCCAAGGGCTGAAATTCATCAAAGACGCCTACAATAAGCAAATCCAACTGGACACTGACGATCACCTTCCAGAAATTCTGCATATCTTCGCCCTTCAATACTGGGGACAAGCCAAATATTACTCGGCGCAGCAATATTGGATTAATGCCTTGGAGCAATCGGCTTTGGTCGATGATATTGAGATTCAGATTGAATCCCTGATTGGTCTTGGCAATGTTTGGCGCATCACCAACGAACACAAACTTGCCGCATCGACTCATGAGCTTGCAGTTAAAGTGGCAAACAACGTCCGAATTGCATGGTTAGAAGGTAAAGCTCGCATTCTGCTTGCTTGGGACTACTATCTCCTTAACAACTTTATTGAGATGCTAACGGTACTTGATGGCGCAACAGAAGTGCTCAAAGACCATGAAGACAGCACTTGGCAAGCCGAAATTTGGGACTTTAAAGGCTTGGCACTCCTTGGCTTAGAACGCCTAGACGCTGCGGAAGAAGCAACCCAAAAAGCGCACAAGCTGGCCATTGAGCACGATCTAACGTGGATGAAAGCACACTCTTTCATCAGTCGAGCAAGACTAGAGCTACTGCGTAAAAACACAGACAGCGCAGCCGAGTTGTTGCTTGCCGCAGAAGAATCCGCGCTTAATTTCGATAACGGCGAACTGCTAAGTCAGATCTGTTTTCAGCAATCTCGCGTTGCTGAAGAGCAAGGCGATTTCGAAGCGGCATTTAATGCGTTTAAAAAATACCGCAAACATGCACTGAAAATGCTCAAAGAGCAGACCAATCGTGTCAGCATGGATAAAGCGCGCGGCTCAAAACGCCAACTCGAACAACGTGCTCGCAAGCTCATCAATCGTATTCGCTCTCAACATGAATACGATCCCGAAAAGCAGTTTTCTAACGTCGTTTCTGAAACGTACTGGTGGGAACAACTGGTTCTATTTAAGACTGAGCTTAAACGCTCTAACCATGCGGTGATCATGATTCGCCACTCCAATCCTGCATTTCTCGATGCGTGTACTGAACTGGTTCACTCATTAACGACGCCAAGCGATCTCATTTCACGCCTATCTAGCGATCGACTCGCTATGTTGATTGCCGAAAAAGATCAAGCCGCAGAAGAGCTCTACCGAACCGTGCATGCCATGTTAGACATTTATCCATGGGAACGACGTGGCCTCAAAGGGCCAAAACCGACATTGTATTTACAAGACATCCTGACTTTCCCATTTACTTTAGAGCAGTTGGAAGAAAGCTATATTGAGGTAATGAAGAATGGAACTACTGCTTAGCAAAGTCACTGACGCAGGCATCGATCCTTCTTCTGTTTCTGGGGAAGAAGCCATCACGCTTTGGGAACATATCGGTCGACACATTGCGTCCACCAGCCGTGAAAAAGCACATTGCCTAATTATCAGCGCAGAATACCGCCGCGAAATCAAACAGCTTTGTGACAGTATCGAAGAGCTTAGACAAGCATTAGAACTGCTCTCATTACCTGAGGATGTCGAAGATATACTGTCGGTCAAAGCAAGTTTAAGCGAACGGTTGGTTGAAGTTGGTGATTACAATTCTGCCCTCACCGAGTACATCGCCTCCACCAACATCGCAGTGGAATACGGTTTTATCGACGAATACGTTTTAGCGATCATTGGCATGGGCAACTTATGTGATGCTTATGGCGATCACAACCGTGCTCTACGTTACTACCAAAAGATCGACGCGATTGATCACGCCATCAGCAGTCGCTCACTTCGTTTGCGTTACAAACTGTATATGCTCGCCTGTTACATCAGTCTAAAACGCGTGGCCGAAGCCAGCGAATTATTGGGTGAATGTGAAGAGCTCAGCATCCTAGTAAGCGACAAAAACCTCG
Source organism: Vibrio sp. VP6 (assembly GCF_028823755.1). NCBI lineage: Bacteria > Pseudomonadati > Pseudomonadota > Gammaproteobacteria > Vibrionales > Vibrionaceae > Vibrio > Vibrio sp. VP6. The sequence goes on from NZ_JAPEID010000050.1 coordinate 22,886, forward strand.
CCGCTCAAACACATTTGTATCGCGCTAAATTGCATCGTCTGCAAGAAGAGTATTCCGAAGCGCTGCTTTCCATATCCAGCATTAAGTACACCACCGGAAGTGCGACCACCTATTGGCTCTCAACCATGGTCAAAATTGAAACGGCGTATTGCTTGAATGGTGTTGGCCACACTTCGTTGGCCAATTTACTATTGGAGTCCATCGGGAAGCGAATTAAAAAGCATTCTTCGCCCATTCTTGCGAAACGTTTTTACAACGCAATGAGCAAAGTCAGTGCGTCACAAGGGCAGTTTCAGCAAGCTTTAAGCTGTGAGAAACGCGCTTTTCGTATTGAATCAGACTTAATAAAACACATCCCAATCAGCGAATTGGGCGCGGCTCAACTGCGTCGATTGTCTCGCTTTGAATTGCAGTTAAAGCTCATTCTGTCTGAGATTGAAAATAAAGAGCTTAAAGAGACGACCAAACAACACAAAAATACCGTAGCTCAGTTACAACAAGACGTATTTACCGATCCCCTTACCTCGTTGCACAACCGCCGCTGGTTAGAGGTAAAACTGAAAGACATGTTGCTGCACGACACTCCATTCGCATTGATGGTCATCGACATCGATCACTTCAAATCCATCAATGACGAACTGAGCCATTTGGTGGGTGACAAAGCGATCAAAAGTGTGTCACAGGAGCTGGCAGCCTACTTCAAATTTAAAGGTGCATCGTGCGTGCGATTTGGCGGTGAAGAGTTCCTTGTAATTCTTGAGAACAGCCAATTGGAACGCGCAGAAATGCACGCTGAAAACTACCGCGAGCGTATTTTTAAATATGCATGGCGAGACATTCTTGGCGAACGCGGCCTAACCGTTTCCATCGGTATTACACTCCATCGCGAAGGGGAAAACACTCAGCGCACCTTCTACCGCGCCGATAAAGCCTTGTATCGTGCCAAAGCCAATGGCCGAAACCAAGTCTGTACCGAACTTTAAGCCACGCCCCAGTTGAAATCTGGGGCTTTATCATGCTTTTTATCAGCCCTACCCGAATCCATTCACTTTTTGTTTAAATCTGTACTCAATCTCGCCAAACTTGCCTACAACTATCAGTACGTACTGATATCGCATAAACATAATTCGCACATAAAAAGCGCTTGATTCATCTATAGTTAAGACAAATACTTAAACCGTTAATTTACGTAAGTTTTTCCAATTCGCAACAAGCACAGGTAAGTAAGATGTTTCTAGACTATTTTGCACTTGGGTTACTCATCTTCGTTGCTTTAGTTATCTTCTACGGAATCATTGTTATCCATGACATCCCGTATGAAATTGCTAAAGAGCGTGAACACCCGCACCAAGACGCAATTCACTACGCAGGTTGGGTCAGCCTGTTCACACTGCACGCACTTTGGCCATTCCTTTGGATATGGGCAACATTGTGGCGCAAAGAGCGTGGTTGGGGTTTCAAACAACTTGAGCAAGAAACACACGACATTCATCACCGTCTTGAAGAACTCATCGACGAAGTCAACGAACTCAAAAACGAAGTATCGATGTTGAAAAAACAAAAGATTCAGCAAAAGCCTTTGACTGAACAAAGTAAAGAGGACGAATAATGGATTTATTGCTGATTCTGACTTACGCAGCTCTTTGTATCGCCATTTTTAAAATCTTCAATATTCCTCTAAACAAATGGACGGTCCCGACAGCTGTACTTGGTGGCGTAGTATTGGTGGGCACACTTGTGCTGCTTATGAACTACAACCACCCATTTACTCAGTTAGGTAACCAAGTGTTCCCAACTACGCCTATCGTCTCTGGTGTACGTGGCCGCGTTGTGGAAGTGCCAGTTCAAGCGAACCAACCGCTCAAAACCGGCGATATTCTCTTCAAAATAGACCCTGTGCCATTTGAAGCGGAGGTCGCTCGCCTTGAAGCGAAAGTCAAAGAAGCAAGCCAAGGTGCGTTGGGTTTAGAGTCTGATCTAAGAGAAGCAGAAGCTGCGGTTTTAAAAGCACAAGCTGATAGAGATAAAGCGCAAAGAGAGTTTAGCCGATATCAAAGAGGCTTTGATCGCGGCGCGTTTACTGAACAAGATTTAGATACTCGACGCCAAGCGTATAAAGCGGCAGAAGCCATGCTAGACGTTGCGATTTTGCAACAAGAACAAGCGCAAATCGCTCTGGACTCTGAAATTGGTGGTGAAAACACTCAAGTCGCGCAACTTCTCGCAGAGCTGCGTAAAGCAGAGTTTAACCTAGAACAAACTATCGTTCGTGCGCCAACCGATGGTTACGTTACGCAATTGGCTTTGCGTCCTGGTGTGATGGCTGTGCCGTTACCGCTTGCTCCTGCAATGACCTTTGTGCATACCGAAGACATTACGTACACCGCTGCGTTCAGACAAAACTCGCTACAACGTTTGAAGCCGGGCTTTGAAGCTGAATTTATGTTCCGCGCAATTCCGGGCAAAGTGTTCCGTGGCGAAGTCATTGACGTGATTCCGGCCATTGGTGAAAGTCAAATTCAAGCCAGAGGTGCTCTACTTGGTACCGATGCCTTGCGCACGAGCGGACGTGTATTTGCGAAGCTAAAAATCACGGACGATTTGAGCGAATACCACCTGCCAATGGGTACTGCGGTTGAAGTCGCAGTTTACTCAGACAGCTTTACTCACGTATCAGTGATGCGCAAAGTGCTTATTCGCATGAAGAGCTGGCAGAACTATTTGTACCTAGACCATTAATGAACTGCTAGCTCATTCATTTATCGATGAAAATAGCATCAAAAAGTGTAATCGGGGGCTGACAATCAGCCTCCGATTTCATTCTAGCCATCCAGACAGATAGCATTCCCACTTTTATCAATATTCTGTATAATGCGCGCCTTATTTTTAATGCTTGCTAAAAAACAAAGCCAGTCAAAGGGATACGTGAATCAAATCACACATTTCCTGAAGAAAAATAGAGCAAACAATAAGCAGCTTGGTTGTTTTGGATATATGTTACACAATCAAATAACCAATGCTTTCCAACAATATAAATGAACGTTCTTTAAAATCGACAATTGAACTGAGGTTATCTATGAATCTTTCTGCTAAAACCGTTGTGGTTATTGCAATTGGTGCTGCTCTTTACGGCATCGGTGGCTTACCTATGTTTGGCATCCCTGTGTTTGCGAACACAACGCTAAAACCAGCAATGGCAGTATTAGCATTGTTCTCAGTACTATTTGGCCCACTTGTTGGTTTTATTGGCCACTGGGTCACCGACCTATTTGCAGGTTGGGGCGTATGGCTCACTTGGGTACTTGGCTCAGGTATTGTTGGTTTGATTATCGGTCTATTCCCTTCTCTAACGCGCTACCGTTTGGAGAAAGGTGATTTCAATATGAAAGACTTCGCGTTATTCGTGGTACTTGCACTATTAGGCAACGTATTTGGTTACGGTTGCTCTGCATTCCTCGACACGATTTTGTACGCAGAACCGTTCACTAAAGTGTTTACCCAGCTTTCTATTATCGCGATCGGTAACACCATTCTTATTGCTATTGTTGGCTTCTTCATTCTTAAGTCTGTCGCTAAACGTAACAAGCAAAGCCGTAACTTAACAGAGGCTTAATGTCGAATGACAATCGAATTTTCTAACTTCTCTTTTAGATATGAGTCGCTGGACAAACCGACGCTAAAAAATATCAATCTAAGGATAGAGAAAGGAGAGAAAATCGTCATTATTGGTCCAAGTGGTAGTGGTAAATCTACCCTTGGGCAATGTCTTAACGGACTGATCCCACACGCAATCAAAGGGGAAACCAGTGGAACATTGACCATCAATGGTCAAGACACCGCCCCTTTCGACATGCACCAATACACTGAGCAAGTTGGCACCGTACTGCAAGATACGGACAGCCAATTTGTCGGCTTGAGCATTGGCGAAGACATCGCATTTGCGCTGGAAAACCAGCTAACTTCTAACATCGACATGTACCCATTAGTCAAAGCCACGGCCAAAATGGTCGACTTGGAACAGATGTTAGATCGCTCTCCCCACGATTTATCTGGCGGGCAGAAACAGCGTGTTTCTTTGGCGGGCATTCTCGTCGATGACGTCGATATCCTTTTGTTTGATGAACCACTAGCTGCGCTTGACCCTAAAACGGGTAAAAAAACCATCGAGATCATCGATGATCTACACCGCGAAACGGGCAAAACCATCGTAGTCATTGAGCATCGTCTTGAGGACGTTCTGCATCGCTCAGTTGACCGTATTATCTTGATGGAAAGCGGCGAAATCATTGCCGATACAACGCCAGATGAAATTTTAGCGTCGCCTCTGCTAGAAGATTACGGCATCCGCGAACCGCTTTATATTTCGGCTCTGAAAGAAGCAGGCTGCGCGATTGAGGGCGATGCAAAACCTTCTAGCTTAACTACCTTACCGTTGGAGCAATATAAACCAGCAGTACAAGCATGGTTTGATGGTTCAACAGCACAACCACCTAAAACGCCAGCCGAGACTTTGCTTGAAGTCCGTGGCCTCACCTATTCTTACGACGGTGAGAAAAATGCGCTAGAAGACGTGAGTTTTGACATCAAGCGTGGCGAGTTTGTCTCTGTACTTGGCAAAAATGGCTCGGGTAAATCGACCATCACCAAACTGATTATGGGCGTTATTGAAGCGGATAGCGGCTCAATGAGCATGAATGGTCAAGATCTAAACGAACTGACCATCTTCGAGCGCAGCCAGAAAGTGGGCGTGGTGATGCAAAATCCGAATCACATGATTTCCCATCACATGATTTTCGACGAAGTGGCCTTCGGCCTCCGTAATCGTGGCGTTGAAGAGAAACAAATCGAAGCTAAAGTACTTGAAGTCCTTGAGCTGTGCGGTTTGAGCAAATACCGTCACTGGCCAATCGAAGCATTGAGCTACGGCCAGAAAAAGCGCGTAACCATTGCGTCAATTTTGGTCTTGGAACCAGAGCTTCTGATCCTTGATGAACCGACGGCAGGTCAGGACTACCGGAACTACACGTCTATGCTGAGTTTCATCGAAAAGCTCAATCGCGAGTTGGGCGTAACCGTGATGATCATCTCTCATGACATGCATTTAGTGCTGGAATACACTACGCGCTCTATCGTGATTGCAGACAGTAAATTAGTCGCGGATGCACCAATGACGCAGGTATTCAGCAGTCCAGAGCTACTAGACCAAGCAAACCTCACCACAACAAGTCTGTTTGATTTGGCTACGAAAGTTGGCATCGAAGACACCAATGGCTTTATGCAGCATTTTATCAATGTAGAAAAAGCGCACCGCCAACAAAAAAGCAGCGAAGTAAACCAACCAGAGAAAGCAGTGGCATGAAAGACAATAAGATGAAGTTTGGTATCAACTACATCGATACCCAATCGCCACTTCACAAGTTGAATGGCATTACTAAGTTCTTGCTTTTCATTGCTTGGGTGACGGTGGTGTTGACCACATTTGACTTGCGAATCATCGCTCTATTGATCGTGCTTGGTTTAGGCTTACTGAAAATGACCAAAGTGCCATTTCATGTCTACAAACCGCTTTTACTGGGTACAGGCACGGTATTGCTGATCAATACCCTGTTTATGTTCGCGTTAGCGCCACAACAAGGTACTGAGTTCATGGGCTCATCAACGGTTTTACTCTCGTTACCCGGTAATTACTCGCTCACTCAAGAGACGTTGTTTTACTTAGTAACAGTGACGTTGAAATACTTCAGCATGTTCCCAATCGCATTGGTGTTTGTATTTACCACTCACCCGACGGAGTTTTCAGCCAGCTTGAACCGCTTAGGTGTGCCTTACAAAATCGCCTATGCCGTGAGCTTAACGCTGCGCTACTTGCCAGAAGTGAAAAAGGACTTTGTTAACATCATGCACGCGCAACAAGCACGCGGAGTAGAACTGAGTAAGAAGGCTCCGTTGTTCACTCGTATGAAGAACGTGGCGAAGATTCTTGGCCCTCTGATTTTCTCTAGTTTGGACAGAGCCGACCAAATCTCAAACGCGATGACGTTGCGTGGCTTCGGCCGTCACTCATCTCGCACCTGGTACAGTCTAAAACCCCTGACCAAAGCCGATATGATCTGTATGACGGGGATTGCGGTGATAGTGATTGCTGCAATCAGCAAACGTATTATGGACACACAACTGTTCTGGTATCCGTTTTAACGCGAGATAATCATAAAAATGGGATGCCGATGCATCCCATTTTTCTATCCAGATTATGGCTTAGTCTTTTGAGTAGTGAGCACTAACTCCACCTCAACAATCGCGTTTCGTTCCCCTCTTCCGGCTTCGCTGGAATATTGAGTGACAACAACAAGCTAACGGCGGCCATACCCGCTCCGATGTAGAAAACGCTAGAAGGCGACACTAACCAAATCATCCCGAATGTAACGGGAATCACCACCGCTGCGATGTGGTTGATGGTAAACGCAACGCCAGCGGTCGATGCCATATCGGCCGGATCAGCAATCTTCTGGAAGTACGTTTTAATCGCCAAGGCGAGCGCAAAGAACAAGTGGTCGACAACATACAGCGCCGCAGCCCATTCCGCCGTTTGCACCAAACCATAGCCTACAAAGACGAAAATCAAACCGACGTATTCAAACGTTAATGCCTTACGCTCACCGACAACACCGATAAAACGGCCAATGCGCTTGGCAAATAAAAAGTTAAACAGGTAGTTGATCAAAAACAGTAAGGTAATGTCTGCGGCAGAATAGCCAAACTTCTCTACCATCAGGAAGCCCGCAAATACAGTGAAAATCTGTCGACGCGCACCACTCATAAAAGTAAGCGCGTAATACAACCAGTAGCGTTTACGCAGTACGAGTTTCTTATTTTGTGGCACAGCTGTTTTGAACTGAGGAAACGCCAGTGCCATCACGATGATCAACACAAAGCCAACGCCACCCGCCAACAAATACACGGTTTTGAAATCAAATTTAAGCTGCTCTAGAAAAATCCAAATCGCGCCGTAGGTAAACAGAGAAGCCAGAGCGCCGACCGAGATAAACTTGCCTAGCATTTCTGGCGCTTCTTCTTTCGATAGCCATTGCAAAGACAGGGACTGCTTCAATGTTTCAAAGTAGTGAAAACCAGTGGACATCAACAAGGTCGTAAAAAGTAAACCGTACAAAGTGGGAAAGTAACCTGTTAATGCTGTACCAAGTGTTAGCATCGCTAAAGACACCAACATGAATCGTTGTTCGCGGATAAACAACAACACAAACACGGCGGTAAAGGCTAAAAAGCCCGGTATTTCACGCACACTTTGTAACAAGCCAATGTCCGCCCCATCAAAGTTCGCTTTTTCAATAACAAAGTTATTCAGCAAAGCCATCCAGGTAGAAAAGACAATGGGCACAATAATCGAGATCAACAGAAGGAAATTTTGCGGCGTTCTCCAGCCGTGAGAAGAGGTATTCATGATGCATCCTTTAGATATGAAGTCATCATCATAGCTTCAAATGTAACAAATTCGCAATATCATTATTATTTATGGTCACATACGCACTGTTGCGATTCTAAGTGCACTGAGGATATGACCAATACAGAAAACATCGCGCCCAATGATGAAAGTGAGCGCGATGTGTAAAAGGCAAGAAAAAGGTTGATGAGTGACTTATCGACTTAGTCGATGTTTTTCACATTAAGGCGATTTTTGAATTCAAACACATGTTCTGGACAAACATCCAAACAGCGGCCACAACTTATGCAGTTTTGATCCATAACTCGACGATCTCCCTCTTTCAAAGGCTGCCGAAGCACTTCTGGTTCTGGGCAAACATAAAAGCAGTCCATGCATTTCGTGCAATCCTCGCGGCGAACAGCGGTAACGCGCAACAGGCTTTTTCGGCCTATCACGCCATAGGTAGCTCCCAGTGGACATAAGTGCCCACACCACCCATGCTCAACCAAGAGTAAGTCCAGTACGAACACCAGTGCGATCAGCACCCAACCTGCGCCCATACCAAACACCAATCCACGATGCAGTGCCGCTACTGGATCTAACCATGTCCAAAGAATCGCGCCAGACAGCGCGCTGCCCAACATCAAAACTGGGATCAGCCAATAGCGAATAGCAGGAGACCAACGATAGCTCGCTTTAATGTTGAACTTTCGGCGCAGCCACGCCGCCAAGTCCGTCACGATGTTCAACGGGCATACCCAAGCACAAAATGCGCGCGGCGCTAAAATCGCGTAGAACACCACGACAATCACTACGCCTAACAACGCATTAAACTCCGGGATATGCCCTGTCGCCAAAGCTTGAAGCACTATTAACGGGTCACTTAAAGGGACCGTATCGAGCAACATACTCGATGAGAGGTTACCGGTTAGAACCCCCAATGTCGGCCCTGCCATAAACAGCGCAATAATGGTGAGCTGACATAGCCGACGTAAAATCAGAAACCGATGCGCGCGCCACCAACCAAGCTTTTCAACCGCTTCTTTGCCAGCATTTTGAGCTAAGTTCTTTGCCATTACTTACCTCCTTTTAGCGATTCAAGCGCACCTTCCGGTACAGGCGT
>NZ_JAPEID010000051.1:0-31277 GCF_028823755.1 Vibrio sp. VP6
GTCTCTGTCTACCGTCAGGGAACAGAGACGGGGGGCGAGCCACCCGACGAAAGCCTTGCGCCTCAACGGCGCTAGGCTTTCGACCCGCGCGGGGAAACGCGCGAAAAATCCCGGCTTCGCCGGGTCCTTTCCAGTATTGGGAAGGAATCAGAGACGATGACATCAGCCGGATCTGCCGTCAGTTTGCCATTTCAGGCAGGCCAGACGGTTGAGAGCAGAGCCCCTGCCATAGCAATGTTTGGTCGTAATAAAGTAGACGTGGGCATCGTCTTATCTGCCCTTTGAAGCGGCGAGAACCGCTTAGCCAGCAGCACGCAGAGCTGCCATCAAAAACTGCATATCACTTAACACCAGTTAGGGGCATGGCTAATGAGGACAGAACAACTAAGAGGGGAGCATCAGTGCGATGTGAACGAACGAATCCGGATGCCAAAAACTTTGGCCTTAAAAGTCGTGACATGGGCTATGCCGGGTTAAATGCGCTGAAAGAAGAGTACAAGTCATTTGAGTCTATTAGCACGATCCATGACCGCTGGAATGTATTTTGCTCCTGGGTCAAAGCTGAACAGGGAATTAAAGATCTTAGAAAAGTTGAAGTTTCACACTTAATGCAGTACGCGGATCATTTAAGAGATCGTTTTGAAAATGGTGAGATAAAAGCATCAACTGCACAAAACTATTTAAGTGCGGTTAATAGAGTAATGGAAATCGCTCGTGGAGATAATAAGGTTCGTGTTGATCCAGTAAAACAAGGTGATTTACCTAAGCGGAGTGGCATTAGTGAAGGGGACAAAAGTATTTCTCAGGAGCGTCACGATAAAGCAACTTACATTGCAACTGAGCGAACTGGAGCATTGTTAAATTTGCAACGAGAACTAGGTCTCAGGTTTGAAGAGTCTGCAAAATTGAATGCAGATAAAGCTCTGGCTCAAGCCCAGAGTAAAGGATGTGTAGAAATAAGAGACGGAACGAAAGGAGGTCGCCCTCGTTTTGTTCCTATTTTTGAGCAATCACAAATTAAAGCGCTAGAGCATGCCAGGGATATTCAAAATGGTCGCAGTATGATCCCAGCCGAACAGAGCTATAAAGAGTTTCGGCAGGATGCTTACAAAGAAGCGGCAAGATTGGGTGTTAAATTCCACGGTGAGCGTCATGCGTATGCTCAAAATAGGTATGAGAAATTATCTGGTGTGAAATGTCCAGTCAAAGCGGGAATAAAACATGGCAACGCACATCATAAATATATTTCCAGAGAAAAGGGAATTAGCGTTGAAACAGCAAAGTCTCTTGATCGTGAGGTCAGGATGCAAATAGCAAGAGAACTGGGTCACGGTCGTGTCGACGTGACAAATTCGTACTTGGGGTGAGCGGATATGGAAAAATGGATTAAAGAACGGTCGCATTCATATCTACGCCACGGTGGTAAGCAGACAAGGAGAGCTCAGATCCGGCTGCTGGTAAATGCGTGCAATGACATTGCGGCCAATGAACCAGGGGTGAGTACACCACCTCAAATCGGTCGGGCACATATCCACCGATACTATGCCAGAAAGTCAGATCTGACACAGAAAACACTGGCAACTCACTTTTATGCTTTTCGTGTGCTCTGGCAGGTGCTGCTAAAGCGCCCCGGAGATCCACCGAGACCTCCGGAACTGTGAATTGATTACATGAAGTAGATGTCACGCTCACGGTTAAATTCACGAAGGATAGATGATGCTTCGGAAGGGTGTTCCATCGGCGTGAGCAGAGTTTTCCAGAACTCTTCGTCAAACGAACGCTCCAGGTACAAGTAACGGCAAATCTTGATGAGATCGACGCGATCCCATTCACTACCATAGCCACCGTGAACGCCTAGCTCATCTTCCAGGGCATAGAAAGTCAGTTCTTCTTTGGCGTCCCATGCTGTACATAAGCGATCAAATAGCCGTTGCACTTTGTCTTTTGGGGTCTTGAAGAACTCGGCATAGGGTTCATGAGGCATCCTGATCACACTGCCATCGGTGTCTTGTAGGAGCGGATAGGTGCCAGACTCCCAAGCGTGCAGGTAAGAGTCAGAAAACTCGTTATGATGCACGCCCAGATTCATGATTTGCAGGCGCTGCTGGATGAACAGTGCTTCCATTGCTGTATTGTCGGTCATAGGTACTCCAGAGGTTAATTATCCCTATGTTATATGGAGGGTAAAGTTGCTGATTTCAATGACGGACTGGATTCACTTTCACATGTGAAAGTCGCTGTTCTGACTGAGCTGAGACGTAATTGGTGTTCAAATGGGGTTAATCGCTTTCTTGGGGGGAGGGATGCTGAACAGTTTGTCGCCCCAAAAGGGCAGATGGAGCGATTTGTCTAAGTAGGACAAGCTGTTATCTTGGAAGCTCATTCAGCTCTTGTAGCTCATAAGTGCGATAGCTGGTCGCCAAAAACAAACAGCAAACTAACTTTGAACCCACTCGGGAGCTAATCCCGTGTGGGGATAGCTCCCTAGATTGGTAATATTGAAAAACCTTACAAAGGAGTATTTAAACATGACATATCATTTACATCTTAACTTTGAAAACAAAGAGTATTTTTATTCCGAGCAAGCTTGGTCAACTCAAGAGACAATCCAAGGCCTTCTTCTTCCTATCTCAGCGCACCGTTGCGCAGAGGATAAAGAAGTTGTGAGTGCTATTGATGAAGTTAAATCTTTGATAGATGAAGTGCTAATCAAAGTTGATGTTGAATGGAACGACTGGATGACCCAAAAGCCGACAATTATTTATCAGGACGGCGTTAAGTCTCTGATTTCTAAATTGCAGAAGGAGTTTTTTATCAACTCATTCTGGGCTTATTTTAACGGTAAGAAATGTACCGCCCAGGCAAAACTGAGCCTTGAGGAGGAATTTCTTACTGAGCTGAAGCAGCTTGAACATGAGGGCACCTTTATTTTTAAAGGTGTAGATAATTAAACGGCTTTGTGCCCGTGAGGCCATAAGTTAAACGGGTGCTAGAGATTACGATGCAGCGCATGTTGTAATAGTTTCTTTAGTGTGACCGGAATAATCAAAGGGCCAGCTTGTCTGGCCCTTTGCTACTTTTTACTGTGGTCACTTTTGGAAGTTTGTACCTCTATAACTACCCCCGTAAAAACGGTACTGAGTAATCGTTGCGTTCAGGAACTTTCACATGTGAAAGTGCGCCTAAAAAGGGCAGTTGGAGCGATTTGTCTAAGTAGAACAGCCTGTTATCTTGGAAGTTCATTCAGCTCTTGTAGCTGATGAGTGCGATAGCTGGTCGCCAAAAACAAACAGCAAGTTAACTTTTTGAACCCACTCGGGAGCTAATCCCTTGTGGGGATAGCTCCCTCAAAAATATGAGGTGAAGCTATGTCTGCAACCACTTTCTTCTTAATTATGATCGTTACCGTCGCACTGTTTTCGGTTTCAGCATCTCTGCTCGCTCGCGGAATGCTGTATATGCTCAAAGCTGCGTTTGGTCTTTTTAAGAAGCGGCCTGTAAAGGCCGTTATGCCTACCCAAGTGAGTGACAACTCTGTTGTTGGTGAGTGGCTCAGCCGCGAGCCTAAAGCTCACAAAACGCCTTGCGCTTTCATCGAGTCTGCGCCGATTGACGGCCAGATCGTTCGTGGAACACGCCACTTATCAGGGGTTAAGCGCTGCCTAGAGGTGTCCTAATAAGTCTGTTCTATTTGAATGTTGAGGAAGTTACGATGCAACGACTGATTTTAGTCTATTAGTCGATAAATTAATTAAATCAAATGCAACCCTGCCGGGAAAAATCCCGGTGGGGATTCCCGGCCTAACCGTATTAGGAGACTGTTATGTCGGTACAAACTCAATGCGTTATGCGCAAGTATGATGTTGTTGGCACTATGTTTTACGCTTTCAACAATCACAAACATCAGGAACTGTTTTCAGAGACGATTTCAGCGACATCTCACGATGAAGCTGAAAACCGTTATCGGGAGTTGGTTACTGAACAATGTGAAATGCGGTCGCTGGAACTGGATCGAATCGAACTGAAATTTGTTATCGACTTGGATGCTGCTGAAAGCGGTGAATCCTGGGAGAAAGCGTTCGGTGTCGATGAAGCTGCTCATTGATCGTGAAAAAAGCCGGGTTTCCCGGCTTTTTTCGTTTCTGATTTAGGATGGTGACAAGTGTTCTAATGCCCTGATCATTTAGTACAAGGAAGTAGAGCTCACTGCTCGGATGGCCCCATTCCTCAATATTGTCAGCGGTGCCGTACTTTTGGGTTTTGCGACGACGCTCTCGTTCCGCAAGAGGGTAAATGCGAAGCTCCGGGTTCTGGATGCGTTTGACCAGTGACAGCCACGGGGCTTTGGGCTTGCCTGAGGTTATCCGCTCGCTGTATCGTGATACAGCGTGAGCTGTTACCAAGACCGTGCCCATTGCAGGTGTTTCGATAGCATCAAAGGTGCCTGCATATCGCTTTCGTTCAGCCAGCAGTAGTTCTGTAGCCTCTTCCTCAATGTTGGCCATGTACTCTGTTTTAGTGGAGACCTCGATCTGCACTCCTGCCAAACGAGATTGTAGGAAGGCCGAAAACTTTTGGGCGCACTTTTTGTCAGATCTTCCCCGTGCCAGTTTCTTGATGGCACCTTTTGATACAACCAGTTTGTAGCCTCTTCCTGTTCCTGGGACTCGGCCAAAAACTTGTTTTTCGAGCAGCAGGTAGCGAATGGCGCATAACTCGCAGAGTAGGGCGCTATCGTTGCTTTCAAAATCGAGGGTGACATTGAGTATGCCTTTTCGTTGGGTACCCACACGCCAAAATACTCGGCTCTGAATGCTACTAAGTTGTTCTGATACGGTCGTTAATGTCATCATAATTTTGTTTCCATTGAGGAACTGGTATGCAGCGTTGCCAGTTCCGCCCTTATATGGTTTCAGTTAGCTTTGAGGAGTTACGAACATAAGCTGTTGACCATGTTCATAAAGCACCGGATAAGGTAGTGTTTGCCCATCCTTAAAGACGGTATTAGGAGGAAAGTACATAGCTGACCATGCAGGGAGGTTGGCACTTAACTGCCGATAGAATTCATCTACCGGAAAGGAAACCTTTTCAGTTGTCTGCTGGAAAATAATTCGGCTGTATTGACTAGGGTGATTAGAATCTAGAATAAAACTTGCACCTGGCCCAGAAGTGATAAATTCAGGTGTTTGCCAATCATTTATCCGAGCAACGTGAGTTGCAATTACGCAATGCTCAGGTTTGCAGCCGAACTGAGGCGCATCCACTGTCCATATATTGATATCCCAGCCATTCAGTTTTGGCATCGTAATACCTTTATCGGCCAGTTTTTCAACGATCATTCCCATATTCTGGGCTGTATTTATTAGGCTTGCATCCACAAGTTCCTCGAACTTGATACGTGCATCATCTGTATTAGTAGCTTCTGTTTTGGGCATCCAGGCCATTAACGATGGGCGAGCGGACGGGTTATCAGGTGTCGCCATGATATTTCCTGCATTGAATGCTAGAGTCTGAGCGCCAGTCATCCCAGACAATGGCGCATCGAGTGAAGTTAGTAGGGCTGTTGCATTTAGTGCGCGAAGCAAAAGTGATTTTTTGTAGGAGTTAGTACCATCTGAGGAGTCTTGTAAATCTTGATCGTAAATCCCGCCAGCTCTAGCAATGTTTAGTGCTCTACTCTGTTGTGTATCGTATTGCTTTGGTGATACAGCACAGCCGTTTAAAAAGAGGCTGCAAATGATAGTTGATAATAACAGTGTCAATTTGTGGTTCATTCGTCATTCTCCATTTTGTGAGATTTATTTCATATATAACATCTCATGGAAAACCATAAACGCAAGTCTAAGAAAGTGGCTTTTTCAAATGTTTTTAACCTGTCACGAAAGAACAATTTAAAGTTAATCCCGATTGCTCCCAAAGTGGGCAATTAGAGCGTTAAGGAATAGCGCTAATGATTGAGAAAATAGAAACTCAAATTCGGATGGAGAGTTTCTATTATGCGGAAAACAATTTTGGCGGCGATTATCGCTGCATCGACAGTAACCGCCCCGGTTTCCGCCGGGGGACTACAGTCTGAAATGGATCGCTTATTCAATGAAATGAGCAATACCACTTTGCCTGGTGTTCATGAGTCACAGCGTCGCGGAGTCTTCACTGGGGGGCGCTATACCGTTAAGTCACGCATCTATGAGCAGAACCTTGTTTCCTTTACTCCACCATCCTGGAAGGCGGGATGTGGTGGGGTTGATATGTTTGGCGGGTCGTTCTCATTTATTAACGCTGAGCAGCTAGTCACGATGATGCGAGCAGTTGCGGCCAACGCGAAAGGTTATGCGTTCCAGTTGGCTCTGGATAACGTTTTCCCGGATGGAGCGAAGTGGATGGAGAACTTTCAGAAAAAGGTTCAAGCATTAAACCAGCACTTAGCGAATAGCTGCCAATTGGCGCAAGGGATTGTTAATGACGCGACGTCAGCATTTGATATTCAGCATAAAACCAAGGCATCTATAAAGGCAACGGGGGCTGGGCTTTATGACGATATGTTCGGTTCGGTACAAGAACAAGACGGGGAAACTCCACTACGGAAATTGAAGAATAACGATCCAACCAAATATCAAGAAATGATCGGTAATATTGTTTGGAAGCAACTGAAAGTTAACTCTGTAAGTACCTGGTTTCAATATGGTGACACTGCCCTGCTTGAGGCGATGCTTTCACTTACTGGTTCGGTGATCGTTGGCGATTTGGTGGCAGATGCCAGTGGAGGTGATACCAACCCTGTCTCACGCCTCCCAGGAGGCTTAGTCTCCCTTTCAGATCTTGTAGGCGGCGGTCAAGTTAAAATCTATGACTGTGACGATGATTGCTTGGCTCCAGCGAGAAAAACTGTCACCTTAACTAGCGTTCGTCAAAAAATTTATGAAGCGCTCACAGGAACAGATTCTCGACCAGGAATCATTTTCAAGTATAGAAGTAATATTGGTCCAATCACTTCCGATGAGCAAGCACTGATCACAAACCTTCCAGCCTCAGTAGGCACAATTATTCGTAACTTGGCTGCTCTTTCTGACAGTGTTGCTAATTCATTTGCAGATGAAAGTGCTACTGTTATTGCCAATGCGATCGTGTACGACCTAGCGACACAGATGATTTCCGCGGCAGAATTAGCAGTATCTAATGCCGACTCACCGCATAAAAATGAGGTAATGGGTCAGTTAGAGCGAGCGCGTATAAACATCGAGAACGAACATCGGCAGATGGTCGAGCAGTACGGTTCAGTCAGTGAGATTGTGACTCGCTACAACCAAATCATAAAAAATGTTCAGGCGCAACGTCTCAGCCTCACCAGCTCTAGGGGAGGTGCATGATGCCTGAGTTTACGATTTATAGCATCGGTGATTCGGAACTACTAGAGCAGGTACTGATTGCCGTTGCGATGATCACTGGGACGAATGACTTCACTAAAATGGCTTCCATCGGTCTTCTGGTGTCCGTGGTTATTGTGTGCGTTAAGGGGGTAGTACAGGGAGGGCGTGGTATTGAGATCCAGCAGGTGCTTATCGGCTGGATTGTATATGCAATGTTTTTCGGGGCATCAGCTCTGGTCAAAATCGAGGATGCCTACACTGGTGATGTCCGTGTTGTTGCCAACGTACCCTTGGGACCAGCCGCGATTGGGGGAATGATCTCGAATATCGGCTATGTCCTGACCGACAAGTTCGAGACCGGGTTTGCGACTATTACACCTCAGATAACGCGGAAAGGGTTTCTGTCCTCATTAGAGTTGATCAGTGCGCAACGCCAGCTTGCGGGAAATGCCGCACTCTGGGCTAGCTGGGATAGTGCTGTCGGAGGTGGCTCAGCAGACATGCAGCGTAGCTGGCGAAACTACGTTGCTGACTGTACCGCTATCCGTTATCAGTTGGCTGACGTATCCGAATCGAATTTGAAGAATCTGACCTGGCGCGAGGCATTGCGCTTTTCGTCAACGGTCTATGGTACTGAGATTTTTGTGTCACCTAGTGGGTCGACAACTCCAAATTGTACTGACGCCTGGACTGATCTAATGGTTGCCACGGATACGGCATTCGACTCTGGAACTTCTCATGAATCGATCAATTACCTACTGGGTCTGACTGTCGCTGGTACAAGTGGCGTTAATCCTGTGGCGGAAACAAACAACGCGCTTAATGACCTGTCGGCAACAGGAATCATTAGCTCTGACATGCTTAAGGCAGCGATCCTAACCCCGGTGCTAACCGAGGGCATGGGGCAATATTACGAGTCCATACAGCAAGGGACTGCCTCACTGATGATTGAGCAGGCGGTGCAGCAGCGAAATACTCAGTGGACTGCGGAGCAATCGGTATTTGCTACTGTTGTCAGGCCGATGCTGACATTTATCGAAGCTCTGGTATACGCCATTGTGCCGCTAATGGGGCTGCTCATCGTGCTGGGAATGATGGGGATTCAACTGGTCTTTAAATACTTTATGACGTTGATCTGGATTCAGCTATGGATGCCAGTTTTGGCTGTGGTGAATCTCTTTATCTATAATCGCAGCACTGCCTCCTTACAGGACTACATCACTTCTGGCGGTGATCCAACAAGCTTCGAGGGGATTCTTCACGTAACGGATATGATGAGCAATGATCTTGCTGTAGGTGGAATGATGGCTTCTGCCATACCAGTCCTTACTTTGTTCATTGTTTCTGGGTCAATTTACTCACTGAACTCTCTGGCTGGCCGCATGAGTGGTGGTGATCATATCAATGAGAAGATCTCTTCCCCTGACTTACTGCAACCTGCGCCGTTAGCCCAACAAATGCCAGCCCACGCTTTCAATGCTCTTCAGGGCGGCTTACAGGGAGGTGCTAATGGCCTAATTGATAAAATGAATTTCTCTAAAATGTCTTCTGAAATGGTAAGCAGTGGACATGCAAGAGCTGCGGTTGCCCAAGACGCTTTTCAGAATCAGCTCTCGAACTCATTCTTCTCTGGGAATAGTGCTGACAAGTCCTATCAACGACTCCAGAGTTTTGGGCAGATGCTGAGGGCATCTGATAGCAGTCAAGCCAAAGCGATAGTGAATGCTGGTCAACAGTACGCTAAAGAGCATGGCCTTGATGGATCTCAGACCAACGCAGTTATTGGTGCGATTGGTGCCAGAATGAGTGCTGGCGTGGATGCAGGAAAGTTGGTTTCAACTTTAATGGGGCCAGCTGGTTCGGTTGCCAGAAAAGCTGCTAAAGCGGCTGGAGCAGAAAATCCTGTAGATATGAGAGGAGACCTCAGTGCAAATGCTGAAACCCGCTCAACTGCCGCAAGAACTCAAATGACGAAGGATTTGGATCGAATTGCTAATGACATTGGATTCTCCAAGGATGATACAGCAGCACTGACCAATGATGTTGCTAATCAGATTAGTGACGATAAAACGCAGCGGTTTACTGAGTCTGTTGGTGAGGATCAGCGTCGTGGACTGACTCATACTGCCTCCCAGATGCTGACTGCTCAGGATACCTATCAGCGATTAGCAAGTGCTCAAGAAGTGCTGGGCAGTGTGACGTCAGTAGACATGCAAGCTATTGCTGGATCGGTTTTGAGTGATCAGGCGTCAATGGCGAATTTGAGCCAATACATGCGGCAGGCTCCTAGTGAGTTACGCCAGGCCGCAACTAATCGAGCACGACATTATAAAGGTCTTGGTATGGACGGAGACCGGGCTTCAGTGGGTGGGGCTCTGTATGCGATGCTTAACTCAGAAGATTTGCAACATAGAACTCAGGCAGCGGAAATTGTTGCAGGAACAATTGGAGCTAAAAACCCGATTGCAAATGCCAGTGAGGCGCAAAGGCACAGCCATTTAGATAGCGGGGCTCCCCAAATAGATAGCACACTAATCACCCAAGGGGAGAAAAACTTGAACGCCCCTAAATTGATGACAGCTGAGCAGAAAGCCAAACCTAAAACGGATCTTCCCGGAGGAGATAGCGATATTTATGCCGCTCACGGTGAGAACCTGGATAACGTAAACGCGCAACACGGTCAAAATCGGAGCGATTTTACAGGGCAACGTTTAGGGGAGCTACGCAACCGCATTATG
Source organism: Vibrio sp. VP6 (assembly GCF_028823755.1). Lineage (NCBI taxonomy): Bacteria > Pseudomonadati > Pseudomonadota > Gammaproteobacteria > Vibrionales > Vibrionaceae > Vibrio > Vibrio sp. VP6. The sequence continues at coordinate 10,106 of NZ_JAPEID010000051.1, forward strand.
GCTAATGATGTTGCTCCCTCAACTTCATCTCAGGTTTTCGCTACAGCCGAAGGAGCTGGCCGATTTATCGAGAAATTATTTGGTGGAGCAGGAGCTGCTGTAGATGGCTTCTCTGATAATTTTGGAAGTTCAATGGGTCGTCTTGCCAGTATGACCTCTGAGCAGCGTGATCAATTCATTGAAGATGCTAAGCGTGGTGATGAATACGTTGAGCAGGAATGGGGGGTTGCAGGTAAGGCATTAACAGGAATGGCTTCCCTTGGTCGCGGTATTATGGGAGCGGGCGTATCAGGATACAACGCAGCTAAAGAGTGGCTGACTGGTGAATCGGATCTCTCCGAAGCAGCTAAAGGAATGAGTCTCCAGGAGAGAGGGATGTTTTTTGCGTCAGCATTGGCTGCTGCTAGTGAACACAGTGTTGAAGCTGCGGAACAGTTTGTTGAGCAATATGGTGATGAGTTTAGGAGTATGGCTACGGTTGCCGGGGCCGAAGCCGGGCTCAATCAAACAGGTGCTCAGTTGTTCGCGGCTTCATTGACAGGGGATGATCAGCAAGTCGCCAACTTGAGGGAGCAGATGCGAACTGAGGTTGGCGACACTGAACTTGCTGACCGTATGAGCGACATCATCCAGACTTCCGCAGACGCGGGTAAAGATCAAGCTGCTGGGTATCTTAATCCAGTGGCGCGATATATGAGTGTAAGCAGAGGTCAGTAGGTTCTTTCAACTGAGCTAATGTGCGGATCGTATGGGTGCTCATTCGGTCCGTAACAGTAGCTTGATGACCAAGATTGAGTGTCTCTGAGACTGTTTGTTGTGTATCTATTTTCAATATTATTAACATTCAGTATTGAAGATGCTGAGCGGCCATTGAGCCATTGTGCATAGAAGCACACGGCAATGATTAAAACAATCAGACCCAAAATTCCGGCTACTTTGACACAAAAGAACAAAGCAGCCATGAAGGCTGAAAACTTAATTGTTTCTCTGAACATTACTGATCCTCTATTAATTTAGATGTCCCTAATTGACATTTAACATGGAATTTATTTTTGTCAATGCGAGTGGAGGAATTTAGATGATAAATAAAGATAGAGATTTAGGTTATTTACTTGAAGAACTTAAAATACAAATGATCAGGGGGAGAGGTCCCTGGCTTGTAGGAAGAGTATCGCTTGAATATGAGGGAAAAGTGATTGTGGTAAGCGGGAAAGCCCTAGAGCTTATGTTGGAAAAAACACAGTCTATATTGTCGATGATACATGTTCGGGCGACTATCATCGCTGGACAAAGACGGAATCCTTTTCTCTTGTATTCAAAGGAGTATGAGAAATTATTTCTCATCATAGTGAAAGAGAATGAAGAATGCTTAGTTTTAAGAGACAAAATAAGATCGGACTATAAAATTAAAAGACCATAAAATGATTTCATAAAAAAATATCATGTGTGTTTTTTGAACTCCCACTTGACCCTCAAACGGGAAAGTATAAATTTATATCTAGGTTATTTATGAAACATGTTGATTTATTAAAAATGTTCCGTCAGAACAAAGTTGAAATTGTAATTCTGAGGGAAGTCAGAAAAAACTATTTTCAGATTGAAGTTAACGCTGAGATTCTTATTTCAAAAAGAGGAGGTAGGCGCGAATTGAAAATTGAGACAGCTAAAAAATATTTGGAACAGCTAGGGTGTGAAAAATTTGTCGTATTACTAAAGGATGAAAATAATGAAGAGGTTAATTTATTGGGTAGGAGTTAGCTATACGCTGGGTGTAGCAGCAACTGTAACATTCAGCGGTATTGAGACAAAGCAATGGTTATATGCATTAGCGTTTCCGGCCGTTGTTACAGCACTGTTTATTGCTCGTCCTAGCTTAGTCAGAAAAAACTGATAGAGGAGAGCGTTTCAATGACATGTAATAGCAGCTCCTTGATTCCGAAAATGATAGATCATGCTCAAAAGAGTTTTGGCGTAGCCCGATTTAATGAAAACGTATTTGAATTTGATCTGTGTCTATGGACGCTTTTGAAAAGCCTGTCCAGCCTTTATCCGAAAGAAGTCTCCGAGCAATTTTCTCTTCCATTGGATACTGTGGCCGCTTTGGCTTCGGCAAGCGAAAGTCAACTCAAACTGTTGTCATCTGGTGCCATAATCTCCTTCAAACTCTCTGGTTGTGAAAAGGACTACATCGAGTACCTAGAAGGTCACTATGATCACGTCAGCCTTATAAATAATCAGGATGCAGGGCTCAGCTCCGCCTATTGGCTGCTCATGGGCCGAATAGCACATGACAATACGGACATAGCAGCCCAGATATTTGATGTAACTACATCCCTAACCAAATCGGTGGCCGCAGCCACCGACAACCAGCTTCGTAGCTTAGCCTGTGACAAGGATATGCCATTCGTAATCCGTTTCTCTCCCGAACTGGTGAAAGAAATTCTGGAGAGTGACGAATGCCACGTTACTCATCTCATCTTAAAAAAACATCAACAATCTTTAAGCACTGGAGGCAGATATGAGCTGTAACAGTAACTTGTCACGATGGGGCATAGCTAGGAATATGGCACTCATAGGCTACATAAGCCAAATTATCATGATCGAAACCGGGCTCACTTATAAGCAGATTCGCAGATTATACAAAGAACTCAAAGATGAAGGACTTACGATCCGTAGGAAGAGCCACAAAGTTCGTGGTGGTGCAACAATTATCCATAGTCACACCTCAAAGATAGAAGCATCACTGCTAATGCAGCTCTATTTTAATATCACAGGAAAAGCAGCATTGCGATCTATCAACATCAATACTCTTCATTCTGCGTATAAACTTTACAGCGCAGTCAGAAGTGAAACGCTTGGTATGCATGGAGCGCGCTGGCAGATGCTAGATATTACAGACGCATGGTGTTTAGCCCAAGAGCTGCGGTCTGGTGAAGCGATGATAGAGACATGTCCTAGCTGTAAGTGCAATTACTTTACATCAGTGAATCAACGAACATCTGTGAATTGCCCTTTCTGCTTAAGCTCACCACAAGCTAGTAGCACAAAAAAAGAAGCAACGATTACGACAGTTTGATGCCAAATACACCCCAAATGGGCAATTACAGGTGCGTAAGAATTTTAAATACTGAAATAGCATGAACCATTGAAAACGGAGGTATCATCTATGGTTCATCACCCCACATCAAGGTTTATCTCGTGTGTGCTTATTGTCACAATGTCACTGTTGCCAACCCACGGATATACAAATCAACCAACAAATCCTGCTAAGACTGGTCGAGAAGCTCAAAATTTTGGTCTTGAAATGGCCGCAGAGTTTGAGCAGCCCTCATATGAGGCTGGCAATGTTCACTTTAGCGGCGGTGAAGCCATCAATGTGAATGATCTTTTCCCTGGCACATCAGGCCAGAACGATGATCCGTTAAGTGACTATTTTGCAGACGGTACACAACCTAATGTGGACGCCCTGAAAAATATCTGGGACTCCAGTGATGGGATGGATGATGTAGGGAGCAACACTAAAAGCTCCCTGTGGCATGATGCTAACAGCGATAACCCTTCGGTTTCTGGAGCTGCTTATAAGGTTCTCCTCGATGCCACGAACCAGTCCAAGCCCGATTTCAGCAATGATCCGTTGATGAATCTTAGCCGAGAGACCTACGACAATATCGACATAATAGCCGAGGGGTTTGGGGATTGTTCGGCTGAAACCATTATCAAAGATAAAACCATTAAGTCACATGTGCCTGATTATTATACATGTGACCGACTGTATAAGCCTAAAGGTAACTGTGCTATCACTCATACGATAGAGATTGCCGCAGAGCCAGCTGATATTGTCTTTCTTATTGATAATTCGGGTTCAATGGGTGGGGTCATTCACGATTTAAGGAACAACGTAGGGGCTTTTGCTCAATTGCTAACACAAGATGGTAGTGATGATTTAAGGCTTGGAGGTGCTGTTTACAGGCACAGTGATTATATCTTTAATCGTGTGGAATTGACTCCGGATTTTAACGCTTTTAAAACTTGGCTAGATGGCGTGAATGCAGCTAGCGCACCTACTTACCCATTTGATGCTATTACATGGGCTGCGAATCATTACCAATGGCGTGGAGGGGATATTCGAAAGGTTCTTGTGTTAGTGGGGAACGATGATTCCGCTGGAAATAAGTCAGCAGCAATCTCTGCACTAGCTTCAAATCAAGTAGAGCTTTTTTCTTTTCACAACAGTGGGGAAGTAAAGAGCATTGGTACACCATTAGCTGATTACTTCTCAGGGCCTTTACTTTTAAAGTTTGCGCAGAATCTTACCGTTGTCTCCGATAGATGGACGCCTCAAAGTTGCATTGAGAATGGGATTGCTTCGTTAGAGGAGTTCTGTACGGGTTCTTATAGTGCTTCACCATCTAATGATGATACGTGCGTAATGCTTTCTGGCTTCCAAGTATGTAAAGGCGATCCTGTTTATAATTTACTTGGTGAACCGCCTTTGCCCAATGTACCGAAGTTAGCTGCACGAGTAGATGTCTCACAATTAGAATGTTCATTTAACCAGGGGCAAGGAACTTGTTGGTTCGATAAAGATGGCAACGAGCAATGTCTGGAAAATTACCAAGATATTGAGCAGTGTAAAAAATATGAAGATAACCCCCAATGTGGTTTCATTAGCTCAGAGTGTGTTGATGGAGCGAGAGGCTCACAAGGTAACTGTTATGTGCATGAAGAGAAATATGATTGTGGTTACGATGTAGAAGTACCTAGCTTAGAAAAAGAAACCGAGTATTCATGTGGTGGGCCAATCCGATGTATGGGGGATGATTGCCTTGATATAAACAAAACTCAGAGTGCTGATTTTGCAAGAGCTTCTGCATTGTTAAATGCGGCACAGTTCATGACTCAGGATATGAGCTGTGAAGATATTACAGGAGAGAACAACACATATTGTAAAGCGTTTAGCGGTGATCAAGGCGAGTGTAAGGTAGCGGTTGGCGGTGCTCAGGATTGTTGTGAAAAGCCTAGCGGCTTATCGATGGGGGATTATCTCACACTTATCATGTCAGTGCCGAAACTGGACGGTGCAATTCTTTCTCTTCAAGATGGCAGTGCAATAAAAGGTGCATATCAGGCTATCCGTGATCCTGCTATAAGTGGGTGGACAGAGATAACGAAACCTTTCACGTCTTATATGGAAAATATTACAGGTGCTATTGATAACTTTACTAAGCCAATAACCGACTTAGCTAAAGAGGCTATCCAAGCGTTAAAGGATGAAATCGCCAAAATTACAGGTAAGGCTCTTGGTAATGCATCTGCTACGGGGAGCACAGGTGTTGCTGTTGATGCACCCGAGGGGATGATGGAACAAATAGTCGGAGAACAAGCGGCGAGTATGCTCAGCGGCATTATGGCCGCATATACCGCTTACGTAGTGGCAATGATGATCATTCAGATTGTGTGGAAATGTGAAGAAGAAGAATTTGAGCTTAATGCAAAAAGAGCTTTGAATAGTTGCCATCAGGTTGGGTCATATTGCAAAACAAAAGTGCTTGGTGCTTGTATCGAGAAGCGCCAAACTTACTGTTGTTTCAGTTCGCCATTATCAAAAATTATCCAGCAACAAATCAGACCGCAGTTGGGGCTGAGTTGGGGTTCTGCGAAGGCTCCTCAATGTGACGGCATTCCTTTGAACCGTTTGGCTGAGGTTGACTGGGAGCAAGTAAACCTCGATGAATGGTTAGGATTGTTACAGGCGAATGGTAAGTTTCCAGAGTCATCTGCGATTGACCTTGATAGCTTAACTGGTGCTGGGAGTATTTTTAATACCGATGGCACTCGTTTGAATGCTGAGGATAGAGTTCATGCTCGCCTAGAGGGAGTTGATCTGGAAAAGGTTCGTAAGGATATAGCGGATTCAATCTTGCTGGACAAAGGAGCTGGGAACTAACAATTATAGATATGCGTCTGTGTTACTCTGAAATGACTAGTGCAGGCAAAGGGGGAACTATGGAATTATGGATTTGGTTGATTGGTCTTATCGCCACGATCGCCAGTGTCGGGGGGGTGTTTTGGTACGCAGGGCACTACCAAAGTAAGCCGAAACGGGATGTCTCTAAATGATCTCTAGAGTTAGGTATCGTGTTGTTTTCGGCAACCCTACTCGATATCTTTTCAAGCGGTAAGTTAATAAGTTCAGTTGCTTATAGTTAATTAGGGGCAGTACCAAGTGTACCGTTTTTAACTGTACCGTCTGGCTGGTACAGTTTTCAGCATTTACTTGTGGCTGGAATTTATACCACCCCTTGTAGCTTAAGCAACTTCGAGATATTTGGACTTACACCTAGTTTGGTGAAACTGTACCGATTCGCGACAAAACGGTACACCAACTCCTTGGGGTAACTGTACCGGTCGCTGATTCATTTGAGTCAACAATGCTGACTTGCAAAACAAACGAGGGTTTTCTTTCCAGGATAGGCTTCTTTCTCATTTCCTCAAGAAAGCTAAGTTTCTTGTAAATAAATCCGTAAATTAATCAATGTAAAAATAAGGGTGCTTAAGTTTACAGGAGGGGCTATGAGAATTGGCTATGCACGTGTCAGTACTGACGAGCAGGATACCTCACCTCAGATCGATGCGCTCAAGTTAGCTGGTTGTGAGCGGATCTACAGCGAGCACATCAGCGGAAAATCGAAAGAGAGGCCCGAGCTAGAGCGATTGCTAGATGCTGTGCGGAATGGTGACGTGGTGATAGTTCAGAGGCTTGACCGCTTGGGACGTAGCTTAAAGGATCTCATCGAGCTACTGGATTGTTTCAATCAGAGAGGGATTAAGTTCATATCGCTGAGTGAGAACATAGACACAACGACAGCAACAGGAGAGCTGGCCTTCCATATGATAGGAGCCATTGCTCAGTTTGAACGTCGCCTAATCTCGGAACGGACCAAAGTTGGTCTAGCTGCGGCCCGAGCGCGTGGCCGAAAGGGGGGGCGGAAAGCAAAAATGAGTAGCGCTGATGTTCGCAAGGCACAGGCTATGTTGCTTGATCCTACTGTAACAAAAACGGAAGTTGCAGAGCATTTTTGTGTCAGTAGACCGACATTGAATAAGTACTTAGGTCAGTAGCGTGTACGACATTTCTTACTGTTAAATTTCATGATTTTTGGGTTTTGTTTCATCTTTGTTTTGTTTTTTTCATATTGACGGTGTTAATTTCACTTATTGATATTTTTTTTCAGCTATGCTCTAATCTGAACATTAGACTTAAGGTGATTGAGATGTTGTTCATACCGGAAATTTTGAAAATTATTGAGGGAGGAGTTAAAAGCAACTCCTCTCAAGTTATTGCATATGCAGAGTTGCTTGCAGATAAGATGGAAAAAGAAGGGATGGATAGGCCTGCTAAGAACATAAGAAAGAAGCTATCTTCTCAGTCTGCTTCCGGACTGTCTTCGACGTCTGTAGCAAACATGCAAGGCGCGATTCTACCTGTTGATAGAGATAGTCGCTTGACTCTAGGTGATGAAACTTACCCATGTATCGATGATATATCTATAGAACTACCAACGTTTGTTGAGCAATCTGTAAGTGAGTTTTTATCTTTTATTGATAAAGCGCACTTATTAGCTGATGCGGGCGTTGGCATTACACCGTCAATGCTTATATATGGTCCTCCAGGCTGTGGAAAAACTCAATTAGCTAAGTACATATCTGCTCATTTGGGTCTACCTTTGATTACTGCACGAGGAGATACTCTAATATCATCATTTTTGGGGTCTACAGCAAAAAACTTGAGAAGCTTATTTGATCATGCAGCGCAGAGACCATGTGTATTATTCTTAGATGAATTTGATGCTTTTGCTAAAGCGCGAGACGATCAGCATGAGCTAGGTGAGCTAAAGAGAGTTGTTGTTAGCCTTTTGCAAAATATAGACGCTCTACCAGAGGGAACCATTTTGCTTGCGGCAACAAATCATGAAGATTTACTAGACCCAGCAGTTTGGCGACGCTTTGCATACAGAGTTCAAATCCCTCTTCCAGACATCGATACCAGAGAGAAGTTAATTCATGGTTTTCTTGGACAGTATTGTCCAGCGAATATTAAAACACTTGTTGAGATCACTGATGGGATGAGTGGAGCTTTAATTGAGCAGGCTTGTAAAGCGGAAATTCGTAATTCAATCATAAGTGGAAAGGATCAAATAAGTGTAGATTCACTGGTTTTAAAGTTGGTTGGTGAAATGTATCAGGATGTGATCCGCTCAGGGTTAAGTGTAGAAGAAAAAGCTATAAAGTTGAGGGAAAGGAATAAGAAAATATTTACTGTCAATCGCCTTTCCGCGTTGTTGGGGATTTCTGTAGGAAAAGTTTCAAAAATTACTTCCACAAAAGGCTAGGAGCTTATGAATAAAAAAGACAACCCTATTCAAGTAGTTTCGATTCGTGAAACTGATCATCGACCTCCAGGCCCGATGAGCTCTAATGATAAAATATTCGGGGATGGTGCAAGCAGGGAAAGACGCGCACAACTTGCAAAAGAAGTTAAGGAAGTATCAGATTACTTTAAGTTGTCTTTTAATAAGTGGCCGACCTTACCTGTAGTGGCAAAAGTTACGTTGAAAGAGGAAGCACTAGCAAAGTCTCATCGTCCTACAGCTCTTTTCTCCAAAACTACATGCCCAATTATCGGTACAATGGATTACGGTGAGCTATTAGTTAGTGCAACACAATCCGGACTTGATGCTTTACAACGTCGGATAAAAAACAATACGGCGAAAAAACAAACTGCAAACATTTCAGCGATAGAAAAAATAGAACCTTATATCGCAGGTGAATGGATTTCCCGTATTTTAAAAAATGACAGTAAAAAAGTTAAATTAAAGCTATTTGATCATAAGGATCAAGAAAGAAACGAGTCATTGGAAAAAGCTTTTTCAGAGTTTGTTGGTAACAATGAACTTAATGTAAACCGAGTTCGTTATGGTAAACAGGAAGTATTAACAGTAGACTTTCACAAGGGAATAGAGAAAAAATTGGCGGGTTTTGTTGGGTTAAGATCTGCTGCACCTATGCCAGAGTATTTTCCTTTAGATATGAATCTTCAGGTTACTCCTATTGCTAATGCTAACTTGGAACATTGTCCCGCACCTTTGGTGGGAGAGGATTACCCTGTGGTTGGCGTAATTGATTCTGGTGTTTGTCCGAAGTGCAGTCTTTTAGACCCTTGGATTGTTGCAAGAGAATCATATGTCCCTCTTGGTATGGAAGATTATGGTCATGGAACTATGGTCGCAGGGCTGGTAGTGAATAGCCACCGTATAAACCATAGTGATCCTGCCTTTCCGATGTCTCAGGCAAAAATTGTTGATGTTAATGTTTTTCCAAAAAACTCCAATGTTTCAGAAGAAGATTTAGTCGCGATAATTGAAGAAGTGGTAGTTAAATATCCGTCAGTTAAAGTATGGAACTTATCTTTAGGAGCATCTTGTCCTGTAGGTTGTAGTGAATTTTCTGACTTTGCTCGTTTTTTGGATGAAATGCATGATGAATATGGCTGTTTATTTGTTGTCGCGGCGGGAAACCAAAATGATGCCGCATTGTGGCCAACGACGTCAAAAGCTCCAACTTTAAATAGAATATCTTCGCCAGGGGACTCTATAAGAGCTTTGACTGTTGGCAGTATTGCCCATAAAGATACTCCAACGACCCTAGTCAAAATGGGAGAGCCATCTCCTTTTTCTCGCATTGGTCCTGGTCCCTGTTTTATCCCTAAACCAGAAGTCACTCATTACGGGGGCAACAATACCGCAGCTGGGAGCTTTGCCCAAACAGGTGTTTTGTCCATGGGGCCAAACAATATGATTTATGAGTCAATAGGAACAAGTTTTGCCACACCGATTGTAAGCAGCCAGGCGGCTTCTTTGCTTCATTATTTAAAAGGGCATAGTGTAGATGATATCCCGCCAGAGCGAATTAAAGCTTTAGTCATACACTCTGCTTTGTTAGCTAATCCTAAGGTTAACTCTGATTCTATAAATGGGCATGGTTTTGGTAAACCTTCCGATATCGTTGATATGTTATATTGCGATCCTCATTGTATAACACTGTTTTTTGAAACGGACTTAAAACATGGCGGTTTTGAGTTTGAACGGTATCCTTTTCCTATTCCGGACTGCATGCTAACTGATGAAGGTAAGTTTAAGGGGGAGATAGCTATGACATTAGTTTATTCTCCAATAACTGATGAAGACTACGCATCGGAATACTGCCGAACAAATGTAGATGCTGGTATGGGAAGCTATGATAAAGACGATGAGGGAAAAAGAAAGTTCCACTCTCGGGTTCCTGCTGCACCAAAGGATATAAGTAAGTTGTATGAGAAGTCACGAATTGAGCATGGCTTTAAATGGTCTCCTGTCAAAGCTTACCATCATATATTTCCGCAAGGTGTTAGTATTGATACATGGCGCTTGAAGTTGAAGGTCGAGCGACGAGCAGAAGAACAAAAGCCTGAAGTACCTCAGCGTGTATCATTAGTTGTTAGTTTAAGGGCTTTGGACCCTTCTCAACCTGTGTATAACGAAGCCATTAGGAAGATGAACCAATCTGGCTGGGTTACGCATGATATAGATGTTAATGTGAGAGTTAGACAGTAACGGAGTAATGTGCAGCACCTTTTGGGTGAGGTCTAAGGTAGTTAAAAGCAAAGGTAAAGAGAAGTGCAGCCTAGACAGGCTACTCAATCGTAGCCCAGTCTTAATGCTGCATTCTTTTGCTTTTATTGCTTTTATTGCTTTACTTGAGTCGCATTGGGATGTTTGCCTTGAGCAGGGGCTGGTTTGGGAATGAAAGTTACATCAATACCAACAGGTAAAGGCCAAGCTTTCCGTCTCTTCTGCATAGATTTGTTGGTGTAGAATACCTGATGTGACTTTTTGCAGCGTATAATTGCATAGCCAGCCGTTGCACTAACTACTTCACCCTGGCGTCTGGTGTTGATTTCATGCCTTTCTTTCCATTCAATAATGTCTGGAACAGAAGGAAGTCCCGATGCTAACATTTTACTTCGCCATAGCGTATGTTGAGAGCAGGCTATTCCCATCAGTTTGTCGTTGTCTATGACAGACAACAACTTTAAGTTGTTGGGATTGATCCAACGGATGACTTTTAAGCACTGTTCGTAATGTGCCACAACAGTATTTATGCTGTCATCGGAATCAAATAAATCTGTTGCTTTCCAGATCGGTTCATGATGTGCGATACGATTTCTAAGTTTATTGATTTCGAATAAGTTTGAGCTGATATGGTTAATACTCAAAGGTGTGCCGTTTAAGTCCTTAGCATATGGAAAAACTAAACTGTTAAGACTCGGCCAAAGCTCAATAATAGGAGGATTTGCAGGAGGTTGGCTTGAACGATGGTTTTTGTCCGTTAAGTGTACCCAAAAACCAAACGTTAGTTTTGCAATTAGATTATCAGGTGTAATAGCTTTCCCCTCTCTAACTAAATCCCCCTTAGCTTTAGTTATCTGTTGAAATGCTGGGCGATTATTTTGATTTGTATAAGAATTGCAAAACCAAAATCGGTCGATATTAGCTTTCTCTTTGGTCCAATCTTGCTGTTGAAAACTTGCTTCGACTAACTTCTCATGATATTCGATGTAAGCATTATTAATAGCATTGCGCAAAGAAACTTCTAATACTTGAAGCACGGGATAAAAGAGACCTGATAGCTGTTTGTTCCACGCATATAGTCCTAAGCTTTGTTCATCGCTTGCATCGCATAAGTTTGGCTTTTTGTAAGTAGAGAGTCGAGGGCTTGATAGTGTTTTAATTATTGATTCTACAGGCATATTAGTGTTCCGCTGTGATGATGATAAAGTATACCTATACTTCCGACGGTGAACAAACTACTTGACATAGGGCTGGGATTAGCTAGAATCCAACTATCGACGGAAACGTCACTAGATTGAAAGCGCGGTACAGTGTGAAGCTGGTTGGTCTTAGACCCCGTTAGCGAGATATTTTCGAAGGGCTCCTTTTAGGAGCCTTTTTCGATCTAACTTTCCTATCCTGCCTACTTGCATCTTGTTAACTGCACTCTGTTTCTATTTATTAGGTCCAAACTTCTAATTGGTTAAGCTTGGATTAGTTCCTCAATGTCCGCTTTTAGAAAATGAACTGACGTCTTTTATTTTTGTTTTATCTCAATAAATCGTGTTTTTATGATGTCTTGTGAGGTTTTTCACTGACTTGATCTAGTTGTTTTAATCTTTGGAGTGAATTGAATTTTTCATGCACGCGATTTGGGAAAAGCTCAGTGTAAATTTGCCAAAGTGTGTTTAGATTTCTATGACCAGTCACTTGAGCTACTTCTTCAATGGAAAAACCTTGTTCAAATAAACGGCTTGCTCCTTCTCTCCTAAGATCATGATATCTAAGGTCTTGGATCCCTAGTGAGCTTCTTACACGTTGGAAGCCTGCGGAAACACTTTTGCTGTTGTAGGGGAAGATACGGTCGCAAGTTTTAGGCTGTCTATTCAAGATTTCCCAGGCTTCTCCTAAAAGTGGAACCCACATATGATTCCCTTCTTTTTTACGAGGGTCTTTACGATCCCGTACCTTAACAGCTCTAGTTCCTTCGTCTACGTCTTCCCATAGAATTTTGCACACTTCTCCAATCCGCATACAGCTCAAAATAGAAAAATCTAGAATATCTAAAAATGGGATATGAGCGGCACGATGTTCTTGTCTTCTCCGAAGTTCTACTTTGATTCTGTTCAGCTCTGACGTTTCAGGGCGTCGGCTTCTTCGGTTTGATTTAGCAATTAGATTGTGTTGATAAAGAGTATAGTAAGCTTCCTGTACGACAGAATCGTTAACATCTATACCAAAAATTGGCTTTGCTGCTCTAAGAACACTGCGAAGATATGAAATATCACCGGACACTGTTTGAGGGCTTGTTCCCGCGTCATTACGATCTTTACAGTGCTGAACAAGGTTGGCTACGGTCAACTTGTTCGCTTGTATTTTCGCTAATTCTGTATCAATTAGCATGTTAAGACCGTAACGTTTTGAACGACCAATACCTTTCGCAATGTGAGGTTCATTTAAGTACATGATGATCAGCTCTCGAAGAGTAACTTCTGGGGTTTTACCTGGTAGGCCATGCGTTTCGAGTTTAGATACAAGCGCCGTCCCCCATGCTTTTGCGTCGGCTTTTTTCCCGAAAGTACGAGATTCACGATATACTACGTCATTACCTTTTTTTAATCGAACAACACATCTATATCGCAGTACCCCTTTGCTGGTTTTACGTCTCTCCAATGTAAAGCTGGCCATCTATGGTTCCTTGATAGTTGTTCGAATGCGTGCCCCATATGATACTGGGATACATATGGGGCACGCAATAGCGAAAAATGATTGAGAATAATTGAAAATGAACCGAGAACAGAAAATAGATAATTCTTTGCAAAATATAGACTTGTCTAGTAATATTGATGTGTCAAAGAGTGGGAGATTTAGCGTAGCACCCATGTTGGATTGGACCGATCGTCATTGTCGCTACTTCCATCGCTTAATGACCAAAGAAACCCTGTTGTACACTGAAATGGTGACGACAGGTGCGATCATTCATGGAAAAGGAGATTTCCTCGCTTACAACGAAGAGGAGCATCCGTTAGCCCTTCAGTTGGGTGGTTCAAACCCAGAAGATTTGGCCAAGTGTGCCAAGTTGGCGCAAGAACGTGGCTACGATGAAATCAACCTAAATGTGGGGTGTCCATCTGATCGTGTGCAAAACGGTCGCTTTGGTGCTTGCCTGATGGCGGAGCCGCAATTGGTCGCGGACTGTGTCGCTGCAATGAAAGAGGTGGTTGATGTTCCTGTTACGGTTAAAACACGTATCGGCATTGACGATCAAGATTCTTATGAGTTCCTAACGGACTTCGTATCGATCGTCTCTGAGAAAGGCGGCTGTGAGCAGTTCACTATTCACGCACGTAAAGCGTGGCTAAGTGGTCTGAGCCCGAAAGAAAACCGCGAGATTCCGCCGCTGGACTACCCACGTGCTTACCAATTGAAGCAAGATTTTTCTCATTTAACTATTGCTATTAATGGTGGTGTGAAATCTCTGGAAGAAGCAAAAGTGCACCTCCAGCACCTAGATGGTGTGATGATTGGTCGCGAAGCTTACCAAAGCCCTTACTTGCTTGCCTCGGTAGACCAAGAACTGTTTGGTTCTAATGCTCCGGTGAAGAAGCGCAGTGAAATTGTTGAAGAGATGTACCCATACATTGAAGCGCAGCTTGCGAAAGGTGCGTATCTTGGTCATATCACTCGTCACATGTTGGGTTTGTTCCAAAATATGCCGGGTGCTCGCCAATGGCGTCGTCACATCAGTGAAAATGCGCACAAGCCAGGTTCTGGCCTAGAAGTGCTACAGGATGCGTTAGCGAAGATTCCAAAAGAGCTGAATGTGTAAAATTCACCAGTGGTTGGCTAAAAATACCAACTTACGGACAGCGAAGCCAGAGCGCAGAAATGCCTCTGGCTTTATTTTTATTTAGAAATCATAACCTTAATTTGTTTTGGATAAGTTGGTATGGAAACTGCTCTAGTCGTTTAAAACAAATGGAGAAGTGATTATGTTGGAGCTGATCTTTATTTTAGTATTTGCCGCGACCTTATTAGTAACAGGCATCACGATGATGACAGTGTTCGCAGCAACAGGTATTGCGTTGGTTGTGATGTTTTTACTTGGCATGATCGGCGCGGTACTCAAACTATTACCATGGCTGATAGTCATCGCATTGGGTATTTGGTTCTTTAAAAACTTCGTTGCCCAACCGCGTTATAAATAGTCGGGTATAGACGATTTAGTTGATAGCGAGGCGTGAGAGTATGGTATATTTCCCCTCACGCCCTCATTGTTGAATATCAGCTATCTCGGAGTACACATTCCATGACAAATAAAGCGACCATCGCTTTAACAGCATTATCATTAGCCGCATCTCTTCCTACATTCGCAGAATCTTCTTTTTCCGCAAAAGTGGGGGCAGAAGTATGGGGTGCAGATACAAAAGTTAATGAAGTAAGAAGAGATAGCAGTACAACGGGTACTTTTTACGCTGCCATTGAGCACGATGTGAAATACGTACCGAATGCACGTCTACGTTACTCAAGTGTTGATGCCGATTACATGGGCTTTGATAAACTCGATTTAACCATGTACTACCAAGTGCTAGACCATGATCTATTGCATTTTGATGCGGGTGTTACATTCAGCAATCTAAGCGATACGAAATACATTGATGCTGGTACAAATAAGCGTACTGAAGAGTTTGATGAGCTTATCTGGGCTTGGTACGGCTACGCAGAGATCCAAGTGCCTAATACGAACTTTGATGTGATTGGTGAAATGAACTTTGGTGACAACAAAGGCATCAAGAGCACGGACTTAATGGCTGGCATTCAATACCATGTGCCACTACAAGACGCTCAGTTGGCTTTCCGTGGTGGATACCGCGTGATCGATTTAGAGTCGGAAGTGTTTCTCTCAAGCTTAGGTAAAGAGTTTATCTTCGCAAATGGCTTCTTTGTTAGCGCGGAATACTCATTTTAATTCGATTCCTTTCTTCAGTTTTAAAAACGCCACGATATAAGTGGCGTTTTTTTATACCACTTCATTATATCTATTCGAATTTCTCTCCCTATTTTGTTCAGGTAGACCATGCTTATTTAGGAGCAATGGGAAAGTTAGAGCAGGGATAGCGATGACAATAAATGAACTAAGACATCTATTTCGTGAAAACCAGCTTGTTGAAGCCATTATTGAGCCAGCAATCCAAGAAGGTGGATGGGTTGTTGAGTTTAGGCATGCGCGAGGTGGTTTCGTGTTTCTGACCGACAGTCACGGTGAAGAATGTTTGTATGAAGATTTAGATGCCGCCTCAAAATCAGCCATGGCGGTGGGCTTTCAACAAGTCCGCATCGAAGATCGCTGAGCAAAAAGTAAGCCGTTCTTACTTCCAAAAAGTTATAAAACATTCACTTCTATTCTTTCTTGTTATTAAGGAGAGTGGGTACTCTATCGTCACGCAATGAATAGGGATGTCGTGATAATGTCTTTTCAAAAGAATGAGTATTCTCACAAGAATGTGTCTGAAGATAATAATGGGCAAGGCGGAAATCCTCCGATCGCAAGCCCTCTGAATGACCAACAATTTAATTCACTCCAACAAACTGTCTCTGAGTTGTCTTCGCAGCAACTTGCTTGGGTCAGTGGGTACTTTTGGGGTTTAGCTCAACATCAACCAAGTGCGGCGGCAACACCAATCGCCCAAGCAGCTGCCGCAGTATCAGCAAAGCCTGCCGGTAAGTTGACCATCATTTTTGCTTCTCAAACCGGTAACGCAAAAGGTGTTGCTGAAGCGTTGGAACAAGAAGCAAAAGCAGAAGGAATTGCAGTAGAGCTGTTTGACGCAAGCGACTACAAAGGCAAAAACTTAGCCAAAGAAACGCACGTCATCATTGTTGCTTCTACCAACGGTGAGGGTGAAGCGCCAGACAATGCCATTGAGCTGCACGAGTTCTTACAATCTAAGAAAGCGCCTAAGCTATCAAATCTTCAATATGGTGTGATTGCATTGGGTGATTCTAGTTATGAGTTCTTCTGCCAAACTGGTAAAGACTTTGACACTTACTTAGCAAAACTGGGCGCGACGTCTTTTATTGAGCGTATTGACTGCGATGTTGATTACGAAGCGGCAGCGGAAGAATGGCGCAAGAATGCGCTAGGTAAAGTTAAAGAGACACTATCTTCTGGCAATGAAGCGGAAATTGTTCAACTTCCTGTAGGACAAGCGGCAGCTTCACATTCTCAGTACAACAAACAAAATCCATACACAGCGACGTTACTCACCAGCCAAAAGATCACGGGTCGAGACTCGGGTAAAGATGTTCGCCATATCGAAATCGATCTAGATGGTTCGGGTCTGACATACCAACCAGGTGATGCTTTGGGTGTGTGGTACGAAAACAGCTCTGAGCTTGCTAATGAAATTCTAGGTAAAGTTGGTTTGTCTGGTGTTGAAACAGTTGACGTTGATGGTGAAAGCTTATCGATTCACAGTGCTTTAGTGAGTAAGTTCGAGATCACGACATCTAACCCACAGCTAGTGGCCAAGTTTGCCGAGTTATCTGGTAGCAAGAAACTACAAAAACTGGTGGAAGATAAAGACAAGCTTCGTGAGTACTCAGCCAACACTCAAATTGTTGATGTATTCACAGAGAAGAAAACCAAACTGACCGCGGATGAGTTAGTTGGTTTATTGCGCCGTTTGACGCCTCGTCTTTACTCTATTGCTTCTAGCCAAGCTGAAGTGGATGAAGAAGTACACCTTACCGTCGGGTTGGTTGAAT
Organism: Vibrio sp. VP6; assembly: GCF_028823755.1. Taxonomy (NCBI): domain Bacteria; kingdom Pseudomonadati; phylum Pseudomonadota; class Gammaproteobacteria; order Vibrionales; family Vibrionaceae; genus Vibrio; species Vibrio sp. VP6. Next base: position 27,523 of record NZ_JAPEID010000051.1, read on the forward strand.
ATGACCACAACGATGAAAAACGTTACGGTGGCGCATCGAGCTTCTTGGCTCAACGTCTAGAAGAAGGCGGTGACGTAAAAGTATTTGTTGAGCACAACAATAACTTCAAACTGCCAGAAGATGATAATACACCGATCATTATGGTTGGGCCGGGCACTGGTATTGCGCCATTCCGCAGCTTTATTCAAGAGCGTGAAAACCGCGATGCTGAAGGTAAAAACTGGTTATTCTTTGGTGATCGCACGTTCACACAAGATTTCTTGTACCAAGTGGAATGGCAAAAATACCTTAAGTCGGGAGTGTTAAGCCGCTTAGATGTTGCTTTCAGTCGTGACCAAGTAGAAAAAGTTTATGTACAGCACCGCATTTTAGAAAATGCCGCGCAAGTATGGCAGTGGATTCAAGATGGCGCTTACATCTATGTATGTGGTGATGCGACTCGTATGGCGAAAGATGTCCATGACGCATTGGTCATTGTTGCGGAGCAAGAAGGCAAGATGCCGCGTGACGATGCAGAACAATTTATTAATGATTTACGTAAAGCGAAACGTTATCAGAGGGATGTGTACTAATGACTTTTTCTACTGAAAATAACAAGCAGATTGTATTAGGCGAAGAGCTAGGGCCACTATCTGATAACGAACGCCTAAAAAAACAAAGCAATCTATTACGTGGAACCATCGCCGAAGATTTGCAAGACCGAATCACTGGCGGCTTTACAGCGGATAACTTCCAACTTATTCGTTTCCACGGTATGTATCAGCAAGACGATCGCGATATCCGTAATGAGCGTACCAAACAAAAGCTTGAGCCTCTTCATAACGTGATGCTTCGTGCTCGTATGCCTGGCGGTATTATTACGCCAACACAATGGCTGGCGATCGACAAGTTTGCTACAGAACACTCGTTATATGGAAGTATTCGCCTGACGACACGTCAAACGTTTCAGTTCCATGGCGTACTAAAACCAAATATCAAGTTGATGCACCAAACGCTAAACAGCATCGGTATTGATTCAATCGCGACAGCAGGAGACGTTAACCGTAACGTACTGTGTACCACGAACCCGGTAGAGTCTGAATTGCATCAAGAAGCTTACGAGTGGGCGAAGAAGATCAGTGAACACCTTCTACCTAAAACTCGCGCGTATGCTGAAATTTGGTTAGACGGAGAAAAAGTCGAATCGACTGAAGAAGATGAGCCGATCCTGGGCAAAACTTACTTACCACGTAAGTTCAAAACAACCGTAGTCATTCCTCCACAAAATGATGTGGATGTCCACGCGAACGATTTGAACTTCGTTGCGATTGCCGATAACGGCAAATTGGTTGGCTTTAATGTGCTAGTGGGTGGTGGTTTGGCGATGACACATGGCGATACGTCGACTTACCCACGTCGAGCTGATGACTTTGGTTTCATTCCTCTAGAAAAAACCTTAGATGTCGCGGCTGCGGTTGTAACAACTCAGCGTGACTGGGGTAACCGTTCAAACCGTAAAAACGCTAAAACCAAATACACACTCGACCGCGTCGGTACAGATGTCTTTAAAGCAGAAGTAGAAAAACGTGCGGGCATTCAGTTTGAAGCTAGCCGCCCGTATGAGTTCACTGAACGTGGTGACCGTATTGGTTGGGTAGAAGGTATCGATGGTAAATTCCACTTGGCGTTATTTATCGAGAATGGTCGATTGCTGGATTATCCGGGTAAGCCGCTGAAAACGGGCGTCGCTGAAATCGCGAAGATCCACAAAGGTGACTTCCGTATGACCGCCAACCAAAACTTAATTGTTGCGGGTGTACCTAAAAGCGAAAAAGCGAAGATTGAAAAGATCGCTCGTGAACATGGCTTAATGGATGACAATGTCAGCGAGCAGCGTAAAAACTCAATGGCGTGTGTGGCATTCCCAACTTGTCCTCTAGCGATGGCAGAAGCTGAACGCTTCCTCCCTCAGTTTGTCACGGATGTTGAAGGCATTCTGGAAAAACACGGATTGCCAGAAAATGACAATATCATTCTGCGCGTGACCGGGTGCCCAAATGGTTGTGGCCGTGCGATGTTGGCTGAAATTGGTCTGGTAGGTAAAGCGCCGGGTCGTTACAACTTACATTTGGGGGGGAATCGTGCTGGTACACGTGTACCTAAAATGTATAAAGAGAACATCACGGATAAACAAATCCTAGAAGAGATTGATCTGCTGGTGGCTCGATGGTCGAAAGAGCGTGAGGAAGGCGAAGCCTTTGGCGATTTCACCATTCGTGCAGGCATCATTCAAGAAGTGTTCGTATCAAAGAGGGACTTCTATGCTTGATTCTGTGGCTTCCAAACCGGAGCTGGCGGAGTTACTGACATTAACAAAGACGGAGCAAATTCTCCGTCTTGCACAAATCAATGTCGAACTTGAACCGCTGTCGGCACAAGAGCGAGTAAAGTGGGCTTTGGAAAATCTGGATGGAGAGTTTGCGGTATCCTCAAGCTTTGGTATCCAAGCCGCTGTCATGCTTCATCTTGTGACTCAAGAAAAACCTGATATCCCAATTATTCTTACGGATACCGGATATCTGTTTGCAGAAACGTACCGCTTTATTGATGAGTTGACAGAAAAACTCAACCTTAATCTAAAAGTTTATCGAGCGGAGCAAAGTGCTCAATGGCAAGAAGCACGTTATGGCAAATTATGGGAGCAGGGTGTTGAGGGGATCGAGAAGTACAACAAAATAAATAAAGTCGAACCAATGCGTCGTGCATTGAAAGAACTTAATGTTGGAACATGGTTTTCAGGTTTACGTAGAGAGCAAAGTAAATCACGAGCGGGTTTACCGATACTGTCGATTCAAAATGGCGTGTTTAAGTTTCTGCCCGTAATCGATTGGACTAATAAAGATGTTCACTACTACCTCGAGCAACATGGTCTTACCTATCACCCACTTTGGGAAGAAGGTTACTTGTCTGTTGGGGATACACATACGACACGTAAATGGGAGCCAGGAATGTCAGAGGAAGAGACTCGCTTCTTTGGTTTAAAGCGTGAATGTGGACTTCATGAAGATGATGGTAATGAACAAGATGGTTCAGGTATCTAGTTACAGATATATCTATCTATAGAAGAAAGCTGCGATCATGCAGCTTTCTTTATTTATAGGCATAAGTAATGGAATTAAAAATACACATTTTAGGATAACTCTGTGGATAAGTTGTTTGATAGTTTTGGGTAAAGTTGGATAAATAAAGCTTTGGGCGAAAAGTCGTCGTTTAATCATTATTTTTGCAATTTTTGCAAAATAACACTTGCCAATGTGAGCGCGATCTCTATAATGCCACCTCGTCGACAGGGCAAGGGCTCGCAAGGGTTTCAGCAAGGTTGGCAAGGCTAGAAAGAAAAACGAAATAATTTTAAAAAAGTGTTTGACACAATAAATTATCTCGCTAGAATGGCCGCCTCTTCCGAAGTGATGTGAATCACAAAGAAGAATAGCTCTTTAACAATATAGACCTATCAATCTGTGTGGGCACTCGTTGATGATAATCCAATTCGATACTTCGGTATCAAATTAGGTTTCAATGAAACGAAGTGACCATTCGAATTGGGAAGCAGCCTTGAGCTGTTTTGTTTCACTTTTTCAAAAGTGAAAACCAATAAGAGCACAGTCAATTCAAACATTACTTTATGTAATGTTCAGTATTCATTGAGCCGAACAAAACTTTAAATTGAAGAGTTTGATCATGGCTCAGATTGAACGCTGGCGGCAGGCCTAACA
>NZ_JAPEID010000052.1:0-31242 GCF_028823755.1 Vibrio sp. VP6
AGTATATTCATGCGCATCTGTAAAAAGTGTCGCACTTCAAACTTGATACTAAGACATGCACTACTTCTATTTGTGCGCTCCAAGATATTGAAAAATGGCATAATATGAAAGGCTTTGAACACTGAAGTGAGACGGGCAGCTACAAAACTTTGCCCCGATTGAAAGACGGAAGTTGGCTAGAAGAAAAGCGCACTGAACTCCCCTACTTTTACTGGCTTCAACTTAGAAAAGGATTCGGTCCTCGTACTCCGACGACTGCATCAATTACAGCCAAGATTCACTCAGAAGCCGCCACAAAAATGAAGAAGCACCAAAGAAATAGGGAAAGAGTTAGAAACCGTAAACGGTGAAATCAAAGCGAACACTCCTCAGATAGTGCCACCGGAAAGAACTTGAAAGGCACTAACTGAAAGGTGTAAACACGAGCGCCAAAACAGATAAACACCAAAACTTATGACCTTCGATGTCAAACCCGTACTAACGCCTTGTTAAGGTGTGAGGCACGCAATGCCGATGCCTCCGCATACCACCTTAACCACCTTAACCACCAAAACTGACGCATAGTAAAAATGCCACGCGTGCCGAATCACTCTTGAACAATTTGTTAGCTTTCTAACCAACGAAGTACGCTGATTCATTTTCTGCAAATAAACAATCCAACGGGTAAGGTATCTCAAGCCTTGGCATATTACCTTTTGAAAACCATTTAAGGCATACCGTTTCATCATCGAGTGCGGATTGAGAACAACTTTCTACTACACATTTGAACATGATAACTGTGTATTCAACTTGATCACCATTTGGGTATGTAAAACCAAAACCCTCACCGCCGAATACACCAAGTAGGCGATCTACTTTTACAGCCAAACCTGTTTCCTCGCGAACTTCCCTGAACAATGCTTGCACTGGCGACTCTTGAGGTTCAATCATTCCGGCAGGAAGGCTCCATGTGCCATCTGATTTTTGCTGAAGTAGTAGCTCTTTGTTTTCATTTAAAATGACACCCGCAACGCTCGGGATAAGAAGTGGCATCGTTCCAATCTTAGAACGAACCTCTTTGATATAGTCACTTGCGCTCAATTTTCCTCCTTGAAAGCTAACGCCGCATTAAGGTGTGAGCGGCGCTTGGCTATACTTGAGCGAAGCGAAACTGCCAAGCGTTGCGAATCACTCTTAAATGCTTTGTTAGTTGTTGGTTTCCATCGATAACCCCATCTCACTCATACCCATTTTTAGAAGTAAGTCTTTTAACTCATTTGCAAATATGATTTTTACCGATTCGTCTAAGGTGGTTACATTGAGGTTTTGCTCTTTTTCGCACTTTGTAACGATTACATACTTGTCGATGAGCACTAGACCTTCATTTGCCCAATAATCATCAGCCTTGGATATTTGCTCAACAGCATATCCAGACATGTAACCTGAGTAATCTTTAACTTGAATAGCTATTGCATATTGAAAATCTGATAACCCAGGGAACTTTATTAAGATATCTGTACCATGGCTTTTCTCTAAAATTCCACCAGTGCGCTCAACAACAATGGGAGATGGATAAATCTTTTTAAGTCCTTCGACTAAAGCATATTCCCACTCTTCATTTGATAGGTTCGCATTCAAGCGATCATATATCTCGTTGGAAAACTTCTCTGTATCAAAGTTATTCTCAATGCTGTCATTCAAGATATTGTGAAACCTATCAGTAAAGCTAACCTCGTTTCTTAACTCGCCATCTTCCTTTGTGATAATTTGTTCAATAGCACCTGCGCAATGACCAATACTCCAAAACCTCGATACGTTCTTTAAGGTTGAGCGAATATCACCTGATATTGACTCATTTTTTCTTACGAACTGCTTAATGAGTCTCGCAGGAAATATATGACCATAGTCACCAAGATTTTGATCGATTTCAAATTTATAACCTTTATCAAAATCTTCAGTCGCTTCAACAACAGCCACCTCATTCCATGTCGGAAGACGAGGAATTAGCAAGATATCGCCTTTTTTAACTTTATTAAATATTGGCAGATTTCGTTTTGCACCACTATCCATTTCCAAGCGGGTCAAGCATTGCTTCGAATCCCATCCCCATCCTTGACGCAGACGACCTTGCTCTAGTTCTGAACGAAAGAAGTCAATTTTGTTTTTGTTTATTCTATAACCCCAATAATTCCTAGTCATAGTTTCCTCGAAATTTGTTGAAACAACTAACGCTTGTTAGCCGACAACTTGTCGTTTTTCACTCCTACATAATGCACTCTTAGTCATATCGGTTCAATTAAAAATCAATACGTTAAAGTACGCAAAGAGATACTAAGCTGCAAAGTGTCGCCTAACAACGGGAACACTAATTTTTCAATTCAATCGGTTAAATCTGAATAGGGTAAATTCAGATTCATAAGACATAAATGAGTAAAACATCTAACAATAAAAGGGGTAAAGACGTGTTTATCGAGATCGACTCCAATACGTCCTTTGACAAAAATGAGTTTGGAGCTCTACTTTAAGTGTGGCAGCAGGTTAGCTTTTAAGAATTATTAGGAATGAACAGACGAGTAAAACAGAAATTAGCCACGCTAAAAAAATTCAGATAATAGGTTTAGTTAGTTCATCAACTCATATACACGCTTTGCTTTACTACAACTTTTGTAGCTCCATCTGATTAAGATTTACGCTTTTCTGTGACTCCTTTATCTTCGTTGTATCTCTCTAGTTTTCGACTACCTTAGCTCCTGATATATTGCAATTAAGCAACGTTGATACAGTAAAGTAGTTATGTAACAAAACAAGGTGCGGCCAAGCCAAGGCCAACAACTAAGCACCTACCCTTTACACAAGCCGTTTTTTGGCATTCATGCGTAACAATCAGTTCTTCAACGATCTGGAGATACAAAATGCAAATAGATGGACATCATACCCTGACCTACGTGGTAGCTCGGTTCGCGGGCATATCGCACCATAACGCAGAGATAGTGGCTTACTCAGCTCAATATGTGGATGAAGCAACAAACGATAAGCCTATATTTTTTGACAACGGTGCAATGTTTGACCGCATAGTCTCGGCACATAAAATGCTCGACTATCGGAACACGCAAGAACTAGCGAATCATCTGGTTTGGATACCCTTCCACTTCCTTCCTGGCAACCAAGGACTCCCCTGGGACATAACACCAGATGGTTCATTTATTCATCGATTGGTTTGTAAACCCGACAGTTATGTAGCAAGGGACATGCTACATATGGTAGCTACACATTGGGATAAACCATTTGCAGCTCACCTCATGGGTATTGCAATGCATGTGTACGCAGATACATTTGCCCACCAAGGCTTTGCTGGCGTCATTCATGATTACAATATCGTGAATGAACTAGATTCTTCATCTACGTCCACTTTAGAAGGCATTAAAGATAGATTAATGAGCCAAGGGATCTCGTCGGCATCACCACTCGGCCACGGCGCCGCTCTGTCTTTTCCCGATCGCCCCTACGCATCATGGAGTTATATTAACGGTGAAGGATTACCCGTAAAACGAAATAATACAGCAATCTATCTCGATGCCGCGAACGCCATGTGTAAAGTGCTTCAATGTTGGAATAGTGGTGACACCCAAATCAATGTCGATGAGCAGCCTGGACTAACTTCCGAGCAATACTCCATTATTGAGCAGACTTTCCTAGAACTCGATGACGACGATGGTCATGCTCGTCATGCTAAATGGATTAAAAAACTACAACAAGGCAGTTTTGGGTTTGAGCCCGTTAATTTGTCCTTCGATAAAGATGGAAGCAACAGCTGGAAAGTCATAGCAAGAGGGCATGGTTCGATCGAAGATGATAAAGTTGTTTACCACTACACAGATGACTTTCTGCACTCAGACTGGAAAAAGTTTCATGACGCTCTAAAAACGTATCGGTTAGAACTGATTCGAGATATCTTACCTCGGTACGGTATCTGCGTTGCTTAAAACGAAAAGAATAAGGCTTAGTGATATATGAAACATAAAATCCTATACAGTGTGATACCGACAATACGCTTCAAAGTTGTTTTACTTACAGTGGTTACGTTAGCAGGGTGTGCATCAAATGAATCAATAACGATGCTTACCCAATACGCTGAACAAACTACGAAAGTTCAAGATGCCCTGATGAACGTGTATGAGTCAGCAGATGATGCTCGAATCAGTGCAGAGCTAGTTAAAGCGACACGGGATGGAATAACGGGAAATAGATTAAATATAGCGACCATAGACAATTCAGGACAAGAACTTCTACTGCACAACCTACAGCAGTATTCTCAGAGTATTTACGCTTTGGCCACAAATGACCGAAGTGAAGCGTTAAACAAGTACTCCCAAAAACTGAACGAATCATTAGTGTCACTATCAGAGTCGCATCATGCCGAATACATTAATTCCAGTGATATCGAACTTCTCTCAACCAGTGTAAACGCTATTGCGAGGGCCTATACAGAAAAGAGCCGCTATGACCTACTAAAGAGTATTTTGATAGACTCAGAATCCATCATTCAAAGTTCGTACGAAGCTTTGAAAGGCGAGTTGGGCTCATGGAAACAGGCAACCAAAATTAGCTTAGAAAAAGAATTGCAAATTCGCCTGTATCTACTCAACAACCCAAATCGTTGTGAAGAACTCAATGATAGGCGCTGCGTGACATTCCATCATTCATTGGAAGAAAGAGTTAATGCCTATAGAAAGACGTATGAGCTAAAAATCCGCCTAAACGACCTAGACGCTAACTACGCAAAGCTTGAGCGTGCATTGGGAGCGATTCAACAGTTAAACAAATCTATTGTTGTATCCCTTAAAAGCGATGACGACTTAACTAAGGGGGCGGCGAAGAAAGCACTGCAGTCGACTAAAATGCAGATCGATGCAATCAAAGACTTTCGCGACACATTAGGAGAATGACCACATGCACGACAAGAATGCGACCTACGAAGAACTCCAAAGTGCGTATGACGAGATCCACTCGTTTCTTAACGACGAAATGGTTGGGCCAGAACACGACTCACTCATTGCAAGTTTTGAAGAACTAGGTGATAAGCTGCAAGAGTATCACTCCCAACTTATTGAGAAGAATTCAAGCACGTTCAAAGCTTCATTGGAAGAACTTGATGAACTAATTGCTAGCGCCAAAGAAGGAATAAAGGAGCTAAAGGAAGTAGACAACAAAATCAAAAAACTGGCTAAAGTAGCCCACGCTGTTGATAAAGTTGTAGAGCAAATAGGCAAAATTATCTAGTGTCAAAGAGTACTGGCGCTCACCTATAGCGCCAGTCACATTCGAAGTTTAGTCAAGCTCCCTGTGGAGTTACCTTCACATTAAACAACTTTTCCGACAATAAACCCAACAACGAACCTAATCCAACTTCTATACAAGAAAGTGCAATTTTGAGACTTTGAGGATCGCTTGCGATACCAAATGAGATGACTCAACTAAATCTACATTTACACCAATTTTGACGAAATTTCGTTGGCCGTGATTATCGCTTGAACTAGATCGCTTGGCTTAATCGTGAAAGGCATATTATGGATCGTTTCGCTAGACTCACATGCAGCATCAGCCACGACTTTAAGGTGAGCTAATTCGATTTTAGATATACCCATTTCTTTCAACGTCGTAGGAAGCCCTAGTTCACGACAAAATTTAATAATTGCTTTTAGCTCATCGGTATCAGATCTTTCTAGTACAAGTTGAACAATAGTGCCAAAAGCGACTTTTTCGCCGTGTAACAAATGATGACATTCATTGAGTTGAGAAAAACCATTGTGAATAGCATGAGCAGCGGCCAACCCCGAACTTTCGAAACCAATACCACTTAAATAGGTATTCGCTTCAATAATATTCTCTAGAGCAAGTGTCACTTCACCATTATCAACACTACGCTTAGCATCAAGACCAAACTTCAATAAGGTTTCATATGCGAGCTTGGCCAACGTGAATGCAGATAAACTCGGTATACCTCCTGCCATGGTGGTACGCTGATATTGATAGTTAACTCTAGCTTCAAAATATGTGGCTAGTGCATCACCGATACCAGCAACCAGCAAACGAGTAGGAGCTTTCGCGATAATATGTGAGTCAACGACGACAAGATCTGGATTTTTACGAAGTGGAAGGTATTCTAAGAACTCACCTGACTGTTTATAGACGACCGAAAGAGCACTCGTTGGAGCATCGCTCGAAGCTGCTGTAGGACAAACTACCACTGCGATGTTCTGTAAATGACTTATAGCCTTAGCACTATCAATGACTTTTCCGCCTCCAACACCAATAACGACATCAATAGACTTTTCTTTTACTAAGAGTCCTAGCCGTTCAATTTCTTCATAGCAGCATTCACCCGAAAATAGTTCTATCTTTTTAAATACACTATCAGAAAAATCAATACTCACCTTTTCGCTTATTGTTTTATCAATGATCACCAATGCTCTGGTACCCAAATGCATCACCAAAGACGCCAGCTCATTGAGTACATGAGGACCTTGAACATATTTAGCAGGAGAAAGAATTACTCGATTCATAATAAATCCTTGAAATAATAGGACCGTGTTATGAACACACAACACGGTCATCTGATAGTTAGTAAACGTCTTTAAGGATTAAGCTTTTAACTTTTGACATTTCTTCCAGCGTGGATGAAACCCCTTCACTTCCAAAGCCACTCATTTTGTGTCCACAGAAAGGAATTTCGAAACTACGATAGAAACTGGCTCCATTGACAACAAACACGCCACACTCGATTTGTTTAGAGTATGCGATGGCCTTTTTGTAGTCAGTAGAGAAAACACAAGCACTCAGAGCATAAATAGAGGCGTTAGCAATACGAATAGCTTCCTCTTCAGTATCAAAAGGAATAATGGACACTACTGGACCAAAAATCTCCATATTTGATGCGACATCGGCTGTTACGGGGATGTCCGTAATAATCGTTGGGCTGTAACAAGCCCCTTCTCTTGTTCCACCAAAAACTAGTTTTCCCCCCTGTTCAATTGTCAGTGCGACTTGTCTCTCCACTGACACAGCAGCCTGCTCGCTGATAAGACAACCAAAATCTGTTGACTCATCTTGTGGGGAGCCTAGGTGTAGTTGCTGCAGTTGAGCGATGCTTTTCTCGATGAATGTGTCTACTTTCGACTTGTGAATGATGAAACGTTTACTTGCGCAGCAGACTTGCCCCGAGTTGTACATACGTCCCCAAATCATCTCTTTTACTGCGAGATCGACATCGGCATCTTCGCAGACAATGAAAGCATCGTTCCCGCCAAGCTCTAATGCGACATGTGCCAGACGTGACGCACAAATATCCGCGATTTCGAGTCCAACAGGTGTCGAGCCCGTGAAAGTAACCATATTGACGTCCGGATGTTGTGTCAGCACTGGACCAATATCTCTACCCTCACCGATTAAACAATGAATCGCGTCTTTAGGTACCCCCGCTTTCTTCAACAACTTAACCAACTCTGTGACAGTGAGGGGGTTGTTGGTAGAAGGTAACACAATGACTGAATTACCCATCATCAATGCAGGAGCTACCTTTTGACAAAATAGATCACAAGGAAAGTTAAAGGGTAAAATACAAGCAACAACACCGAGTGGCTCTCGCGTGGTGATCTGAAGATTAGACGCTTGGCCAGCTTCACTGGTACCAGGGAAGGAAGTGTCGTATAAATGCTTCGCCTTTTCGATAAATGCTAAAAATCCAATAGAGATATTATTAATTTCCGCTTGCGCTTCTTTAATCGGCTTGCCCGACTCTTGAGACAGTAAAGAACTAAGCTTGTCTTTTTCATCTTCAACTAAGGTTAGAAATTTATATAAAACAGTCGCTCGTGAGCTTAGCGGTAAATCACTCCATGTTTTCTGACCAAGAACTGCATCTAAGATGTGTTTTTCCACTTGCTTTTTAGTTGTCGTTTCCAACTCAGCGATCAGTTCATTATTGTAAGGGTTATAAACATTTAGCATATTTTTGTTTGACATGATTATTCTCAATATTCTTATTTTTCAAAAGCGGTAAATGAAAGCATCAGCCCGCCGCAAGTATTCGCACTACATTCGTTATATCCATATTCGCCAAAGGTGAACTCCACTACATAAGGAATATCACCACATTCCTCTTGAAGGATTTCGTGGACTTGATGGATCTCGTTGCCAATTTCCATTCGACGGCCAGCACAGTGAACGAGATGTAAAGCGCCCACTTTTTCCTTTGGCATCTTGGCAAATAGCTCCCGAATAGTGTGTCGGACTGCCCCGATTAGTTCCGCTTTCGTCGCTGACATTTGAATGAATGACGAACCTTCACAAATGTCGTTTCCAACGGACATGGACATATCATCATATCCAACGAGCGGGTGACGTATCGCGGTCAAAGAGCCTGTTATATCTTTGATGCCAATAGGCTTTAAAATAGACTTGGTAAGAAGTTGATCGCCGCGGAGGCTCTCTACTGTTTCTCCAATCCATTCGGCGTATTGTTTTAATGCAGGTTGATTATTAATTTCGCATACCACACGCTTGCCTTTCATTTTGGTGACAAGTCCCATGTTTATCGATTCGTGATATCCGTCGGCGTATTGATTAACAATCTTTTTGTTTGACAAAAATAACGCTGCTGCTGCGCCGTTTCTGGTTGACTCGCTTTGTGTAAACAATGCCCAACTCCCTTGGACCGAGTTGTCTGCTGCACTCCCACCAAACAAGGGCAAACGGCCAGTTTTTTGGCTGATACCTTCTAAGTAACTCTCTTCTTCACCTGGAGAAGAAACCATGTGCAAGAATGCAGGTTGCTGCTCAGAAACAACGAGACCTTGGTTTAAGCTATGACCCAATTTGAGCCCGAGAGTATAAGCTTCCAAGGAGTCTGATTGCTCAGAAGCGTTACTCACCAAAGACGTTCTAACTTCCAGCTGAGCATCGTAAATGGCTAAAGCGCATGCGAAACCCTCACGATTAAATAAATACCCATTTGGTGTAATGACTCCGCATGAGGACGTGTTTCCTATAATATTAACCTCACCAAGAACACTTTTAACGCCTTTAACAAGCTCGGAATGTTCATGAGTTTCACTGATGTATATAAAAATAATACTTGTTTTGGTGAGTTTTGATTTAATGCTTTTTCCAATATGTTCACCAGATTTAAAGCTATCTGGTTCGATATTTGAGCATACATGTGATTGAAGCATGTCGTTCTCCTTTTTCTTCGTAACCATTTAACCAATGGGCATGAACTCAAAGGTAGTAAGATTCTACTATTGAAAAAATGTGTGACGACAATCAATATATAAACTGAGAAGCAAGTCGGGATGGAAAGAGGAGCGATGATTAAGAAAAACGAACTATCACAAAGAATAAAATTAATAGATTATTACTACAAAAAGTGGATATTAACAGTCAGTCACACGTAATAAATCGCATACCATTAATAAAAGGCCACCCCCAACGATCCATGTTAGAGACAGCCTAAATAGAATACATACACAGTTGCAACCGAATAAAACCGGAATTCATCAACTAAATAAATCACCCAAAGGTTTAGGCCTGCTGAACAAATACCCTTGAAAATAATTAATGTTCAGCTTCTTGATGAAGTCATAAGTCTCTGTATTTTCGACCCCTTCCGCCACAACCATAATATCCAGTTTTCTAGTTAAATCCGACATACTCTCCAATATACATCTCTTTTTAAAATCATACTGGGAGTCCAATATAAAAATTCGGTCTATCTTTAACTCATCTATTGGGAGTTTTAGGATTTTATCGAGCGATGAATATCCAACACCAAAATCATCAATTGAAATACCTACCCCGTATTGTTTCAATTTGAGTATGTTTTTTACCAAAGACATAGAACAATCATAGTATTCAGTCTCTGTGATCTCAACTTTAAACCGTGAAGGACAAATATTGTACTCTTCACATCTAGAAACAAAATACTTATAGAAACTGGAGTTTTCTAATAAACTAGGAGGCAAATTTAAAGAAATCCTATAAGGAACCTCATAAAATCCAATATCATGGATTGCATTCAAAAGAACATTATCAAACAAACGACAATGTTCAAATTTCGATAAAAACGCAGACGGATAAAGGACACCTTTATTCGGAACTTTGAGTCGAACCAATGCCTCTAATGCAACAACATCGGATTTGTTATCAATAATTGGCTGATAATAGTTTATGAGTTGACCATTTTTCACGATGCTATCCCTACTTAAAATTGACTCTTATGTACATTGTCGCGGAATATTCCCCCAACGTGACTTGTGACTTAGGTTTAGTCAATATTGGCGCTGAAGAGAATTGAACTCGTTTCAGTCCATTTGAATCAAGAGAACTTTGGAATTTTCTCGTTGTATTATTAATAATATAGTTGGTACCAAATACATTAGCACTTAAGATAGATTTAATTTCCACGCCATCCAAATTTGTTTTCAACCCATATTCACTAAAATCACCTCTAAACTCAATCTCTACTGGAATAAGGGAGTAATTACAAATTATGTTTACAACAGTAGTTAGAGGGGGAATAAATGAATTTTCACTCGGTATTTGATCGCCAAAACCAGTTAAAAATTCCGTTTTAAAAGTATTTTTTACACTGTTTGAACCTGTAACACCACAGTAATGGCCGCTAGTTAACGATCCGACCACACCTAGCCTATGAATTATTGGGGAGCTCGAAGTAGGCGTCTGTTCCCTTCTCATTTTAAAATAACCTAGAGGTGCATCAAAGCTCTCAGTCCCTATAATAGATCTTAGCAATCGAATTTGTAAACGTCCTTTAGTTAAACTTGATAAAGTCGAAGGCCCTCTACAGTTAGATTCGGGAACATGATTAGAATAACCACTAAAAGGAATATTTAGTCTTCGGAAAGAACCATAACTTTCATCGTAAACATCGACTTCCAAGCTATATGCTAAATAGTTGGTATTAGGAACCGTATACCAAATAAAACCGTTCCAATCATCTACAAATGAAGAATAGGAGTTCTCAACTCCACTGAAACGAGTATGGGATGCATAGGAATTTTCATCACAATCGCAAAGCGCGGTGAGCAATGAGGTCGATAGTTCTTGGTCATAGATAATATAATTTGGAGTGTTCGTACTTTGTGACAACGTCACATTACCCAAGCGAACATCAGCTATTTGATTACCAGATGTATTAATGCAATCGCCAGGTCCGGCCAAAGAACATTCAGAATACACAACACAAAACACCATTATCATAGAGTATAAAACTGATTTTATCATTTCATCCCATCCTTGATAGACATTGAGCTTTTGTACATACCTCCATATTCGTTAATAAATTCTACTGACAATTGTTTCTGTTCTGGGCATCTACCGCTTGAAACAAAATATGAAGTTTTATTAGGTGCTATCTCTGATAATGAGTACTCATCTGAAATAACAACATCTCCATATAAAATCTTATTAATGGAAATAAAGCTATTTGTTAGATTTTTAATCCATAATTTATTAGGATTAACACACCCTATTTCAACACTGTTATCATAGTCAATTTTATCAGAATTTGTTCTAATAAAAACTTTGATTCTAGATGATAAGATAACATTAAGACCGAATTGTTCCCCGTCTGTTTCCTCTTGAACTTCCAAATAATATAAACGCCCTTCTTTCAGATTTCCCTCCAAAGAAAACAATCGTACCACTCGTGACTCCCCTGGTTGCATTTTAATAAAATTGGGGGTTAGCAAAATTTTGTCAGTACGCTGTACTTCATTTTGATCAGTTACCAAAATAGAGACGTTCTTCACCACTTTCGAGTTATTTCTCAACACAACTTCGCCAGGTTGATTTTGAACAAGAATCAACCGAGTACGATCTATCGTGACTGCTGAATAACACTGAGTTGAAATTATCATCAGCATTACTAAATAAAATAATCTGCGCATTTTAACGCTCCAAAATCGATTACAAGTTTGTCCGAATCAACTGGTAAAGAATATTCACAATTTAACTCGGGTATTCTAAGCAAGACTTCATCTTGCCCTGGTTTTAAGGTAATTTCATTCGAAATTAGCCCATTGGGGCCGATGTATAAAACCTCATCACCTAGATGAACTTCCATGCCTTTAACGGTTTTACTAGATTGGGACTCAACGTAGCCAACTAAATACTTTATCAAGTTAACTTGGACGTCAAAGTGGTAAATACCATTAGGTTTAGGAGTAACGTTCAATACATCTCTATCACCTAAGCTTTTGTCCACAGAGCCTTCGGTTAGTGAAACTGTTTCTGAAGCAAAATGAGAATTTAAAGGTATGATCAACACCCCATCATCGTTCGGCCTATTTCTAGCTGATAAGGTTTTAGAGTTACTCTCCAAAATCATTAAGGTCGGTGTCTTCAATGATGTCAGATAAAGACTATTTTTTGAGTATATCGCTCCCCCAGATAGACTCATGCTTCTAGTCTCAAAATAATTAGATTTGCTGTATCCTACATTCAAGTTGGTATCTTCAGTACTAAGCCATGTATCTGCCGACTTTGTTGTACCAATTCTACTATTATCTTTTCTAACTGATACAGACATCCCCTTATCTCTGTCATCAGATGTGTAACTCGCTCTAGTATAATAGCCACGATTACTTACATCTCCGTACCACTGTAATTTTTCCAAATCAAAACTAACAGTAAGACCAAAATATTCATCATCGTCACTACTATTGGTATAATTTAATGTCATACTTCCAAACCTATTAGGTATAGAGTAGTCAACTGACACTTGATTTAAATAAATATCACTGGAGTTATTCGATAGATCAATCAATAAACTGTCATCGTTTAGTATTAATCCTTTTCGATTATAAGTTGCATTTAATTGATAATTGTTATCTTGATAAGACTTGCCATATAGATTGAAACCATCGCCTGTAGAGATATAGATCCCGGCATATGCTCCCGTTGTTTTATCATATCCAAGCAATAAGTCATTATTTAGGCCAAACATCAGACTTTTAATACTGAGATTAAGCTGACGATCCGATGTAGAGTAATATCCATTCAAACTGACACTGTAATAATCGAATCCTCTCAACCCATCATATTCAACAACCAGGTCATCATTGCTCTCACTCAGTCCAAGTTTAGCGCTCCATTCATAACTTCCACTTTTGTAAAGAGAAGCCATATTATTGGAATAGTCATATGGAATAGTTATGTACTTTTTCTTTAAACCGAGTTCAGATATAACCAATGTTAGATCATTAGTATTGACATATTGATAGGATTCAATTTTGGATTCACCGCCCGACGTAGACATTGAGCTAATTAATTGATTTCCTTGATATAACTCCACATAGGCTGGACCTCCTGTGGTAAAAGAAATCGGCGGAGTATAGAGCAAGCTATCATCATTCAATAACCTTCTGTTGTACTCGATACCTACTCCAAAGATTTTTGAGGAATTCCCTTGAATTTTCCCTACTGAATAAATCATAGGGCCTTCCTCACTGATAGACTCCAAATATAAAGAGTCAAGGCTGAGTTCTGAACGACTATCATAGTCATAGAAAGACAACTTTGAGACCACTGTCGACCTTTCAAAGCTCAAGTAGTTGTTTAAACCACCAGTTAAACTGTAGTTACTATTGATATTTGAGCTATAATTCATCCAATAATTAGAATAATTTGCAACATTACCATTTTCAAAGGACTTTATTTCATAACTCGACTTTTCAGGTTCAATGTCTAAGATTAAGTTTATTGATTGCTCTCTATCATCAAGTTCAATAAACATACCAGGTATATCTTCATAAGGCATAGATATATATTCAACTAAATCTATATCACTGTGATTTATGATAGTACTTGCAACTTCACTGCTTAATAATGGTTTTCCGTTTATATAATCAGTTATGTATACACCTAACTTATTTCCATTTAATACAACTTGATTAACTTGGCTAGTATATTGGTTACTATCATCAACATCCTTCTCCAACGTTAATAATGGGGCTTTCAGGAATGAATTACTTTCCTCATAACATACAACAAAAGGGGTTGACTTCAGATTTGCATTTTTTTTCAAAAAACTGATATTTCTTTTTGCCTCATCCAAATCATCATAGCCAGAAATGTAAACTCTCCATTTCCCAGAAAGTAATTTTCTTACTTCTAGCTTTGGAGTAGAATCTATTTCAAGAAGAGATTGAAATTCATTCAAATTTGGCTTTTTAAAGTCTGTATATAAAGATACCTTAGCTTCTCCCGAACATTCAGTTGCTTGTAATACATCCCAATACGAAACTGGAATTATACTATCTTCTTTATATTCCATTTCTTGAGCAAACAAGAGCACTGGACAATAGAGAACGAAACCAAGGCATGATTGGTTAGGACGACTCATATATATTGATTCATATTATAGTTTGGAAACACCCTGAACCTTAATGGCACAGGGTGATGTTGAGCGAGTAGTTACTACTTGTTATCTTTTATTTGTAAGCCACTTGTAGCGAGATCTTTCCACCAAACTGTCCAGGAGTTAGAGTTGCCAAATGCGCATAAGGTTGAGCTTTAAAAAGAATCGCGCCTGTACTTGGAGTGTACGCAGTTGTATTAGAAGACAAGATATTGGTATAACCTGCATTTACAACTTTGGTACCATCAGCTAGTTTAACTTGCACTCCAGCGCTTGCATTTCTAACATCAGTAACAATGCTATTATCAGTCACAGTATCCGCGCTTGTGACCTTAATTTCAGCGCCATTTGTAAATGTACCCGAACATGAGCTTTCTGGTACAACTGAGAATGGCACTTCAGTACCAAAAACAGCGGAAGCAGTCGTTGGAGCTGAGTCGTCAAACACTCCAAAGTCAATAGTATTAACAACCCCATTAGCTGTTTGAATCTCGAAATCACATGTTGCTGTTGAAATTAAACCATCAAACTGAACCTCAGTAACATTTTGGCCAACAGCCAATACACTACTAGAACTAAAAGACGTCAATAATGATAATGCAATAATATGTTTTTTCATAAACACCACTTTAAACTTTTGAAAAGATTCCACTTAATAATAATATGACCTCCATTTCATAAAGCTATTATCGCATGGCACTCTAAATAGGGGTAGCATTTATATACTACATACTATTTTTTCTAATTTTATACTATTTGTCATGTCTTTTAATAAAACAGCTCCACTGTTGCCCAATATTTTGCTTGGTCGAGTTTTAAACAACCTTTATATTAGCACTCCTTACAAGTCAATATCTTTACCATCATTTGATATTGTTCTTAACTGGTGACTCCATTAAGTTTATGTTTATTAAAATATCAGAGTTAATGTTGCTAGATGATAATGAACTTTTATACTGTTTTACGGCATTGATTTTGCGATCAGTATTGCTTCCCAAATTGATACAGGTACGCATCAGAACGATAATCTGATACGTACATTCTTATATTTTAAAGAAACCAAGATCACTCTTCTGGGTCTCTGCAAGCATAGCGAGATCAGAAGATGCTTTTAGCGTATCATTCATGCCAGAAACGTTTTGTTGCACAAGGTCAAACGCCAACGTGGTGTTCTTAGAGATATCTTCAGTCACGCTAAACTGCTCTTGAGCGGCAGTCGCTACTACTGTGTTAATTTCTGAAATAGATTCAACAGAAGCCGAGATGTCCTCAAATGAGGCCTTGATGTTGTCTGCAAGTTGGACTGAGTGCACGATAAGCTCAACGTTCTGAGCCATATTAGTTTGCGCTCGCTCTGATTGCTTTTGCAGCTTCTCAATAATTTCTTGGATACTAACCGTGGATTCTTGTGTTTTAGAGGCTAGGGATCTCACCTCATCAGCAACGACAGCAAATCCACGCCCGTGCTCACCTGCCCTAGCCGCCTCGATTGCAGCATTCAAGGCAAGCAAGTTGGTTTGTTCCGAAATTGAATTGATTACCTCCGTTACTGAACCAATTTCAATCGCAAACTGACGAAGCTCATCAACAATGTTCGCGCTTTCATTCACGGATGAGTGAATAGAGCCTGTCAGAGTAATGTTTTGCTCCAATGTTTGCTTACCAGACTGTACATTTTCCTTGGCCTTACAGGCTTCTCTTTCTGCAACTAGTGCTTGCTGGCTCACATCCTGTGAAGTTGAGGAAAGCTCAGTAATAGCAGTAGAGATTTGCTCTACCTGAGACAGTTCCTCCTGCGCGTTAGACTTGGTGTCGTTCATCACTGCATTCAGTTCTTCCGAAGCAGACGCCACATTCTCGGAAATGCTGTGTGTATTTTGGATTAACTCCGACAGTTGATTCGATAGTTTAATGAGTGACTGATAAATGCCTGTTTCATTCCCCGTTGGGGTAATGCGCTGTGTAAAATCGCCATCAGCCATCTTCTCCATCAAACCTGCAATCTCAGTTGGAGCACCACCGACAGGTACTAATACCAGTTTGTTCACTGTCACCAATAATATACTTAATCCGATAATCAAACTTATGGTGCCCACAATGGCTGAAGTGACTAATTGACTGTCTGCTCCTTTCTTAATTTCTGCATCTTTGATAAAACTGACCAACTTCCAACCTCCGATATCGAGCTGTGTCCAAAATGCAGTAAACGCAGTATCGTCTCCTTCAACGACCTTGCTATAGTTCATTTCCGGTGTACTCGCACTAAAGCTTTTGTAAAGTGGAAGCTCTTGGTAAATGTTTTTGCCACGTAGACCTGGATATGGCGCGGCTAGGATAGTGCCATCCTCTGTATACAGGAACACATCCTTTCGCTCTGCAACAGACTCTAAAAAGGAATCTAGATACACAGAGGTAATAACAGCAATCGAGTTGTCTATTTTATAGGCCATCACAACGATTTCTCTATTGGTCACAGCAGAGACAAATGGTGGAGAAAAGAAGAATGTTTTGCCTTCATTGAATACAGCTTTATAGTAATTACGCCCAAGGTCTCGAACGTTGAAGTCTAGCTTTTCACCTTTGGCATTAAAGATCCCTCCTTCGACATCGATAAGGTAAGCGCCTTCAATAAATTGAGTTTGAGTCCGATACAGCATCTCAAGTTGAATGATCGCTCTTTCCGAGAGGCCTTCATCAGTGATGTCGGCTTTACTCGCTTTAACCCCAGAGAGAACACTTCGATACCCCTCTATCCTTCGAGATAAATTTTCCTCAATTGTTGCATTCTTTTCTTGTAATACTTGTTTATTTAACTCGATACTCTCATTCTTAAAGGACATAAAGCTAATCGCTATTAACGCAACAACGATAAACGCAATAATAGCGCCAATGGTTCCTAAAATCCTTACCTTAAACTCGTTCATAAACCCTACTATTAGTTTTATCTTTCTGGAAAACATGACGCTTATATACAAATTAAATTACAACTCTACATTCACGATAATTAAGTGCTGTTTTTATTTTCCAAGAAGACCACGCACGATGTCCTAAGCAGAGATGTAAAATTTCTAATATCTATATTTCTGTCTAATGCTTCACTATAAAGTTCAGATATAAACTGAGCTCTCGATTTACCTTCAATCTCAGACATTTCATCTAAGACTGTCCAATATTTATTTTCTAGTCTAATACTTGTTATATGCCCGAGAATCCGAATAGATCTACTTCTGACCATATAGTTTTCTTTTGGTTGACCTATAAACAGTTCGCACATGGAACCCACCTCAACTTAACACAAATTTTATCAATTAAACTAAAACACTACATAGTACTTTAATTTCAGAAACTAATTTATTAGCGTAATTTGACAATTCGCTATTAACATCAAGAGCACTTAGTTTCAAATCAGCAACATGACCAGATAGTAAAGATATTGCTTTTGAGTCTATATCTTTACAGTGTTTTGATATTATTCTTAATTTCTTTAGCTCGAGTTCGATAAGAAAAATCATTGATTTAAAAATATCATCAGTATCATTATTAGAAGGTAATGAGCTTATATGGTTAATGGTTTCAGAACAGCTCTTACAAACTGTAGTACTTCCAAACTTGATACAGTCATGATGTTGAATACAACAAAAATCACACCTACACAACATAATATCTTTCTCAGATTATTTATGAATATTAAGCTTTAAAGAAACGTAGCTGTTCTTTAAGACCATTTGACACACTAACTAATCCTGTAACTAGCTCACCGCTATTACGGATATATTTCATGTTTTCATCAACAGATTGCGTTAATGTATCAATTTGTTTAGATACTTCCTCGACTACAGACGCTTGTTGCTCCGAGGAAGAACTCACGGACGCATTCATTTCTAAAAGAGTCCTTATATTTTCCTGAATGACAGAAAACTGATTCTCTAGTTCAAGTCGACTATCATTGTAACTTTTGATTAGAGTCATGTTTTCTTTGACAAACGTATCGAGCTTTTCTGACTTCTCCTTGAGTATTTCAACAATGTCTTGTATCGATGATGTCGATTGTTTTGTCTCAGAAGCTAGTTTTCTGACTTCGTCAGCAACCACAGCGAAGCCTCGACCATACTCGCCTGCTCTCGCAGCTTCGATTGCGGCATTCAGTGCTAATAAATTTGTTTGTTCAGAAATTGTATCTATCATCTGAACTATCTCACCTACACTGGTCGAGCTATCGATGATTCCATTAGAAATTTCTGACGAATCAATCGTAGATTGAGTTATTTGATCTCCAATACGTTGAACTTTCTTTAGTATATCCCTACCCTGTAATACCTGTTGTTCAATTGCTTCATTAGTTTTACTTACTGTCGTCGCATTGCTTGCAACTTCTTTAGAAGATTGACTAAGTTCTACGCATGCCGTCGCTATTGATTCAAATTCACCTTGCTGTTCTATGCTGTTCTCTACCACAACATCGATATTTTCTCTGTTATCTTTAGAGTTTTTATCCATAATTTCAGTAGCACTAACAATTTCACCAACAATAAGGGAAATACTATTTCTTAATAAGGTTACAGATCGATCAATTGATGACAATTCATTGTGTAATTCGGTTTGTTCATATTCAGAGAAGTCACCCTGAGCTAAACGATCCAGCCTGCTTTTAATATAGTCTATGCCGACTAATTCTTTCCTTACTATTAGAATGATTGATGCAACTATAACCAGATTAGTTCCGACAATTATCCCTATAAATATAAGTATTTGCTGTGAGTTTTCATTTATAACTTCATTCTGACTGACAAAGTTATATAGATTCATGTCACCGAGTTCTTTTTTGGAAGCTGAGTACCAATCTCCATCCGGAGTTTGATACATCAACACTTCACTCCCTAATTCAGCAAATATTGGCCGTATTTGGGTTAATTGACTGCCAACCCAATCAGAATTGGAAGAGTCAGCGGCTATAACATCGCCATCCAAGTTAGTAAGCGCGTATTCCAGTCCTAAGTTTGGTACTAGATTATCTAGAGCCACGTCAAATCCAAGTAGACCAATAAGTCCACCTTCATTTTTTATTGGTACCGATAATGTAATTGTATAATTGCCAGTCCAAGACTTATACGGACGAGTCAAATAGTAATTGGATGGATCCCTTATAACAGCGTTGAACCACGTTCTAGATTCCTTTTTAGCATTAAAATCAGAAATCCAACCATTAGAAGTCAATACTCTTCCTTCTAAATCGGCGACAAAAACTTCAGTCAATGCTTCAGTTTCACCTGCGGTATGCTTTAGTACAGACTGTAAATAATCATTTTTATCTTTGTCGTACGACCAAGATGATGGCAGACTCGATAACGCGTAAGCGATTGATTTTGCTTCATCGATGAATGAATTCATCTCCGAATTATAGGAAACTTCAATAATTTTTCTCGACTGCTCGTCAAGTTGTATTGCGTCAGCGTCTGCTAGAGCCCTTAGATAGTGATATGTTGCTAATGTGACAAAAATTAACATAGCAACTAATGTCAATAGAGAATATTTTAGTATTTTTTGTAACATGGCAAGCCTGCTCAATTGGTTTTTTACGTATAATCCCTTACAAGCCTCATGGATATGTAGTACTGATACACTACATACATTAAATTTCCATACAATGTGACAACAATCACAATAGTATACTGATAGAGCAGTTGACTCTTGTCATATTAGGACAATTAACATGCTTAAATGGCCAGATTAGAATATTAAATGAGACATTTCTCCAATATATATCTAAATTCTCTTATGCAGGTTTTTCCTATTTTTTAATTTTTCTATTAGGATATTTCTTACATATTTTATTATTTTAAATAAAATACTTTGAGTCTAGACGACGTATCAAAAATGACTTTATTTAAATTGGTCAAGTTGATTTGAAGATTTATTTTTTGAACGTAACCATTAGAAAGATATGTTGAGTCAATTGGAAGAGATGCTCATTTAGAAAAACCATACACGCTCATTCATCGTTGTAATACTTTCAATATTTGAGTCATGTCAGATAAGTCACAAAACATCAATAGATGATTGATACTTTATCCCCCTTAACTATAGCAATGGGCTAAAATCTCAATCTAGTCACTTCAAACGTCAGAAATGTAAGGTAGAGTATTTGATTTACAATAAACCTGTATATCATCCATTTTCCTTCTTTTTTGACGCTATAGATTCGCAACAACTAACATTTAAAGAGATAGTATGCAAAAAACAACAGATACACTGAACGACTCTCTATCGGTTCACCCAGGCTGGGGAAAGATGTTTCAACACGCACAAAAAGAGCTCCGTTTACAATCTTTGTTTGATAGCTGGCGAACTACCCCATCAAATCGCCTTTACTTGGAAGATTTGCGAAATGACTTATACGCACTAACCGATCCAGAACTAACTATTCCATTCATATCAAAATGTGCCAAGAGCGTTAACCCTTTCACATTTGGTTGCTTTAGTCTTTTGTTTTGGACTTCACCCTGCATCAAAACAGCCTTAAAAAACTGTGAAGATTATTCAATATTAATGAGCACCCCCATTCACCTTCAAAGTCAAACCATGGACAACGGCGATATCGAAATCTGGTTTATAGACAACGAAACAACTCATCACAGTCCAACAGTGACCCACCTTGGTACCCTTTTATACATTTTAACTTTAAGCGAGATGCTCCAAAGGTTAATTGATCATCCGGTCCCCCCCTTGGCTATTGAGTTAGTTTCTCCTGAGTTTACCGATAAACAATTAGACACCATCAGGCATATTTCAAACGTCTCGCTCAGTACAAATAAAACTCAGAATAAACTCTGTGTACCACATGAATTGCTACAAATTGGCAATCCATATTATGATGAAGAAGTCTATCACTCCCAATTAGATCTCGTTCGCGCCAAAGCAAGCGCGCTTAAAAAAAACGATATTATTACTAACATATTTAAATACTTAGATAGCATGCGCGACTTAACTACGGTTTCTGCTGAAACAACAGCTAACTACCTTGCTATGAGCGTAAGAACTCTAAATAGAAAGCTCAACAATCAGAATACGTCCTACCGAGACGTGCTTACTAACTACAGAATCGAAAAATCTCTTCGACTCCTCAGTGACAACTCGCTAAATGTCACAGAAATTGCTTTCCAGTTAGGTTTTGGCGATGTTAGTTCCTTCTCAAGAGCATTTAAGGGATGGACAGGAACTACACCATTGAAGTTAAGAAATACTTAGCGTTTTACCGTATTTATAAGGCTATGAAATTCAAATACTTTTAACTTGTTCCATACAGTCAAAATATTTCCTAGCTTCCGCTTCCCAGTAGCTGTGTAAAAGCAATGCAAAGTAACCACGCTGCTTTTGCTTCAAGATTCGCAGTGATGCTTGTTCATGGGAGAGACTTTGATACATAGACTCAGTAATAACAACGTTCGTGTCTAGCGGATTCGATAGATAGAGTTCTATATCTAAAAGGCTGTTGGCTTCTGATTCATTAAGCCCCTGATCAACTAGTAGTTTCACACACATATGATGCACCAAGTTATTTGAAACTGCCTGTAATTCAGTGCTTGTTTTGTTTAATGTCATTTCTGTTTCTCTTTCAGTCTAACCTGTGAGAGATCCATGCTCAGAATTTCCATGTTTATTGAGAATACGTTAGTTCAGAATGAAAGTCTGGAAAGTACTCCTTCCATTTTGGAAGGTGGCCGCTACCGACAGGCTCGGTATTGATAACATTGTCTCTCTTTTTAAGTAAAACTCTCGAGCCTTCTTTCACCGTTTCCACTGGCAAAGTTAGGCTCACCAAGTGCGAGCCTAGTTTCTAAAACAACATAGTGAGGCTATTTCTCTACGCTGAGTTATCTTGGGACAGGGTCATCTGTGGGGGGCTATTGACGATTTCTTGAGTCGCATCATTCTGATACTCGGTCAGTACCAAGCTCATTAGATAAATACCTATTTCAGCTCGACTTGTAGCTTTTGTTTCCACGGCAACAGAATCAATAATAAAACTCATCACTTCAACTAGGTGGTTGTCTTGCAAAGATGGCATATACCTCTCCAATTAACTCTTAAATTACCAATCAACAACGCTTATGGCTGTGTGGTGGTCAACAAAATTGGCCACAGCATTATAGTTTTCCCAATATAATCGTTCAGACTCATTGGAATTAGTGCACCATTATATTGTCAGGTTCTGAGTAGGCTGTAGTAACCTGTGATGTATCAACTTATATACTCTTCTGCTCCGCTGCCCAACACTCGCATCCGTTGTGTCCTCTGAAGCCCCACATTTGACTGTTGTTTCCGCAGTAAGTGCTCCTAAACTAGCGTGCGTGATTTGATAACCCACAACTCTAATCAGGTTGCCAAGTTGAGCAAGCCACGACAGTATGTGATTAAGGAAATGACAACTTAGACAAGGTGCTTTTTTGCTTCATAACACAACCAACTAAGAACGGCTCAATAGGAGCAGATATCTGATGTACAGCATCATTAACATAACGAGTCGGCCCGTTTCGCTCACTTATAGCAAGTGCTGACATCACCCGTTCAAGTAAATAAGCATAACGACTGATTGTCTGACGACACATACTAGACATACGAGCTACGCTACCAATCGTAAGTGGTTGATTGTGACGCAGCAGACGTTGGCAGGCGTGGACAATACGACGAGCTGTATTCGTTCGACGTATCCGGTGTGTCCTCCTGGCGGCTCTTCGCTGCCTATCATACAAACTTAAGTGCCTATCTAATTTCATCACACCCCGCTTACAGCCTGATCTGGTAAAATATTTACTCCAAGTCCAACGAGACACGCTTTTGACTAACGCCTCAACTTCGCTCCATGGTAGCGGTGGACTCTCTGGCATAGCACTTACATTTTTGTGGTGCGCAAAACCCTCTACTCGTGCTTTAAAATCGGTATAACTGCCCAGCTCTCTTGCTTTCGCGACAATGCTGTAAGCGTACTGACGTGTGTTTTCAAACAGAGTGCAGTTTCTGGAATAGGAAGTATCATGCACTTTTCCCTGCCCCAAACGCTCGGGCTCAAGTTCAAGGGAATCTGCTAGTTCACCAAGCTCGTAAATACTTCGATGAAGTTCTGTAGTCAGCCACTCAGTATGAAATGGTGTTTTGGCAACTGGACCGCAATAACTCATGTCAGCCTCTAGCCTTAATGCAAGAGCTCGATAAATAGCTTGGTAATAGGCGATAGGTTTGTTGTGCGCGTTGTCGCTGGTGCAAACGGGCACAATGGCATAAAAAAGATGGGCTTTGTTACTAATACGATTACGCACAATCAAGTTTGGTGGTGGCAACCCTTCATCTTGCCAGATGTAGGGATTTGGTATGGTGCGATGTTTATGATCAATGTCGAACACCATCCAAGCTTTCATCTCTTTGCGATTGACTTGCATGTACGGCCACTTTACAGCGTAATCACGTGGCCTTATGAGCATAGCGGTTTTATTATCGCTACATCTTGAAAAATAAGGCGCTTCCTCAATCACGCGAGTTTTTAATGAAAACGATGGAGTGATGATCTGATTACTGTCTGAACGAATCATCGTCATAATAAAGTCAACGCAGTTCTTTTCAGCACGCCAGAGAACGCTAAGCGCGACACTTTCTTCATAATGCTCAACATCTTCACACTGACCAAGGTCTGTTTCGTTAGATATCTCAGTTGAGCGTTGATAGCCATGCCCGAACGCTGTTCTAAGACTACATTAAGAGAATTGGCTTACTCTCGTACAAATCGGGTAATGTATAATGCTTAAAGCCAACGGTTTTAGGTCTTGTTGATTCATTTTTCATTGCCTGTCAGCAAGTTAGAAATCCCGTCTGAACATGGTTTATGCCAATGAACTACTGACATCGCCCATCCAAATTGATACACACTTACCCTGCCCTAATGAGCGACTCAATCTCCATACGCGGCGATACATCTTGATTGAGTTTTTCTAAGCTATTGATGATCAAAACATGATTGCTGATACTGACCTGCGCAGTATGAACAATTTTATGTTTCAGAGTTCGACTTAGTTCTTGCTTGCCAACACACTCAAGCGCTATACGAGACAGCTCTCCAGAGTAAATAGCGTTATCTAATACCCGTCGAATAAAATTCACTTCGCTTTCGTCAGGAGGAATAAGAGCTGTGACTACACCCAGCCCTAGAAGAAGCGCATTCACAATGGAATGATTCCCACTTGCCTTTGAGATCGTGATGAGTTCTGTACAGTTCAGTACATGGGGCTGCTCGGGGTTGAGTTTATTGCGTAGCATCGTAGCATCCATTCCAAGACGCTCTGCTAGCCTGGCCATGTTTTCAGTTCTCGCAAAAGCACAACACGCTTCGTTAAATGCCTTTTGTTTAGAAACAAGAAAGTCACTCTTTGGGTCAATATCGTTCATAGCGAATACTCAATTGAAGAAAAACAGTACGAAAATGAAACCCCAACCAAGAATGTTTGTGCGCAACAGGCATTCTTAATTCGTTGGAATACAGGAGCATTAAGGTATGATGACCTATCCCATTCGTTGCAACGTTTCTCTAGTGGCCACTTCAAGCAACTCAACCATATTGATTAATGGCGTTTCTTTAGCCTTGGCTTTCTCTTTGATAGGTAAGCGACCATCGGATACCCAATCTATGATCGTGCGTTTTGGCATACCAGAGAGTTGGGAGTATTGATCATAAGTCATATAAGGGGTATTTAAGACTACTTGATATGAAAGCATAGTGGTACCCTAATGAGTTGTTGATTGTATTTATTCGGGAGATAGAGTTTTGACTCGCCACCCGATTTCATTTGGAATTATTGATCGCATATGAAATCATGTCAATTCCCAATCCACCCACCAGAGTATGTTGGGGGAAAGGAAGTTATCGAAAGGTTGATGCAGGCCACAAATACCCGCTCTAATCAAGCATTGGCTGACGCTTTCGGTCTATCTAAATCAACCGTCGGTACTTGGCGACATAGAAACTTAGTTCCGTACGAGATTGTAATTCGATTGCATTTGGAAACAGGGATCTCAATTAGATGGCTAACACTTGGTCAGGGTGAGCCTTATGATGGCGCATCTGAGTACACACAAGTTTCGAAGAAGAATGAAAGCAAACAGATTGTTGACGCGGATTGTTTTCGCATCGAAAATGGGCAATTGGTGAATCAAGGGACCTTGGCTTTGGACAAGGCATTCCTGAACGAGCTCGATGTAATCAACGTGATGGCCATTAAAGATGGTCAGAGCACATTCCTAGTGAACAAAGAATCCCGCCAAGCGGTAAGCGGCACATACCTAGTTGATATGGACGGCCTACTCTCTCTAAACGAAATCCAGCGCTTACCAGGTAAAAAACTAGCGATCAACTTCAATGGCTCCCCCCTCAAGGTTGAGGAAGATGAAGTTAAGGTTGTTGGTAGAGTTGTATTAATGATGGAGAAGAAGTGATGTCATCTCGACATAAATCTTTCAAGCGTAGACCTATTTCATTAATAAACACCTGGCATTGCAAGTTAATTTTCCGAAGAGTGATTTCAAAACTAAGCATTTTAAATGTTGTTTGGGACTACATAACCAAAGTAATATCTAGCCCCGTAATTCTAGGTGTCATTACTTTAATACAGCTAACTGCTGGTGCTGTGCTGGGCGCTAATATTAGCCTTGCCTTCCCAACAACAAGTTACAATTCACTTGATGTTGAATCATTGTCACTAATTATTTGGCAAGGTATCCACCCATTTACACTTTATACAGTTTTGTTTGCAATAATGATAACTCTTGTTCGAGCTCTCACCGATTCTTATGTTGATATAAAAAGACAAAATTTAGCTATCAGATTAGCCGAAGAGCAACGAAGCTTACCTGACTCATTATGGCTACGAAATTACCATGAGAAGTATATTCCCGAAATCATGAATATAAACAACTCTATAAAACAAGCATTTGATGATGGCAGTTATGATGACGATGTTATCAAACAATCAATAACGACACTGTTAGAGATTTCTCGAGATATGGCGATGAGCTGGGATAGCAAAAATAAAGAAGACTATTCTTCGAACTTGATGCTGTATGCACCAAGCTCTATTAAGATTGCTAGTTTTATTAAAAAATACTGGTCAAGAAATCATCTATTCTTCGATAGTAACAACCCTTATAGTGCGAAAGACGAAATATCCGGTATTCTGTTTGTTGCAGGAAGTGTTAATTCACATTCAAAATTTTATGGGAATGGCGAACATGACTCCGAGAAAAATCAGCCTCTTATCCTTCCAGTATGCTTAGATGATGAGCAAGCTCATAATGAGTTTCTGTCAAAACAGTCTCTTCCAGGGGCTCCCGAAGCCTTCCGAAGTGGTAGTTACCACTATATAGAAAACGTTTTAGATGAGATAGAAAAATGGCTTACAGAAGACTATTGGTACTATTTTGATGAATCTCAAGCCCAGCAACTTTATGACCACTATCGTGCTGACCATTCGGGAAAGTCACTTATCAGTATCCCGATCCTATTGCCAATAACCGTGCAAGAGCTGGAGTCTGGTGTAAACTTAAACAAAGGCACTATAGTTGGCGTATTAAACGTATATAGCAGAAATATACGAATGCTTAGAGGCAATGCTACTGACTTCCACGAATTTTGTAGACCTCTTGTCAGCAGCTTGGCACTATGTATAGCGGCATATGAGATTTGGACTAAGCTTCCTTCCGGTGACAACGAGACACCGTCAGATACAGAAGGTACCCCCGAAGGCCTCGCTAAGGATAGCGAAGGAGAATAGAAAGCAGATTGTGTTTCACGAAGTAAAACTATACAATTTGCGCCCATAAGGAGAAACACTATGGCAGTAAGAAAATCAACGGCTTCAGTTAAGTACAACAATGATCTAAATGGTAGTACGTATAACTCAAAAGAAGACTCTCAGAAAAAGAGAGAGACGAAGAGAACTGTTAAAGTCATGTCTTACAAAAGAAGCACTGGACATCGTCGAAGTAATGCCGACTCTGTTGCAGAGCAGTTTCTGGCAACATCCAATTAATATCCTAAAAAAGGCACTCTAGTGAGTGCCTTTTGCTTATCTATAGTTTGATTCGTTGATCAACAACTAGGTCTGTAACCTCCCAGTTATACTGGTCCATCAAACGTGACATCTCGTTATAAACTGGCTGCTCCCTATCAATGTCTCTGATAGTCAATATAATAGAAAATGGAACTTCAACTCCCTCAGCTTCGTAACCGTCTCTATTTAAAAGTGCGACTCTCAGCTTCCAGTTTTTAACATCTGTTCCTTTGGGAAAAGCTTTATGGTAGACCTTTATTGGTGACCACTTATCCCCTGTTTTGGTTAAATCTGCTTCGAATTTTGGTGAGGATGACTGAAGTGGAACCATTGACTTAAAACCTTTACTGTCAGTTCTACCTAATCCAACACTCAAATCAACTTGGCAGTACTCAAAGCTCTTTTTCGCGTCTAGTTCAGGTTGATACACCAAAGTTATAAAAAACTCACCACGAACTTTCCCATCTTCAGTTCTCAAACATTGCGGAATGGGAAAAGGCAACTTTTGAACTTCAAAGCTTTTCTTCGCTACTCCATCAAAAACTAAAGTTGTTTCATAATCTTTGACATTGAGCAAATCTTCAATGTCTGCTGGTACCCCCCAACCTAAATACTCTCTGCACTCTTTCGAAACAGAATTGTTTAGGTTGGCACTATGAACAAGTAGTCCTTTCACCAAGCTAGGGGTGGCTCTATCCCCAATCCTATGGAATAAATTGGCTGCTAGTGAAGATATAATTGGTGTTGAAAAACTAGTGCCGATATCGTGCGCTGCATATCCATTAGGGCAAATTGATTTAATCGCAAATGCATGATCAAATGAACCATCAGCTCGCAAGTTCCCTCCAAAATGCGCAATTTCCGGTTTTTGTACAAAGTTGGATACAGGCCCCTTACGAGAAAAGCTTGAAGGCTCACCACGGTTAACAAAACCGTCCACATGAGCTAACGAACCAACTGTTATAGCTCTCACGGAATCTCCAGGGCTCGATATTCTATCATCAAAGCTCTTTTGTGGAGGCCAAGGTCTAAGCTCTCTCCCATCATAATTGCCCGCGGATACAACACACAAACAATTAAATTTATCTTGGAACTCATCAAGTAGAATTCCAAATTCTGAAATCCCACCTAAATCCACTGAGCTACTCTCTCCAAGAGATAAGTTCCAAACTCTGATGTGAGGATTAGCCTCCGCAACACACTCTAATGCATGGATGATCTCATAGAAATCCCCACCATTATTTCCTATCGCTTCGATACTATAGACCTTTGTCTGACAAGATGGAAAATGAGCAATACCTTGATTCAGAGTTTTAGCGTTTGTTAGAAGCCCAGCAACAAACGTACCATGACAATTGTTACGCTCATTGTCTGGAACAATATTTATCTGACCAGAGACCCACGAAGTGAGAGCTTCACAACTTGGGCTAATCCCTGTGTCAACTAAACCCACTACTGGAATCTCTTCTTCTGGGTGCTCAAAAGATAGCGATAGGTCAGCATCTACCTCAAGAGTACTCTCATTAGACACAATAGATTTACTCGGAGATACACTTTGCACGAATACGTTAGTATCGCATAACGCATGGACTTGTGTGTCGTCTAACTTAACGCGATAAACCCGTATTGAACTCGAGCTGCTCTTAATCCACTCGATACCTTGAGTACTCAAATATTCCTCAAAATTTGAATCGATAAGGGCATTAACCTGGTCATCATCAAAACGAATAAGGCGAATAACATAATTTCCGCTTTTTTCCTCTGCCAGTACCTGTACTCTTGGTTCAAACTTAGTAATACTTTTTACAGACGAAAGGGCCGCCTCTAACGTTTTCTTCCCTACCGAAGTCGAGACTTTCTTTTCTAGCTTTCTCAACCCCCCCGGGGTTGCTTGGATTAGGAACCGCGAAAAACCTATATCACCAAAAAACGGGCAGGTCGTCTCATTAAAGATAGCAGTTGGTCGATTTGATTTTGATACTGCCTTTGTTTCAAGTTCAACTACTACAGGCATATAAGGAATACATGTTTTGTAAAAACTCTTCTCAAGTTCTTTTTGCAAGCCTTTTATAGATGAAACGACCTCATCCATAAAGTCGCTAGAAATTTCCTTGTGCAACTTTGTACTGCCACCAGTATTTACTGGTGGCTGAAAATAATCAACCTCTGAAAATATGACATGCCTTATTGAGTTATCACTCATTTACTTATTACCTTTCAACAACTTGCCTACATAGCTTGATGATATATCAAAAACTAAAGCAAGTAGACGATATGTATATAAGTTCGTATCACATTCATGAAGCCACGCAAGTTCTTCCTTTCTATTAGTTACATCAAATGTCAGATTTGAGTGCTTATCTGCTAATATTTTTCGACACAATGCACCAAGTTCAAAAGAAAAATCGTTTACAATAATAAAACGTAAATATTCGTGAATAACCATCTCTATTTCCGCACCAGTCATCTGATCCGTAATTTTAGCTAACACAGATATATCTGATTCATTAACTCTAAACGTATTAAGCAAGTGATCTATGATTCTGTGTCTGACATCATGTTCGGGAAGCCCAAGTTCCATCTTATAGTGAAAGCGTCTCCAAACTGCAGGATCGAGTAGGTGAGGGTGGTTAGTCGCTGCAATAACAACAGTGTTATCCAAGCTATCTATATTCTGCAACAGGCTAACAACAACCCTTTTGAGCTCACCAATCTCATTTTTGTCATCGCGTGCTTTCGCAATTGAATCAAATTCATCCAAAAACAACACGCACGGTTCAGAATTCGCATACTCTAATAGAGAGCGGATATTCTTTGACGTCGAACCCAAATATGAAGAAATCAACGCATCAGATCGTGCAGTTATCAAAGGTAAACTTAATTCACAAGCAATGTGACTCGCGAGCTGACTTTTTCCGGTTCCAGGCACACCATGTAACAAAAGAGATGGATTAGAGGGAATTCCAAGCTCATATAGTTTGTCTTGCTTACGAATGTAATCTAAAAAAGCCTTAACATCTTGGGTTTTTCCATCAGACAAAAATACCTTAGAACTAGATTCACTTGGCATTGATTTATCAGCTAATGCAAACCTATTATCTTTCTCTACAGGTATCGGTTTTTGGAAAACACTCTGAGCATTTATTGCATTCCGGCCCGAACTAGATAACTTTTTAGCTAAACCCTGAGCAGCTAGCATATCACCATTTTTTTCTAGCAGATCAACTAATTTCGTAACTTGATTCACTACTTCTATTCGATTACCTGACAAAGCTTTGTCAACCAACCTAGATATCTCTATATAATATTCCACTGTACACTCATCAGAACACAAATCGTATAAATTAGAACAAAATGTCCACTATAAATAGATTATACATCACCAATAATGGACTTTGTACACTTAAAACAGAAATCAAAACACAATCATTCAACAATGAGACATCTTCGGCGTTCGACCTAGTTAAGCGACACTGCTCCCACATGTTCGTTTTTCAACATTCAAACATTGCCTGATATCGAGCAACCTATTAACCTGTATAAAAATACAGCACCGGTGTGTTTGTTTATGTCAATCCGCAAGTTAAAAGATGGGTCTAAAAAAACCTGGCTATGTGAGTGTTACCTCAATGGTCGCCAGGGCAAAAGGGTTAGAAGGCGATTCGCGACTAAAGGCGAAGCCGCCGCTTTTGAGCGTTTTGTAACAAGAGAGATAGAAGACAAGCCCTGGGAAGG
>NZ_JAPEID010000053.1:0-27226 GCF_028823755.1 Vibrio sp. VP6
CCGCCGCTTTTGAGCGTTTTGTAACAAGAGAGATAGAAGACAAGCCCTGGGAAGGCGATAAACCCGACCACCGTAGACTTACTCAACTTATAGAGATTTGGTTTACACGCTACGGCGTCACACTTGCTAATGGTGCTGTGGTGTATAGCAAACTACTCAAGATGTCAGATGCGATGGGTAATCCAGTTGCTCCCCTTCTCAATGCCAAGTTGTATTCAGAATTTCGTAGCCAGCGTATGCATGGCCAGATTAGTTTTGTCGACGACAGGTGGCAAAAAGGCGCACCGAGTATCGCGACACTCAACTCTGAACTCGCCAGATTTAAAGCCGTATTCAGCAAACTTAAGGAACTGGGTGAATGGAAACTGCCCAATCCTGTAGAAGAAGTAAAACCATTTAAAGATCACGAACGCAGCATGGCTTTCTTACACAAAGAACAGATAACCCTGTTACTTGAGCTAGTTGGACAACACAATCGCAAGGATATGCTCAAGATTGTGAAACTTTGCCTAGCTACCGGGGCACGTTGGAATGAGGCAGCGCAACTTAACGGCTCTCAGCTCACTAAATACAAAGTTACCTATACAAACACAAAAACTAAGAAGAATCGCTCTGTGCCTATCTCTGAAGAGCTATATGACGAGATCCATAAGCCAACTGCTGGCAAGTTGTTTGAAGAGTGCTACACGCCCTTCTGCTACATTCTGAAGAATAAACTTGGCATTACCCTTCCCTCGGGCCAGGCTTCACACGTTCTGCGCCATTCTTTCGCCAGCCACTTTATGATGAATGGTGGCAACATTCTTGTTCTGAGAGACATCCTTGGCCATGCCGATATCAGCATGACAATGCGCTATGCCCACTTCGCACCTGATCACCTGTCTGAGGCGATCACTCGCAACCCACTCGCGGATTCGTAGTCATCGCCATAAAATTTTTTCGGCGGCTGTCGCCACTTTGTCGCCATTTAACGATTTTCAGACAAAAAAAGAGCCGCAATTTGCGGCTCTCTATTATTCGTATTTTTCGAAGTATTGGCTTACTTCTCTTTACCGAATACGTTGTTCTCTTGCTCTTGTACGCGGATGAAGGTAGTACGCTTCGTTAGCTCTTTAAGCTTTGCTGCACCTACGTAGGTACAGGTTGAACGTACGCCGCCAAGGATGTCTGAGATAGTGCCGTGAACGCTACCGCGGTATGGCAATAGTACGGTTTTTCCTTCAGCTGCGCGGTACTTAGCAACACCACCTGAGTGCTTGTCCATCGCTGACTGAGAAGACATGCCGTAGAACTTCATGAAGGTCTCACCATCTTTCTCTATGATTTCGCCGCCTGACTCTTCGTGACCCGCTAACATACCGCCAAGCATCACGAAGTCTGCACCGCCGCCAAACGCTTTTGATACGTCACCCGCGCATGAACAACCGCCGTCACCGATGATCATACCACCCAGGCCGTGCGCCGCATCACCACACTCAATGATTGCAGAAAGCTGAGGATAACCCACACCCGTTTTGACACGAGTAGTACATACTGAACCTGGGCCAATGCCCACTTTTACGATGTCTGCGCCAGCAAGAATAAGCTCTTCACACATATCACCAGTAACCACGTTACCCGCAGAGATCACTTTGTCTGGAAACTCTGCACGTACACGCTCTACGTACTCAACTAAATGTTCTGAGTAGCCGTTCGCGATATCAACACAGATAAAGATGAGCTCGTCAGAAAGCGCCATGATGTCTTTTGTTTTTTGGAAATCTGCGTCAGAAGTTCCAGTAGACACCATCACGTTTTTTAGCGTTGCGTTGTCAGCAGATTTTACGAAGTCTGCCCAGTCGTTCACTGTGTAGTGTTTGTGAACGGCTGTCATTACACCATGCTCAGCCAGTGCTTTAGCCATTTCAAAGCTACCAACTGAATCCATGTTCGCTGCGATTACAGGCACACCAGACCATTGACGACCACTATGCTTGAATGTAAAATCGCGGGTTAAATTTACTTGAGAACGGCTTTTCAGGGTAGAACGTTTCGGGCGAAACAGTACATCTTTAAAACCTAACTTAAGTTCTTGTTCGATACGCATTGTGTAATTCCTTGATTCATATGTATATGTGTCATCTCAGAGTGCGTAGTGAAACCGTTGGCAGACGGGTTCACTGTTCTTCGGACACAAAAAAACCGGAGCGTTGGCAGACGCTCCGGTTTTCAGCATTATAGGCTGTGATTTCTTTCCTACAAGTCTGATATTTGCATTTTTTTTGTGTTACCATCTTGAAAATCGCATATCAAAAATCCCTTTCAAGACACTCTTTTTTCTTCTTAATTAACAAATTCAACAACTTAAGAAAACCTAAAAGCTAATCCATTGCGCAAACCTTTGCGTCATTCACTTTTATCTTGGCCGATATACCTCTCAAAGCTGATTAAAACTCAACCGTTTAATCTTCAATCTCGCGTATACATCTCAAAGATCATTAAAGAAATTTCACTTTTAAAGTCACATTTTCGCCCGAGATTCAGTTTTTCGCTCGCTTAATATGAGTCGCAGCGCGAAGAGTCTCCACGACATCTGTGGCTAATAATCCCACTTCTCCATGTTTTTCTGCATTGAGATCGGCAGCGTGGCTATGAATCATGACTCCTAATCGCGCTGCGATAGAGATCGGTAAACCTTTGGCAAGCAGTGCGCCAATCACACCAGAAAGTACGTCACCCATTCCGCCCGTCGCCATGCCCGGATTACCTGCGAGGCACACATACATTCTGACACCATCAAAAACCAGCGTTCCTGCACCTTTTAACACCACTACGCCACCATAGCGTTCTTGCAGTTGGCGTGCTGCGGAATATCGATCACTTTCAATCTGTTGAGTGGTCACATTTAACAAGCGAGCGGCTTCTCCCGGATGAGGAGTGATGACGCGTTGGTTGTCACACACCAATGTGCCATCACATCGTTGACTTAACATTGCCAGAATATTTAGACCATCCGCATCCACAACTTTCGGTTTTTGTTCTTGAGATAGGTATTGATAAGCTTGATACGCCCACTCATCGTCGCCAAAACCGGGGCCAAACACCAAAACATCCGCCCAGCGAATACGCTTAGTGAGCGCGTTTTCCGTATCTCTGAGTAAATCCGTGGTTATGCTTTGACTCATCACTTCTGGGCAACTGACCTGCAGAGGGATGAAACTATCTGGGTGCGTAATACTTGCTGTTAACCCTGCCCCGCTTCGAACCGCCGCAGACGCGCACAAACGGATTGCACCAGACATACCTTGATTCCCGCCGACGCAAAGTAATTTACCGTTATCGCCTTTGTGATCGGTCGCTTTTGGCTTTGGGAGCAAACGAGGGATGACTTTATGGTCAATGCCCAGTGCGCTTTCTTCTTCTATGGAATCGAATTCCACGTTGACGCCCAAGCCACAAAAGTGCAGCTCGCCAATTCGGTCTCTCGCTTGAGCGGTACATAACCCTTGCTTAACGCCAATAAACGTAACTGTATGGTCAGCTTGAATTGCGTCACCTAAAACTGAGCCAGTGTTAGCGCACAAGCCGGACGGGATATCGACCGCAATAACCGGGCACTGAATTTGGTTGATCTGCTCTATATAACGACGATATTCAGTTCGGACTTCACCCTTTAGCCCCGTGCCTAACATAGCGTCGATGATCACTTCCGCTTCAAGTAACGCAGTATTCCAATCATCCCAACTGCTGTTTTTACCATCAACGGTTTGCCAGTCTTGATACGCACGCAATGCATCGCCCTGAAGCTGCGTTACATCACCAATTTGAAAAACTTGAACATTCAACTGAGCTTGTTTTGCAAGGGATGCAAACACGTAGCCATCGCCGCCGTTGTTGCCTTTGCCACAAACGACAAGAACGTTTTTCGCTCTTGGGTATAAATGAAGAAATCGTTCGTAAACAGCCATGCCAGCTCGCTGCATTAGGCTATACATAGAAACGCCTGCCATGTGGGCGGCAACCACTTCTCCGTTTTTGACTTGCTCGGCGGTGTAGAGTTTTAAGGCGAGATTAAAGTCCATATTTACGTTCTGCGCATTGGGGAAACACAATTATAAGTATACAAAAAAGCCAAGGTTCCCCTTGGCTTTTAACGAATAAATTTCAATCGCTATTTATGTTGTGACATCAAGGCTTCTGCTGTCGCGTCTTGGATAGACAAAAACAGTGAGTTGATTTTTCCAGTTGGCGTTCGCATTGGGTTGAGCGTTACGTTCTGGTACATAAACTCCGCCTGTTGTGTAACAGGGCGTACGTTGCGGCAGCGGAACAAATACGGACGTTGACGCCACGTAATAAAGCTTCTACAACCCAAGTCGTACACGGGTTTCGTCTTCAACTTAAACCATTCCGGCGGGATTTCCGGGAAGATATCGAAGATCGAACGGCCAATTGCCTCATGCGATTGCAAACCGCTGTGGTGCGTCATAAAACCGTTCCAGACTTGAACATTGTAATCTCGATCAATCACCACCAACCCCATATCGACGTTCTGTACCATGTCGACCATCCAATGGAATTGTTCAAACTCTGCTGGCATATTCAACATTAGAACTCCTCCATTAGGTATGCGAGTTTGTTGTCAAGCAACGGCAGCGATTCATCAACAAACATAAACAGCAAATCACAGCGAATCGATGTGCCTTCGATGTTGTAGCTCACTTCAAACGTCATTGTGCGTTTGAATGCGCCCGTTGTGGACTCAATAATGGAATCAATCGAAATGTGCTGACCAAGCAATACCGGCGGACTTTGGAAGAAACGCACTTCTGATTGCTCGCCTAAACCATTTAGGAACGAGCCAACCAAGATGTTAGAGATATCCATCAACAGCTCGAGTTCTTCAAGCTCTTCACTGTCGGCTGGCACTTTCATCAGCTTTTTCAGATCCGATACGCTAGAGTCACTCAAAATGACCAATGCTTCCCCGGCAATGCCTTCGCCACAAAAACCCTGACACACGCCTGATACGTTATCGTGCGATGCCAAGTCACGCAGCGCCATGTGAAGCTCGCTCACTTCAAAGATATTCACGTTTGGTAAAGGCAGTTGAACAAATACGTCAAAATGGCGAGCTAACGCGTCGGCAGCTCGGCCGATAGAAACGTTCGCCACTTCCATGTAAATATCGCGTCGGCGGAGAATTGGCAGCTCAATCACGCTTGGTGTGATGATAAGCGGTCGAGGCTCTGGCTCAATCAGCTCTTTGAGGGCGTTTTTTAGCTCATCTTTTGCGATGGGCTTTTGAATAAATGCTTTGGCACCTAACGCGAAAACGCGCTCTTTGGCTTTGGGTTGAATGTCCCCCGACACAACCACAACTGGCGTTTTGTTTCCTAAACGCTGCATGTTTTCTAAGGTTTCAAAACCGTCCATTTCTGGCATGGTGAGGTCAAGAAACATCAGTTTAAATTCTTTTTGCGCTAATTCTTCAAGCGCATTTTTTCCGTGGATAGCAAACGTAATATCCGGATTCAATGTTGCTGGCAGTGATCTAGCCATCTGCTTGCGTGCTAACGCTGAATCATCACAGATGAGTACAGGAAAAGACATTCAATCACCTTTTTATATTCAACAATCTGCGCTGGAGTCTACCAGATTGTTACCGCATATAGTACGAGAAAACTGACGAGGAATTTGTATTTTTTGTTTATGCAGTAAGCATACGCAAGATCAATAGATGAGTGAACCTAGCCAACAAGAAACAACGCATTTCACTGTCGATTTAGTGACATCGAACAAAGCCTACTGACCATTCTCAGCCCTTGATACGCATAGGGTTGCGTTTATCTAAGCTCCAGAAAACCGAGAAAAAGTTCGTTACTTGCTAAAGTGAAGAAAGGAAAGATGAAACATCAAAAAAGGCATCTAATAAGATGCCTTAAGTAAAATCACGATGCTAATACGCTTTCTATGGCACACCGTGACCTTTCGAAGCAACCCAAACTCGATACCATTGCTCGCGAGTCAATTCGATATTCAGTGCATTCACGGCCGTTTGCACACGCTCAATTTTCCCTGAACCAATGATTGGAATTGGCTTAGATGGCAAGCGACGTACCCAAGCGTAAATAACTTGGTCAATGCTGGTCGCACCCACTTCTTCACGAATCGCTTCTAGCTCGTTACGAACGCGAATCGCTTGCTCGCTTTCCCCACTGAAGATTGAGCCGCCACCTAAACAAGACCAAGCCATTGGACGCGTGCGCAACATTTGCATTTGGTCCAGCGTTCCATCGTGCGCAACCTCAAAATTAAGCGGGTTGATTTCCACTTGGTTAGTCACAAGAGGTTTACCAAGGCGCGATTGCAGCAATTCGAA
Organism: Vibrio sp. VP6; assembly: GCF_028823755.1. Lineage (NCBI taxonomy): Bacteria > Pseudomonadati > Pseudomonadota > Gammaproteobacteria > Vibrionales > Vibrionaceae > Vibrio > Vibrio sp. VP6. The sequence continues at coordinate 6,362 of NZ_JAPEID010000053.1, forward strand.
CTGACGTGGCGTAAAGTTGGACACACCAAAGTGCTTCACTTTACCTACTTTGTGCAGCTCCGTGAATGCTTCCGCAACTTCATCAGCATCCATCAATACATCTGGACGATGGATCAATAGCACATCGATTTCATCCACATTTAAGCGCTCAAGTGAGTTGTTCACTGATTGGTAAATGTGTGCCGAACTTGTGTCGTAGTGATTAATTTTGCGTTCAGGTGTTTTGTCACCACACAAATTAATGTCACATTTGGTCACGATCTGGATTTGGTCGCGTACGCTTTTATCCAAGGCTAACGCTTCACCAAACAACGCTTCACATTCGTAGTTACCGTAAATGTCTGCGTGATCGACCGTAGTGATCCCTAACTCAATATGTTGCTTAAGAAATGACAAACGCTCTTGAGCCGTCATTCCCCAATCTGCCGCACGCCAATATCCTTGAACTAGCTCTGAAAATTCAGGGCCATTTGGTGCAGTCACAACTTTTGCAACCATGGGTTTTCTCCTTCAATTGAACTGCATTCATCCTAGTCTTGTTTTCACGTCGTCTCAACGGGTAAACTTTCGCAATTCGAACTGGAGTACGAAATATGTCTTTTGCCCAACGTTTAGCCACTTTGATTGGCGAAGAAAGCATCAGCGGATTTGCACGACGCGTTGATGTGTCGGAAGCGCTCATCCGAAAGTACCTAAAAGGCAGCGAACCTAGCCTAACCAAAGCCAATCAGATTGCGATGCGGGCTAACTGCTCTCTTGAATGGTTAGCGACGGGTTGCGGTTATCTCTACCGTCGTGCTGAAGTGGTGGATATGGATGCCTATAAATTGGCTTTCCAACACGTGATGAATGAAGAGCTGACAGAAGATAAAGAAGAGCTTCATCGAAAGCTCATTGCAGGGTACCAATACCTGCGCGCACATAAAAAGGCAGACGGATTTTTAGATGAATCCGCCATGGCGACATTTCTTGCTTTGCATAAAGAGACTAAAGCCGAGTAAGTCGCAACTCGATCATTTCGCCATCACTGCGTAAAGTAATGACTACGTGCGGTGATGGCTCTGTAAACTCATCTGCTTTTACCCAAACCATCGACCTCTCAATCTCTGGCGGGTAGCGATTTATCAGCAACACCACTTCTTTGTCGACCTCTCCTGCAGATCTGTTTTTCAGCGACGCTGCGACATCGTATTGATCGTTGCCGATTGCTAAGCTTCGCATCACCAAACCATCTTTTCTTAGATTAAGAATGAGCTCACTCAGCGTTTGTCTCTGATACTCGGTTAAAAAGGAGAATTGCGCTTTCTTTTCTTCGAATACCACCTCGCCGTATAGCGTCTGCTGATAGTAGGAAAACTCATCTAAACAGAAAGAGCGGCCGAGATTTTCTGTCTCGCCAATCTGCACATCACACGGATACCAGTTCCCATCATGTTGAATCTGTTCACTCAGTTTCTGGTACGGTGTAGAAGACAAGACTTCTTGCCACCAGCGCTGCGAAGCCAATGAAGAAAAGGATGCCGCGACACAGCAGAAAAATAGCAAAGTTCGAGAAGCAAATCGCATGGTGTGTTTAAAGTGAAAAACGTAAACAACGACCTTAACGCTAGGCTTAGATTTATCAAAGAGAATATTTTAGAGGCGAGTACGAAAATGTTATCTAGCAGACATTAAGAAGGCGCACTCTTGCGTGCGCCTCTACCTCGTTACTCAATCGTGAGTTTGCGAATCGATGATGTCTATTGATGCATCCCGAACATAAAACGAGGACTTACTGTAGGGTTTGAATCCATCCAAATTGTGTGTAAAACCTCACATCCCTCCTTCTGAAGCAGTCATGTTGCTTTACACTTAAAGCATGGTTCATTTTGCTCAGAAAACAAGTTTTTTTATATCAAAAAACCGCCAAATATGAGAGCAATAGCACAATCCTAAATAATGGTTGTCGTCGAGATTCTTCGAACACTCAATAGTGGAAAGCTAAATTGCATCTTTACTGATTAGGTCTAGACTCTCCGAAGCGTATACTTTCGTTCTTCCTTTCCACAAGCTTCAGGAGAATTTGTTAATGACCAAACGAGAGAGAATTGTGAAATCTGTGTTAGCGCACGTACCGAAAGATGCGATTAACCAGTTTGTCTCTCGAGGGTCCACACCATTTTCTGTCCTGATTATGGCCGCCATCGTCGGCACATTAGCTGGTTTCGTCGGTACTTACTTCGAACTTGCGGTTCATTTTGTTTCTGAAACCCGCACCGAATGGCTGAGAAGCGAAATCGGTAGCGTACTTCCTCTTTGGCTTGCTGCGGTGCTGATCAGCGCGCTGCTTGCTTTTATTGGCTACTTTCTTGTTCACCGCTTTGCCCCAGAGGCGGCGGGCTCAGGTATCCCTGAAATTGAAGGCGCGATGGACAACATTCGTCCTGTGCGTTGGTGGCGAGTCCTGCCAGTAAAATTCTTCGGCGGCATGGGCGCACTTGGCTCTGGTATGGTGCTCGGTCGTGAAGGCCCAACGGTGCAAATGGGCGGTGCTGTAGGTCGAATGGTGACCGATATTTTCCGCGTTAAAGATGACGATACCCGCCATTCCCTGCTCGCTTCTGGTGCTGCTGGCGGTTTGGCTGCGGCCTTTAATGCACCGCTTGCGGGGATCATGTTCGTAGTTGAGGAAATGCGACCTCAGTTTCGCTACTCGCTTATCTCGATTCGTGCCGTGATCATTTCTGCCATTATGGCGAACATTGTGTTCCGCGCCATCAATGGTCAAGACGCCGTAATCACCATGCCGCAATATCAATCCCCAGCGCTACAAACCTTGTGGTTGTTCCTATTGCTTGGCGCACTGTTTGGCGTGTTTGGCGTGATCTTCAACAAACTGATTACAGTGGCGCAAGACAGCTTTGTTGCTATTCATAAAAACGATCGTAAGCGTTACCTGATCACGGGCTCAATTTTGGGCGGCGTATTTGGCCTGCTGTTGCTTTACGTACCTCAATTAACAGGCGGAGGCATTGCACTTATTCCCGATGTCACAACAGGTAACTACTCGATCTCTATTTTAGTGCTGCTGTTTATTGGTCGCGTGGTCACAACTTTGCTTTGCTTTGGCTCTGGCGCACCAGGCGGTATTTTCGCGCCAATGCTCGCGCTGGGCACATTGTTTGGATACGCATTTGGCGCAAGCGCAGATGTTCTGTTGCCAACGCTTGATATAGAACCAGGCGTCTTTGCGATTGCAGGAATGGGAGCGCTGTTCGCTGCGACAGTTCGCGCGCCTATCACCGGTATTTTGTTGGTGATCGAAATGACCAACAACTACTATCTGATTCTTCCGCTAATCATTACCTGTCTAGGAGCGGTGATTGTCGCACAGTTGCTTGGTGGACAACCTATTTACAGCCAGTTGCTGCATCGTACGCTTAAAAATGACAAGCTACGTCAACAAGATCTCCCTGAAAATCAGGCCTCCTAGGCAACTTAAAGCACTCCGGCTCCAAACCTACTTGTAAGTATCACGAATGTTTGGAGCCTGCATTTCTATAATTTTGCAACGGTTCGCAAATATTCGATACCAAACTCACAAAATTCTCATTCTCTGATATTTACCCATCATGTTTAGGCGTCATCGCCTGTTAAACTTGTTAATATTCGCGCCATAAAATAGAGCAATTGTTCCACTCAAATCCGCCCATTACAGGCCAAAATGAGTCAACAATTGCGTAAAACATGCGTTGAAAATTCGCGTTTCGCAATGCAAGGCAGCAGCAAGCTAAGATGAAGATAATCAACGTTCTGATTCCACACCGTTCGCGATTTTCACACGCAAAGCAGCCAAAGATAATTTGGTTTTAAACATCACTTTTCGTTTCATTCGGGCAAAATCAATTCGGAGTAGATTTGAACTGGAAAAGACTTGTGCAGTTTTATAGTGTCCCGCCTTCTCAAGCGGCGCTGGCACTGGGTATGATCGGGCTTGGCCAAGCGTGGGCGCTCTATGTTCCCGATATTGGTACGCCAATTCGTCCTTTTCTGGCTTCATTTGGCGCGTTATTGCTCGCTCCCGTTCTGATTAAGTACGCCACCAATCCTCGCCTATTTATGGCGGATATTAAGCACCCGTTAAGTGGTAGCTTAATGGCACCAATGAGTATGGCATTATTGATCCTGACCGATTATCTCGCGTCGGTTTCACCACTCATTGCCTATCCCCTTTGGTGTTTAGCTGTGCTGCTGCATTTTACAATGATGGTGCTGTTTTTTGGCTTCCAGCTCATGAACTTCAAAATGTCGAACATCGTCCCGAGCTGGTTCCTCTACCCTGTTGGATTAATCAGTAGCTCATTGGCTGGTTCGCAATTCGGTCATAATCTATTTTCCGAAACCCTCGCGATCATGTGTATCGGCATTTACTTCTTTATGCTGCCACTGGTGTTGTATCGCTTGGTGTTTTTTGGCTCGCTGCCAAGACGAGCAAGACCAACACTCGCAATTATGGCCGCGCCAGTTAACTTGTCACTGGCAGCTTATTTAGTGAATTTTCCCCAACCCGACCCTATTCTGACGGGCGCATTGGCGGGGATCGCGATCACAATGACGCTACTGATCTACTTATGTTATTTCCGCTTACTTCGATTGAAGTTCCAACCCTCGATCGCAGCGGTGACTTTTCCTTCAGTCATCAGCGCCATTGCGATGCACCGGTTAACCTCTTTTTTCGCACAATCTCATCCTCAATGGTATTGGTTACACGATTTCGGCTTTTTAGAACTCAGTATCGCGACCGTATTGGTCGTTTGGGTATCGGCAGGTTATGTGAAAATGTACTGGCCAGAAATTGTAAGAACCCCGACCAAACAAGCATAAAAAAACGTTTTTTATCACTATCAACAAAGTATTAACCCGTAAACTTCGCCATGAAGTTACCGACGTTAGTCAAACTCGATGCAGCCATCACGATAACAATCGCTGCTCCAGTTAGCGTTAAGTACATTGGGTGTTGGTAGTCACCGACGATATCTTTGCGTTTTGTCGCAACTAAGACGGTACCCAAAACGATAGGAAGGATAATACTGTTCACTAAACCCGCGAGCATAAGTAAAAGAATTGGCATGTCCATGGTAACCGTGCCTAGCGAGGTTAGGATAATGAAGCCGACACACCACGCTTTTTCGTTTCGTGCCACAACAGGGAAAAGCGTCTTAATTAATGAGATAGCCATGTAAGAGTTGCCCACCACAGATGTGATGGAAGCGACAAACAGTACTAAGCCAAAGATGAAGTAACCAAGCTGGCCAGCACCTTGACGGAAAGCGTCGGCTGCCGGGTTAGCTGAATCCAACGTTGCGCCTGTCGCGATAACACCAAATACAGCTAAAAACAGTAGTACGCGAATAACCACCGCAATAGAGATACCAGCCCACGCCGTTGAAGTGATGGAAGGTACGTTCTCTTTACCTTTCAAGCCGATGTCCACTAGACGTTGTGCACCCGTGTAGTAACCGCCAACTGCGCCGCCAACGATAGTCAATGTAGGCAGAAGCAAGCTTCCAACATCCATAGGCATCACCGCTGCACTTAGTGTCTCTCCCATCGGAGGTAAGCTCGTCATTGCCACATATGCAATCAGAACAATCATGAACAAGCCAAGGTAGCGAGCCATTTGGTCCATTCGTTTGGAGGCGTTATGAACCACAAACAGCAAACAGCCAACCACACCAGTAAACAGCGCACCCCAAGTCGTGTCCACGCCCGTTAACACATTAATGCCTAACGCCGCGCCACTTACGTTGCCAAAGTTAAACGCCACAGCTCCAAGCGCAAGGAGAATACCGACACCATAACCCATACCCGGTGCCACTTTGTTCGCAATGTCTTGGATTCGCATGCCAGAAACGCCCACAATGCGCCACAAGTTCATCACGATACCAAACGTGATAAAGATCGAAGCCAATACTGGAAACGCCATGTCGACTTTGTAGATGTTCGTGAAAACAGCAGTTTGAGTCAAAAAGCCTGGGCCAACAGAGGTCGTCGCCATCAAAAACGCGACACTTAGCATGGCTTTCTTTTGCCAACTGGTTTCTGTTACAGGAGCGGAAATGGAAGAGGTGCTGATAGTGCTTTGTGTAGTCATGCCAAGTCTCAAATTTGTTGTCTTTCTATTATTAGAAAAAAAGAAAGACAACTGACCGAGATCAGCTGAACTTAGAGAGATATCTCTTTTCAAAACAAACGATTACACGTTGTAGCCGTTCATTGGGCGCATATACTAAGAGCAACGAATGTGACTGTCAACACACAATTGCATAAATATTATTTATTGCGACTCACCTACCCATGATTCATGGTATAAAAAAGGATGGCACGTTGCCATCCTCTCTCAAATCTATACTTCGCTTTGACTAGCGTAAACCATGCAGAAACTCAGCGCGGGTGGCTGGGTTGCTCTTAAAAATACCACCTAAAGCTGTGGTTGTCGTTTCGCTGGTTGCATCCATAACACCACGTGATTTCACGCAGTAATGCGTCGCGTCGATAGTCACGGCCACATCGTCAGACTCAAGCAATATTTGCAAAGCAACTAGGATTTGCTGTGTCATACGCTCTTGAACTTGAGGACGCTGCGCGAAAAAACGGACAATACGGTTGATCTTAGAGAGACCAATGATTTTACCACGAGGGATATACGCAACGGCCGCTTTGCCGTCGATCGTGACAAGATGGTGTTCACACGTGCTGGTTACGGTGATGTCTTTCACGCGAACCATTTCACTTACGTTCATCTTGTTTTCAATAACCGTGATTTTTGGGAAGTTGGAGTAATCCAAACCAGAGAAAATCTCGTCCACGTACATTTTTGCAATGCGATGTGGCGTCTCTTCTAGGCTGTCATCCGTAAGGTCGAGTTGAAGCAGGGTTAGGATCTCACGCATGTGGTGCTCGATCTTTTCTTTCTTCTCTTCACGGCTCACGGCATTAGGACGCATTGGTGTTTCTAAACCGCGTTGCTCTAGCGCTTCTTTTACTAACTTCGCTGACTCGCTAAGACCTGACATTCCACTTCCTCTTTTGTAACTACCACTCTCGGTGCGAAATACAATTGCAGTGTTTTCATCCCGTTAGCGTCTAAGTTGCTCAGTTAGATGTTCATATCGCCAAGGCACATAACAAGAATACACTGAGCCGTTTTCTTTAGTTCCGATAGGCGTTTACCCCTTTCGGATGGGTGACAAGGATACTCGGATTTTTGAATAATTACACCCATATTTTATAGGTGGACATTCTTACCAAGTCCGATTTTATGGTAGAGTTGCCACAAAACAAAAGAACATAGGATTATCTCAATGGGCTGCTGCGACGCACCTGGCTTGATGCCAATTGAAGAAGCGATGGACAAAATGTTATCGCGCATCAAACCTATCCAAACGACACTTTCTCTTCCTCTTGCTGATGCTCTGGGTTTTGTACTGGCCGAAGACGTTTTATCGCCAATTCACGTACCGCCTTTTGACAACTCAGCAATGGACGGTTATGCAATCCGTATTCAAGATTTAGAAGCGTCGACTGTATTGCCGATGGTGGGCAAATCCTTTGCGGGCCAACCTTTTGAAGGTGAATGGCCAACAGGCACTTGTGTTCGAATCATGACTGGCGCGAAAATTCCGGAAGGTTGCGATGCCGTTATCATGCAAGAAAACACGACCGTGACCGAAGCGGGTATCCAGTTCAACCAAACGGATGTGAAGCCTCAAAATAACATCCGCCCAACTGGTGACGACATCAAGCAAGGCGATATCGTATTAGCAAAAGGCGCGCGCCTAACACCACGCGATATTCCAATGATTGCTTCTCTTGGCGTAAGCCATATCACTGTTGTGCGTAAACCGAAGGTGGCGTTTTTCTCGACAGGTGATGAACTTAAACCATTAGGTGAGCCACTCGAAGCTGGTCAAATCTACGACAGCAACCGTTACGGCATTAAACCGCTTATCGAAAACTTTGGCTGTGAAGCGATTGATCTTGGCATTATCCCTGACTGCCCAGAAACATTAAAAGCAACGTTTGAAAAAGCACAAACGCTCGCGGATGTGGTTGTCACCTCTGGCGGCGTCAGTGTGGGCGAAGCAGACTACACCAAGGACATTCTTGAACAACTTGGGGAAATCGGTTTTTGGAAACTGGCAATCAAGCCGGGTAAACCTTTCGCATTTGGTAAGTTAAGTACAGCTTGGTTCTGTGGTCTACCAGGTAACCCTGTATCTGCTGTGCTAACCATGTACGTACTTGTTCAACCAATGTTGGCGAAATTAGCTGGCCATACTGAATGGAAAGCACCTGAGTCTATCCCTGCTACGACAAAAACTGCATTTAAGAAAGCGCCGGGCCGCACGGACTACCAACGTGGCATCTACACGCTAGAAGATGGCAAATTTGTCGTTGAAACGACTGGCAACCAAAGTTCTGGTGCCTTCCGCTCAATGAGTTTGGCAAACTGCTTTGTGGTGTTGGAACGAGAGCGTGGCCGCGTGGAAGTTGGCGAAACAGTTCAAATCCAACTGTTTAACTCAACGTTATACTAGGAACGTGCCGTGGATATTCTTTCCGATCAGGAGATGCTGCGCTATAACCGCCAGATCATTCTTCGCCAGTTCGATTTCGAAGGGCAAGAAGCGCTCAAACAAAGCTCCGTGCTTATTTTAGGTGCGGGCGGTTTAGGCTGTGCTTCTAGCCAATACCTCGCCACAGCAGGTGTCGGCAGTATTACGCTCATCGATGACGACATTGTAGAGCTCTCTAATTTGCAGCGCCAAGTATTACACCACGACACAGATATCGGCCGCAAAAAGGTGGATTCTGCCGCCGATGCGCTGCGAGAACTTAACCCTCACGTCGAGGTAAACACCGTTGCCAAACGTCTCGATGATGCTCAACTTCAAGCTTTGATTGAACAACACACTGTGGTAGTTGATGCGTCTGATAACGTCGACACTCGTAACCAACTGAACCGCCTCTGCTTTGCAACGAAAACCCCACTTATCTCTGGTGCGGCAATTCGTATGGAAGGTCAAGTGAGCGTGTTTACGTACGACGATCCAACTCAACCTTGTTACCAGTGCTTGAGTGCACTATTTGGTAGCGGTGCACTAAGCTGCGTTGAAGCGGGTGTAATGGCACCAGTGGTCGGGATTGTGGGCGCTGTACAAGCGATGGAAACCATCAAGGTGATCGCAAATTACGGGCAGCCAAAGAAAGGGAAAATCCTTATTCTCGATGCACTCAGCATGTCGTGGAGAGAAATGAACTTGATGAAAATACCCACCTGCCCTGTTTGTGGGTAAGTAACGCATTCGCTCCCGTGTCAATCGGTTCTCAAAAAGCTCAACGCAACGTTGGGCTTTTTTCTTATTCTGAGATTCAAAATTAAAACCTCGAACTTTTAGTTGTCAATATCCTTCAAAAACAGCCACTTAAGAATTGGCACGCTCCTTTCATTGCATATAAAACAAATCAATGAGAGGGCGAATCATGAAAAGGACATCACTAATACTCGGATCACTGTTCGTAAGCGCTTATGCGAATGCGGCACCTTTCGACACTTGTCCGAGCAAAGCGTATTTATTCCAATCGACCCCCGTTCAAGTTTATGGCGTCAATCTGGTTACAGGTTCCACCACTTTATTAGCTGATGATGTGGGTTTGGCATCAGGGATCAATGCCGTCGGGTTCGACTTCACCGACAGATACATTTATGGCTACGATACCACCAACTTGAAAATCGTCCGTTTAGGGAAAGACTTTCAAGCAGAAACACTGAATGTCGCTGGTTTGCCTAGCCATACGTTTTTTGTTGGCGATGTTTATAATCACGTTTACTACTTATATCGCAAAGGAAAAGGATTATTTTCCATTGATTTATCACCGTTAGATACCGATCCAAATGCGACGCTAACACTTACGCAAATTACCGCGACCGCAAACGTCAACTTGACAGATTTTGCCTTTCATCCTGGCGACGGTTCGCTTTACGGAATCGACAACAACTCCGGCATTCTCTACAAATTCAATACTGCAAACGGCCAAGCCACTATGATTGGAGATACGGGCGAAACCGGTACCTTTGGTGCGGGCTATTTTGACGTCAACGGCAATTACTACGTTTCCCGCAATCAAGACGGAAAAATCTACCGTATTAATTTGTCAGCGGACAACGCTTCAAACATCAACGCGGGCATTGTCCCAGCGGTTGAGTTTGTCTCGAACGGCCCGAGTTCAAGCCAAAATGACGGTGCACGCTGCGCCAACGCGCCAGTTATTGATGAGGATGACCCAATCGATTTTGGCGATGCTCCAGATAGTTACCACACGCTTCTTTCCTCAAACGGTCCACGACACGAAATCGATGGTGTGACATGGCTTGGTGTCATTGCGCCTGATGGCGATCCTGACGGACAAATTGCACCTTCTGGCGACAACAAAGTTGGTACCGCAGACGAAGATGGTGTTGGCTTTGTTGCCGCACTCGATCCAGGTTTGAGTTCACTGGTGAATGTGACAGCGTCTACTTCTGGCTACTTATCCGCTTGGTTTGACTGGAACCGAGACGGTGATTTTGCAGATGAAGGTGAACAAGTATTTACAGACCAGTTACTCGCAGCAGGAAACAACATACTTCCATTTATCGTCTCTGAATTGGCAACCGCAGGACCAAGTTGGAGCCGATTCCGCTTTAGTCAACAAACAGGGCTCAAATACGATGGAGGCTCAACCTCCGGCGAAGTAGAAGATCATCCAATCACTATCACCGAAAATGGCGTATCTGTTCAGCATTTTCCAAGTGCAGAAGGCTACGCAACGGTAGCGTTTGAGGATAACTGGCCATATACCGCAGACTACGACATGAACGACGTCGTCATTCAGTTCCGAATCACAGAAACGCGTATGGAAGGTGTGGTCGAGAACATTCAAATCACCGGTGACCTCGCCGCTTACGGTGCAGGATACAAAAATGGCTTTGCTATTCGTTTACCGGGCGTAGCAAAAACAAGTATTGAGAATGGCTTAACTACCCTGTCGTTTAACGGCGTTCAACAAGCAAGCAATGGATTGGAAACTCTCTCGGAAGAGGCCATTTTCATCATCAGCGATGATCTCAGCCAATACACGCAAAGCAATTGTACCTACTTCCGAACTCAATCAGGATGTGATGACAACGTTGCTTTCTCTTTTACGTTGACGGTTTACTTTAAGGAAGGCTCCGACCGCTCTGGCTTACAAGCCATGCCTTACGACCCATTTATCTTTGCAACACCAAATACGTACCACGGTGACGGTATCACCTTCCAGCCAGGCCGAAAATGGGAAGTACACCTACCGGATCAAGCGCCAACCGAACAGTTTGATGATGCCAATTTGTACGGACTCGGGGTTGATGCAAGTGATCCTGTACAAGGTAGGTACTTCAAAACCAGCAACAACCTACCTTGGGCTCTGCTGATTGTTGAGGACTGGGAGTGGCCATTGGAAAACGTAGACTTGGTTGACGCGTATCCACAATTTGCCACTTACGCTGAATCAGCCGGCAGTCAAAATGCTAACTGGCATGCCTCACCAAAAGCAAACAAATGCTACATTCCATAGGAGAGCACATTATGAAAAATTTAATCACAATCATCATGGGATTAGCGTTAACAGCCTGCGGCGGTGGAGGTGGCGGCGGTGATAAAAGCGGTGACAGCTCAACGCCTCCACCAACTCAGACCACCATCGTGGTCGAAGAACCAAGCATGCAAACGCTGAACGTACCAGATGGCTACGACTACGATCCGATCGTCGCTCGTGCTCTATCTGTTGACATTAGTGGCTACTCTTCACAACGCGCGCACCTTAGTGTCTATAAAGAGTATCAAGAGACGACTTCAGGTACCTATCAAGCGAAATACGCAAGCAAAGTAGCTTCTGAAGCACTCATCAACGGAAAAGCCGAAATGAATTTTCCAGTCTCCGATAGCCAAGGAAATCTGTTAGTCGAAGTTTGGTTTTATGACGGTTCAGACCCCGTGCAGCACGTGATATCAGCAGAAGATTCATCTTGGCGCCTGTAAGCATTAATGTCATGAATAGCAAACAAACCTAAACCTCTTAGAGATGTTAAATATCAGCAAAAATCGCATCGTTCTTTGAACATGCGATTTTTTTATTGTAAAACAATAGGCTTACGCTAGCCTAAACGGGTGGAACTCAACTTGGATAACCCCAAAACTTACATTTTGGTCCTCATCGGTTCGATTGCTCTGCTCCTTTTACTTTTGTGGGGCTCACCCACCAGCGAAAAAACCTTATCAGCGACCGTCATCAGCAACACTTTGACTCAGTCTTTAGACGGGCAACGACGTTACCTGACGATAGACGCACCTGATATCGAACAACAACGCGTCGCCGTTCCGATAACAACTGATTGTGCGATCGGTTCGACAGCCACATTTAGGCAAGCGACAAGCTCAACTTTTGAACCATCACTTTCATTCGTCAGCTGTAACTAGAACAGTGGTCATTCCCACGACAAGAAGGATTTAGCAATGCAAGCATTGATCAGTGCAAAAGAACTCCATGCCCTACTTGACCAAAAAAATGTAAAGCTTTTAGACGCAAGCATTAGCTTTCAAATTCCTTCGGAAAGCAAAAAAATCACCGATAAATGGATTCCAAACACTTACCGTTTTGATTACGACAATGATTTTTGTCTGCCTGATACCTCTTTGCCGCACATGATGCCAACCGAAGCAGGATTTAATGTAAGCGCACAAAAGCTTGGGCTAAATAACGAAGACTTGATCATCGTTTATGACAACTCAGGTACGCTTGCTTCACCACGCGCATGGTGGATGCTCAAAGCGATGGGACACGAGAACGTCAAAGTACTTAATGGTGGACTTCCAGCTTGGATAGAAGCGGGATTGCCCGTCGTAGATTCGCTCGCAAAACCTGAACAATTAGGAAATTTTTCGGGAAAATTAAATAAAAATGCATTTTTGGACGCAAATGCAGTATTAGAGTACTCAAACAATTGCAGTGCGCATATTGTTGATGCTCGCTCACGAGCGCGCTTTTTTGGTGAAGTGCCTGAGCCAAGAGAAGGATTGCGCAGTGGCCATATTCCAAACTCGTTGTGCCTGCCTTTTCAAGAACTGCTGGATAACGGTTACATCAAACCGAACTCAGAATTGAAACAAGCATTTAGCGAACTGTCGCTATATAATGACAATTCAATCATTTTCAGCTGTGGCTCAGGTGTGACTGCCTGTATTTTATTGTTGGCAGCTCATCAACTTGGCTTACGCAACTTATCTGTTTATGACGGTTCATGGACAGAATGGGGTGCAGACTGCTCACTGCCAATTACGCGTTAAGCTAGGGGTTATCAAAACAATATGGTCGGATTAAAGAAGAACATTTGGACTCTTTACATGATGCTGCTCACCGTCAGTATCGTGACATTTTCGCTATTCGGCTATTACCACTACCAAGCAACGTTAGACAAATACAAAGACAAACAGCTCCTACAATTGGAGCTGTTTGCTTCCTCCGTTGAGTCACTTTTAAAAGGGCAAGAATCGCTGCTAGAAGTCGTTGGTCATCAACTGGTGGAGCAAAATAGCTTCACTCGTACCGCGGCCATTCAAACTCGCCCAATGTTAGATAAACTTCTCAACATTCATCCGGCGATCATCGGTTTTGGCTTGACCAATCCCAACGGCGACTACATTTCCGTTAGCTCGAACTTGATTTTGGAAAAGCTACACAATCTCAAGCAAGATCCGCTGACCAGAGAGACCTTCCTTGAAGCGTTGAACTCCGATCGCATGGTGATCGGCAGAACCTACTTTATGGAAGCGCAAGACTCGTTAGTTATTCCCATTCGTAAAGCGATTCCAGATAAAAATGGCGTAGTACAAGCGGTAATGACGGCTGGCTTTAACATGAATACGTCGTCAGTGTTTCGTAACGACATTCATGCTAATGAACACAATCGCGTGTCCCTAATTAGAAACGACGGCTACCTTACGTTTAGCTCATCTGAAGACACCACGATCAAGGACTATCAAAAGCCCGCCGATGATTTAAATAAACAAGCCTTATTGGATCAAATCCAGCAAGACTACGGCTGGGATACCGACCAAGTAAAACAGCTAACCCGAGCAATCAATGTCGTCGTCGACACCCAACGTTTGAATGAATTAATCACACTCAAATACCTTCCTGATTATGGGTTATGGGCGGCGTCGTCGACCGATTTGGGCTTCATCAAGCGCGGCTTTTACAGCCAATTTGCGTTTTACTGCATCGTCTTTCTGATCGTTCAAGCAGCGTTTTATGCGCTGTTTCGCTCAATCGCTAACAATGAACACGAAACCAAAGAGCGTTTGCTTTACCAAGCTTGTCATGATCATCTAACTCGCCTACCTAATCGCGAGTATTTACGTTCCAACATTCAACGTTGGATGTGTGGCAGCAGTAACCCGTTCACCTTAATGTTCATTGATATCGATAACTTCAAATCGGTCAATGACACACACGGCCACGAATTTGGTGACGAAGTTCTAAAACAGATCTCGACTCGCCTTAACCACTTTTCGGGCGAAGGTCGTTTGATCGTCCGTGAGGCAAGCGACGAGTTCATCTTTATCGTTAATCGAACTGATGAAGATACCATCAAAGATCTAGCAAGCGAGCTGATTCAAACGCTTTCCAAACCATATAACGTTAGCGATAACCAGTTTCTGCTCAGTTGCAGCATTGGGATTGCGTTCTACCCAATGCACGGCGACAACTTAGACGCGCTGCTGCTTTCTGCAGATATCGCCATGTATCAAGCGAAGAAACAGCGTAATGCGTACAGTCTGTTTAATCAGGAGATGCAAGCAAGTCATCTGCACAAGATGAAAGTCGAGCAACGTCTGAGGCTTGCGATTGAGAAGCAAACGCTGTTTATGGCTTATCAACCGCAGTTAAACATTAATAGCGAGATTTATGGTGTTGAGGCGCTTGTTCGTTGGGAAGACGAGGAACTGGGCAAAGTGCCACCTAACGAATTTGTTCCTGTCGCTGAAAGCTCTGGTTTGATGGTGCGATTGGGTGAGTTGATCATCGAAAAGAGCCTTGAAGATATGGGCTTACTGACAACCCACCTTGCCACTCCAATTCAGATGTCGATCAATATTTCCGTCAAGCAGTTCCTGCACGCCAAATTTATAGAGCGCTTGATGGCGGCGATGGACAAATACCATCTTGATTGCAATAGAATCACGTTAGAAATTACCGAGAACTTGTTTATCGAAGATCTAGAAAAGTTCTCTCCGACTTGCGAGCGCTTGCACGCTTTGGGCTTTAAGATTTCATTGGATGATTTCGGAACGGGCTATTCGTCACTAAGCATGTTGAGAACATTGCCGATTGATGAAGTTAAAATTGACAAGAGCTTTGTCGACAATATTGAGCACGATAAAAAAGCGCTGAATATGGTGAAAAACATCATCGCTATTGGCAAAAACTTCGAAATGAAAGTCTTAGCCGAAGGGGTCGAAACGCAACGACAACGCGACCAATTAGAAGCGTGTGGCTGTGATTTGATTCAAGGTTATTTCTACTCCAAGCCACTCTCTTTTGACCAACTTGTTAGCTTTGTGAAAGACAATAAAGAAGAAAAAGCCATCATAGATTAACGATGGCTTTAGTGATGTCGGTTTTAAACCACGATTTCCGTTTATTTCTGCATTTCTTGGTACATCACCTCAACAAGCTCGCCTTTCGGGTCACCCGACAATTCCCAAGTAAAAATGCCACCTAAGTTCGCCTGTTTCGCCCAATTTGCTTTGGCTTTGATCGAGCGTTGATCTTCGTAAGAGATAAAAACTTTCTTTTCAGGATTCCACAAGTACGGCGCTTGGGATTGCTCATCATAATTGTACTCGTAGCCCTGCTTCGCTCCATAGTTCTTCACTAAATCCCAGAACATGAAATAGCCGTTCTCACCCGTACCAAACTGCGCTCCTTGCTCGGATACGAGATTTTGCGTTGGTAAGCCACCCGAAAAGTCTTTAGTACCTTGCCAGCCACGCCCATAAAATGCAGCGCCAATCACCAGTTTTTCACTTGGAATACCCAGCTCGATCATCTGGTTGATGAACACGTCTGCGCCCATGCCCCACCAGCTTCGCTCTGTCGCGTGCAAGTTGGTAGTATGGCCAGTTTGTTGCCCCCACCCACCAAGAAAGTCATACGTCATCGCAAACATGTTGGTTAGGTACGGTTCTGCTGCTTTCCAATCGATACCTGCCGCTTTTGGACCAACGCCTACCGCCGTAGAAAGCTCGTATTCACGTTTGGTTTGATTTGTGAGTTCATCTAACTCTGCACGCATGGTTTTCACCAAGTAGGTAAACGCCTCACGCTCAGACGCTTTTTGTTCATCAGAAAGCTTGGTATCTGGGTTCCAAGGCGACGTTGTTAAACCGCCACCGCCTGGGTATTCCCAATCCAGATCAATGCCATCAAAGAAATCATATTGAGCAATCAACTCAACGGCACTTTTTGAGAATTGATCCATCGCTTGTTTGTTTTTCGCCATAGCATGGAACGGTTCGGACATTGTCCAACCACCAAAAGAAGGAAGAATTTTGAGATCAGGATGTTGTTTCTTCATTTCGGCAAGTTGAGCGAAGTGACCTTTGTATGGCACGTTAACTGAGACAGCGCCAAAGTTCTTTTCCAGTGCCGCTTCGGTATCGACAATGATCGCCGTATAGGGATCTTTTCCTTCGCATTGTTTAGCTACTAGGTTTTGCACCGTTTCAGAGGCACCGGTATGAGGACCGCACATACTGAGAAACGCGTAAATCACATGTGTCAGTTTATCGGCGGGAATATCTTTCACCGTGTATGGGTTTTCTGCATTCGCGTACTGCCAATCCGCAAAGTAACCCGCTACGACTTTTTGCTCGGCGTGCGCCGCACCAGTTATCCCCATAATTAGTGCAGCAAGAAGTGTCTTTTTCATTGTTTTCTCCAGAGTAGGTGTACAAATTTAAAGCTACTCCTAGAGAATATTTTTAACTTGAAAACGAAATCAGGCTGCGAGTCATTTATAAATCCTCGCAGCCTGATTACATAAGTTGCATATTATTTGTGCTAACTCTCAGATGCCGCGTTACCGTGCATCTGCTCATCCAAGTTCAATACTGTCAAAGCGTTGCTTACACTGGTAGCAATCACGTCGATTGCACCGGTACGTAACGCACCAAGTAATGCAAGCGGTTTACTGTTTTCAGCAGCGATAGCAATCACTTCTGCGATTGGCCGAAACTCTTCAATTCCAAGGCCAATGACACGGTCACTCATTACGGTGTTGGCAACGTTACCGTGAATATCAAAGAAGTCATAACCCGCAAAGTCCCCTACTACGCCTTGTTTTAGTCGGGATTGAACCACTTCATCTGGTGTAAACCACCCTAGATCGACCATGTAGCTGTTTTCGCTCATATCACCAATACCGACTAAAGCAACATCGGCTTTACGTGCCAAATCGAGCGTTTGTTTGACGGTCGCATTCTGCATGAACGCCATTTTTTGCTCGCGGTTTTCTGCATAAGCCGGCGCGTAAAGCGTTTCGGACGTTCCGCCGTACTTTTTAGCTAACTGACGACAAATGTGGTCAGCATTGTACATACCACCACGTGGGTGAATACCGCCGATACCACACACAAATTTGCAGTCTCGTGGGGTGATCACCCCAATATGATGAGCAACAGAAGAGACGTTACGCCCTTGTCCAACGGTCACCACCATGCCGTTTTTAAGCGTACTGGTGAGATAATTGGATACTAATCCCGATACCTGCAGTCGCTGCGCTTCTTCATTCGGCTGGTCAAGAGCGACAAGCGCGCGCTTTACGCCAAATCGCTCGATCAAACGTTGCTCAATCTTGGCGCTGAATACCGGGTGATATTTAACGGTGATTTCAACGATGCCTTCATCACGCGCTTGTTTGAGCATTCGCCCTACCTTCGCGCGTGAAATGGCAAATTTTCTCGATATCTCTTCCTGAGTCGCACCGTCCTGATAGTAGGCAACGGAGATCTCTGTCAACAAATCCGTGTTTTCAATGGAAATATCTTGGTTAGAACTGCTCATGTTTACTCTCGTCGTTTAAGAGGCCCGACATTGTATGCAATAAGTGAGCATCTGCTCATTGACTTAGCATATGTTCTCCATCAATTTAAACGCAACATTTGCTCACTGCAATAACATTTTCTCAGTACGGTTTTTTGCTATTTCTAACAACGCTCAAGCATTGAGCAATAAGGGCAAACGTTTATTTGGGTTAACCGCTAAACACACAGTAAAAAAACGTTGATGAAGTTCACTATAAGTCGATTTCACCGATTGACTTTCGGCATAGATAGGATAAATATGAACACATCATTTACTCAGCTATCGAACAAATGTTCATAGCATTTGTTCGGTAACGAAATTTTCCGTAGTTGGCTGAGCAGATGTCTCATTAAACGCGATGAGACGATTAGCTAACTCGCTTGCAAATGCACAAGCTGTGGCAACAAAAACCACGCTTAAGCCCATTTATATAGGATGATCGATTATGAGCAACAAGTTAGAGCAACTTCGTAAACTAACGACTGTAGTAGCAGACACTGGTGAAATTGATGCAATCAAAAAGTACCAGCCAGAAGACGCAACAACTAACCCTTCTCTTATCCTAAAAGCAGCTCAAATCGCAGAGTACGCACCTCTAATCGATGCTTCAATCGAATACGCTAAAGCACAGAGCAACGATAAAGCTCAACAAGTTCAAGACACTTGTGACATGCTTGCAGTAAACATCGGTAAAGAAATCCTAAAAACTATCCCAGGTCGTATCTCTACAGAAGTTGATGCTCGCCTATCTTACGATATGGAAGGCAGCGTAGCGAAAGCACGCCAACTAGTGAAAATGTACAACGATGCTGGCATCACTAACGACCGCATCCTTATCAAACTGGCGTCTACTTGGGAAGGTATCCGCGCAGCTGAAATCCTAGAGAAAGAAGGCATCAACTGTAACCTGACTCTTCTATTCTCATTCGCTCAAGCGCGTGCTTGTGCAGAAGCGGGCGTATTCCTAATCTCTCCATTCGTTGGCCGTATTATGGACTGGTACAAAGCGAAAGAAGGCCGCGACTTTGAAGCATCAGAAGATCCAGGCGTACTGTCTGTTACTAAGATCTACAACTACTACAAAGAGTACGGCTACAAAACGGTTGTTATGGGCGCAAGCTTCCGCAACATCGGTGAGATCCTAGAACTTGCTGGTTGTGACCGTCTAACTATCGCTCCTGCTCTACTTGCAGAACTAGAAGCTGCAGAAGGTGAAGTGGTTGAGAAGCTAGTTGATTCTAAAGGCGCAGCTGAGCGTCCAGCACCAATGACTCACGCTGAGTTCCTATGGGAACACAACCAAGACCCAATGGCTGTTGAGAAACTGGCAGAAGGCATCCGCAACTTCGCAGTTGACCAAGGCAAACTAGAAGCGATGATCGAAGCTAAGCTTTAATTGCTTACCAAGAGCGAGTAGCCCGTCTACTCGCTTTTAGCATCAGCGCTCATTCAAGATTTTCTATTTGAACTTGTTTATACGAGTTCCCTCTATTTAAACACTTATCGAGAAGTAATCACTATGGATCGTAAATACCTAGCAAATGCAATCCGTGCGCTAAGCATGGACGGTGTTCAACAAGCTAACTCTGGCCACCCAGGCGCACCTATGGGTATGGCTGATATCGCTGAAGTTCTTTGGCGTTCTCACCTAAACCACAACCCATCAAACCCTGAATGGGCAGACCGCGACCGTTTCGTACTGTCTAACGGCCACGGCTCAATGCTAATTTACTCACTACTGCACTTGAGCGGTTACGAGCTATCTATCGATGATCTGAAAAACTTCCGTCAGCTTCACTCTAAGACTCCAGGTCACCCAGAGTACGGCTACGCTCCTGGTATCGAGACAACAACGGGCCCTCTAGGTCAAGGCATCACCAACGCTGTTGGTATGGCAATGGCTGAGAAAGCGCTAGCAGCGCAATTCAATAAAGAAGGCCACGACATCGTTGACCACTTCACTTACGTGTTCATGGGCGACGGCTGTCTAATGGAAGGTATCTCGCACGAGGCATGTTCTCTTGCTGGTACGCTAGGCCTAGGCAAACTGATCGCATTCTGGGATGACAACGGCATCTCTATCGACGGTCACGTTGAAGGTTGGTTCTCTGACGATACACCTAAGCGTTTCGAAGCTTATGGCTGGCACGTAATTCCAGCAGTAGACGGTCACGATGCTGACGCAATCAACGCAGCGATTGAAGCTGCAAAAGCGGATCCTCGCCCTACTCTAATCTGTACTAAGACTATCATCGGTTTTGGTTCACCAAACAAATCAGGTTCACACGACTGTCACGGTGCACCACTAGGCGCTGAAGAAATTGCAGCGACACGTAAAGAACTAGGTTGGGAGCACGGTCCTTTTGAAATTCCGCAGGAAGTCTACGCAGAATGGTCAGCGAAAGAAACAGGCGCAGCTAAGGAAGCAGCGTGGAACGAGAAATTTGCAGCTTATGAAGCAGCGCACCCTGAGCTGGCAGCTGAATTTAAACGCCGCGTAAACGGTGAACTTCCAGCAGAGTGGGAAGAGAAAGCAAGCCAAATCATTGCAGATCTTCAAGCAAACCCAGCAAACATTGCGTCACGTAAAGCATCTCAAAACGCTCTAGAGGCATTTGGTGCTCTACTACCTGAATTCATGGGCGGCTCTGCTGACCT
>NZ_JAPEID010000054.1:0-24929 GCF_028823755.1 Vibrio sp. VP6
TGCGGCTTCAACAACGGTGTAGTTTTGGTCGAGAACAAGTTGCGCTGCTTCGAGTCTAAATTCCGCACTGAAAGTACGTCTGGTTCGCTTAGTCATAGTTTCACCTGTCATTCTATGAAGTGTATCTTAACACCTCTAATCAGGTGGCCAAATTCACTATGCCACTACAACTACACCTCTGATGTCTTGTATATTCCGCTTGGCAAAGGAACGGCAGAGCTCCTTTGTTATCTAGCCGAACAGGGACACATTGGACACGAGCAGATCTTAACTGGCATCCCCCATCCGTCAGGCGCTAACGCTGAGAGGATCGCGTATTACATGGGGAAAAAAGACAAACAAAACCTGTCTAACCAAACCAATAGCAATAGCAATAGCAATAGCAATAGCAATACATTGGATGAGATGAAAGCGGCATTATTCCAGCAACTAACAGATCTTGGAGTTAAAGTACCTCGCTTTGAATGTACAGGTAACTCGATTTCCAAACTTAGCCAAGAAGAACCGTACAAACAAATTAATTTAATTCCTACAGAAGGTATAAAGACCATGAGCACTTCAACCTGCGCTAAACAAATGAGCGATCTACGTTCTCCAAATGATAGATTTATGCGCGACGATGTAGAAAAGCAATTGAGGGCGTCATTGTCTGAGCTAGGTTTAACCACTAGCCCTATCAAGTCACGGCAGTCGAAAGAGCTTGCCGTAACGTCAGGTGGCTCTGTTATAGCGTACATCAGTAGGGTGACCGGACTCAAAGACGCCAAACTAACCATCTGTCTACATCCAAAATATAAAAGCCAGATGGATAGCCGAGTACAGCAATTAGATAATGTGGCCATTAAGGTTGGTAGAGATTCTCGTTATATATCAAGCTCAAACTATCGAGATTTTAAGAGCAAAGGGTTCTCTACTGGGATTAAAACTAATGAGCATATTGCCATCGCTTATATTATTGACGTGTCAGCTGGTTACCATCCGTTAACTGCATTTTTTAAACAGTATCTTGAAGGTCAGTAAGAAAAGCATTCGACTGAGCGCTGACTCTATCTTGAATTGTTCATTGCTGTTCAAAAATAAGGCGATTCAAGATAGCAGAATGTGGACGCGGAATGCTTTTGTCCAAAAGTGAGTTGCCTCTAGGATGATACTTTTGTGAACAGAGACATTATTACTCTCCTAAATTTATATGCGACCTGGATTTATACGCCCTATGGAAAATCAATTGGAAATATCATTACTTAATTGGCATATAGATCGTCACCCAAATTTCTCAGGTGAGAACCTAGCAAACTCAAAATCTACTAAGCAGCTTCAATACTTAACAAAAAGTATATTAACTCCCCTTGAGGAAAGGTTCGGCTCCGTGCAAATTACATACGGTTTCACAGGTCATCCTCTACTTCGCTATATCCTTAAAAACAGCCCTGGAGATATGGCCCCGGACATCGATCAACATGCTTCAATGGAGCTAAACAGTAAGGGAAACCGAATTTGCAAACGTAATGGCGCTGCGTGTGACTTTTATGTCGAAGGTTTTGAAGAGAGAATGGATGAAGTAGCACACTATATCTGTGAGCACCTAGAGTTCGATCGCCTCTACTTTTATGGCAAAGACAGGCCGATTCACATCAGTATTGGCCCTGATAACTCGCATTACGCACTGCTCCGTAAAACTCGCAGTGATGGGCTTCGTGTTAATACAAAAAGTGCAAAAGGAACCGCCACACGAGATTTATTTAATGACTTATAATGCTTAAAAACATAATAGGGAGCACATTGAGGGTAAGGGATGAATGAAGAATTATTTGCAAAACTTGTGTCGGACATAAAAGTAGGAAAACAACTACCGGATGCAGTTTACCTTCATAGAGACGCGTTCTCTGCTTTGCCTAATGTAATGGCACGGTTCATTCCCGCAGTCGCAAAGGCTGTAAGCTTAGAAGAAGACAATTGGAACCTAGTGAAACTGTTTAGAAAAGAATTCCGTTTATCATTACTGCATTACCCTGATTTCTACACTCACTCCTACCCTGCTCTTCAACAAAGCTTGAACGTTGACCTCTCAAAACTGAGCCACAAAATCACAAGTTACGAGGATTCTGATAATCCGCCCATTTTGCACCGCAAAGAAACGATGATTTTGCCGGAGAGCGAACATTACGAGCACTTCCAATCTCTCACGCAAGAAGGCGAAAACGCTGGCTTATATGAAAACAGCCGCCTTATTGGTTTTAAACGTTCATGGGAGAACCTAATTACGCGTCATGGCTATGAGCTTGTCGACGGACGGTTGTTTCGAAGTTCTGCTGTAATTCAGCTAGAAGATTCTGGTATCGATCGACACAAAACCGCCTTGGTGAGGCACGAGCTTTCTGCTCCGATGAAAACACTAGTAAAACATGGCTATCTAGAAGGTTCCCACTCCATTTTTGATTATGGTTGTGGCCGAGGCGATGACTTACGAGAGCTAGAAGCACATGGCCTAGATGCTTTAGGTTGGGACCCTAATTTTCAGCCAGACAACGACAGAGTATCATCTGACATAGTCAACTTAGGCTTTGTACTGAATGTCATTGAAGATCAGGACGAACGATTAGAAGCACTGCTTGGCGCGTGGGACCTTTCCGAGAAGTTTCTGGTTGTGTCAGTAATGCTTGCAAATGAAAGCTATATCGCACAATTTAAGCCCTATAAGGACGGCGTAATTACCTCTCGCAACACCTTTCAAAAATACTACGCACAGTCTGAAATCAAAGCCTATATAGAAAGAAGTTTGCAAGAAGATGCCATCACCGTTGCTCCCGGCATTTTTTACGTTTTCAAAGACAAACTAGAAGAACAACAATATCTGCAAAGTAAGTACAAACGCCATCATAAATGGCAACAACTTACCTCTCCAGAGCCTGTAGAATCTAAAGACAAAGCCAAGCTGTTGATTACCCAAAATCAGGAACTATTCAACGCCTTCTGGAATACATGTTTGGAACTAGGTCGTATACCGGCCAATGATGAATTTGAGCAATCTGACGAAGCCCGAGAACTGATTGGCTCACACAAAAAAGTATTCAGTTTGCTGCAAGAGATGTTTGATACCAAAGAATTTGAGCAAGCTGAGAAGAGCCGTAAAGAAGACCTATTGCTTTACTTTGCTGTTGGGCTCTTTGAGAAAAGAAAGCCATACACACAACAGCCAGAATCCCTCAAGAGAGATATAAAAGCGCTATTCGACGATTACAAAACCGCTATAAATCTCGCGACAGAACTTTTATTCTCCATCGCTGATACCGAACTGATAAATGAGCAATGTGCAAAAGCGCATACACAGCTATCCGCTAGTTTGATGAATGAAGGGCATTCGCTCATCTTTCATCGCGATTATATAGACGATTTGCCGTTACTTCTTCGCGTATACGTTACCGCAGGCTTGCAAATGTATGGAGAGCTTGATGAAGAAATTGACCTTATCAAAATCCATATTACTTCAGGGAAGCTCACCTTAACGGCTTATGATGACTTCGAGAAATCAGTCCCATTCTTAGTTGAACGCATAAAAATCAAAATGGCCGAGCAGGATATCGATTTCTTTGATTATGTTGATGAAGAACGTAGGCCGCCCTTGTTGAACAAGCATCTGCTCCTTACAACTGCGGATAAAAACTACGAAAAACAAAAAAGCTTTGACAGAAGGCTATCAAAGCTTTTAGGTGTAAGTAGCGACGAAGAAGTAATAATTCATAGACAACAGTTTAAAGAACAGCTTACTGTTGCGGGTAAAAGGGTCTCCTCATACCGATTAGCTAACCTTTGACATGATATGGTGGAAGACTTATACGATATGTTCTACGAGCCGACTCTTCACTCATACCAATTGCTAAGAGTACATGCGATGCAACATTTGAGAGTGCATTACAAGCCGAGCCCTGTGAAATTAACCACGACTGCTCCTTAAGAAAGCGTTTTACTTCATCGTCATCTCTAAATGTAATATTCCATGTCGTTGTTACAAGGTTATTCCCGCCATTACGTGAGTATTGATAGCTGCTAATGATTTTCTCAAATTCATCTTGCTGCGCGCTTATTTCTGTAGGGAAATGCTCTACAGCCGCTCCTAAACCAACAATTAAAGGAGTAGGAGAAGTACCACCGCGTATTCCTAATTCCTGACCACCACCATGGATCAACGGAACCAAATCAGCATCTCGAGCATCACGAACGTACAAAGCACCAATACCTTTAGGACCATAGATTTTGTGGCCAGATAGCGACAACATATCGATATTCATATCATCAACATCGATATCCAATTTACAGAAGCTTTGTGCCGCGTCGGTATGGAAAGGAATGTTGTTATCAAACGCAACATCGCCTATGTCGGCGATAGGTTGCACACAACCCAACTCGTTATTCACATGATGGATAGAGATTAATAGTGTGTTAGGTTGAATTGCATTCGCAACAGACTCGGCAGAAATGATGCCGTCACGATCAGGCCCTAGATAAGTGACTTCGAAACCGATATCTTCCAAAAAACCGCAGGTGTTTAAGATACATTTATGCTCAATAGAAGAGGTGATGATGTGACCTTTATCTTCCAAGTGCTTAAAAGCCACGCCTTTAATCGCCAAGTTATTCGACTCACTTGCACCGCTAGTAAAAATAATTTCACTAGGCATCGCTCCGATCTTGTCCGCAATGGCGTCTCTTGCTTGTTGAATTGCTTTAGTAGCCTTTTCTGCCTCAGCATGTGCCGCTGAAGGGTTGGCAAAACTTTCACTTTGCCATGGCCGCATTGCATCTAAAACAGCATCTACAACCGGTGTAGATGCCGCGTAATCATAGTATTTAATCATTACTGGCTTTATAAAACTCGCTTAACTTACCTTCATCCTGCCAATATCCAATAACAAGATTTACTAATTCATCAAATATGACAGGCTCTGTAAAACCAACTTGAATATTCATAGTCTGACCTTCAGTTTTAACTATACCATGGCCATATCCAAGTAAATTTTCTGCTCCAGATTCACCAAGAATAATCTCAGAGTTTAAATCGCGGTCAACTTTTAGTGCCACTTTTGTATCAAGGTTTGCCCTCAATAAAGGAAAAACCACATCATTACTTGGTCGCTGCGTCGCAAGAACTAAATGAACACCAGCGGCTCGCCCCTTAGAAGACAGACGTACAATGATATCTTTAGCATCTTGTTTGAATTCATTATCAAGAATCCAGTCAGCTAATTCATCAAAAAACACCACCTCTCGAGACATACGAGCGTCTGGGTAACGTAAATTATAAGCTTCGATATCCTTCAAGCCCAGGTCTCTAAGCTTGACATAACGTTCATTCATCAAATTTTCGAGCTCATTAAGCCGAACCACAGCCTCTTCTTTATCTAAAACAACTGGATGTGCTAGATGCTGGGACTTAGAGTAAGCAGCAAACTCCACTTGTTTAGGGTCAAATAGCCTCAATCGTAAGCTTTCTGGAGTATTCGTCATTAGCAAGTCAATAATCATATTATTCATCAATATCGACTTACCAGATTTAGTTTGCCCACCAATAAGTGCATGAGGACTAGCCCCATCTAGTTTAAAGAAACAGCAATTTTCTCCAAATTCATTTTGACCAAGCAGTATTTTATTGTTGAACCCTTTACTAAGAGTCTTATTTCTTTCTGAAAGTGTTCTCTTTATTAGCTCTGAAAAGTGAACACTCTGACGATGATCGCGATCAAACACCAAAACCATTACACCTGGCTCGGGATAAACCTGTCGTAAAGACAGTCCTACCACAGATAGAAACGTTCCTTTCATACCAATTATCTTGTTCGCATTAAGATTTACATCGCCAACTAATTTAATCACTATTGAATTTGGAGTAATGATAGTGTCAGAAAAATTGGAAGGTAAGTTTGAATGGCTAAGAATACGTCGAACACCAGACCTCACGCCTTCAATATCTATAGGGTCTTCTTCCTGAATATCTACATTCTTATCTAAGTAAGCCAAACACTTATCTACGAGGTCTATAACAGACTTACCTTCAACGGGTTGCGTTGCCGCTGAAAATTCCAATGGATTACTTCCAGGGTTATCCAATTGGCCTATGGAACTATCGCCCTGATATTCATCGTCTTCAGGAGTTTCTCCGACCAAGCTCACCTTGCCCTTCGGTTGATCTAGCTCTTCTATAGCTAGGGGTGGAATTTCTACCGGAGCGGCTTTTTTATTCTCTATAGATTCCCGTGGAACCTGATTTAATTCCAGCGGGGTAAGTTTCACATCTGTACCTAAAACAATATCAGGAGAAACATCCAGCATGTGTTTAAACACTTTCTTTGTATCCTGGAAACTAAGAGAAATCTGATTTAAATAGTTAGAGTCATAGATATTGTAGAAATCTGATTGTATTGAATCATTACCATAGTGAAATAGAACTGATAAACCATATAAATTTATACGGATATTTTCCTTATCGAGATTTAGTAAATCATCAAAATCAAAAGCATTTGGTGAAAACTTAAAGTTTCCAACGGCAAACTCTAAAAATTTGTTTAACCAATAACGAAAATCTAAAGCTTGAGACGTTTCAAGCATAGACTTAACTAACTCGCAGGTTGACTTAAGTTGCTTGCATGACTTAACAGTTTGATCTTGCGAACCATTCATAAGTTTTGATTCACAAATGATAATGTTGATAGATATATCTCCATCATCACTCTTGCTTAAGAACATCCCCATCAAATCAGAAATATAGTTTTGGGTCCGGCCTATAGATTTTAAAGCATCATCCTCAATTGAAGACTTAAACCAACCAATGTAATCATCAAGGTGCACCCAGAATACTTCAGCTATTTTATCCTGATGCTTAAGCAGATTTTGAATTAATACCGTAGATCCTGCAGTACCGATCAAATCATGTGAAAAATTACCATTACCCACAGACCGGAGAAGTACATCACTACTAAACGAGTTAGAAAGTGTAAATACCTTATCTACAACTGAAGGAATGTCGTCTGGATGAACTATGCG
Organism: Vibrio sp. VP6; assembly: GCF_028823755.1. Lineage (NCBI taxonomy): Bacteria > Pseudomonadati > Pseudomonadota > Gammaproteobacteria > Vibrionales > Vibrionaceae > Vibrio > Vibrio sp. VP6. The sequence goes on from NZ_JAPEID010000054.1 coordinate 7,036, forward strand.
CCAATTACGGATACTACTATCAAGATTGGCAGTAATATAATGAGTCTCTTTATCCGTAATAATTGCGAGCGAACGTTTTAAACCTTCGCCTTGAACATAACGCAAGATCCGACGTCGACCAGAGCTATCTGTTTCACTGAGGTTAAGGCTATCTTTAGACAACAGATAATCATATATCACTAACCAGTTAGTTTTAGATAAGCCTTTAGTTATTTCACTTTGAAGTTTTGTCTGGGCAACTTCCCTACAAAATGATTTATTTGAATCCTTACCTGTTGAACTCATAAAAGCTTTATGAAAAGAAGACGAAGTAGCGTCTAATATATGATTATTAAGAGAAAAAGACGATTTCCTAGTTATTGGGTTAGACGGTATTTTTCGTGAGGCGCAATACTCCCAAAAAGCGCTATCATCTGAGGAAACAAAATAATTGGGTGCATTTAAAGAGAGCACGTTAGTCGTATAAAGTGGGTCGAAACTTAATAGAAGATCGATATCGTTTTCTTGTATCTCATCCAAACTACTCACAACTCGAATTTTAATATTGCTATCAATAATACTTGCATCAAAACTCTCACATATTCTTTGGTAGATAGAATCTAACAAGTTACGTTCATTACATGTGAAAATAATGGAAAGAGATATTGGGTCTTCTTGATCTTCTGACAACTGAAGTAGTTCATCATAAACCGTCGTTACATGTTCATATGAGCTCAGTCCGCTACACATAACTTGTAAATGATGACGTTCATTAGGAAATGTCTCTAAAAATTTACTTACTGTCGCTCGAACAACTGAACGAACTTCCTTTTCATTTAAAGCATTTTGAGAGTTTGAAAGGGAAGTATACTCAAAATAACCAAACCGCGACTGAGTGCATACTAAATCCAGGCTCTCAGAACTTACACTTTTTCTAAGAAACAAATTTTTTCCATAAGATTCATTTAACTCAGAAATTAACTTAGATAAAACACCTTCATCTTTATTACCTACAAGAAGCTTATCTTCTCTATATGATTGAGCAATATCCCTATAAATTTTATGCTTCTTAGCAGTCATTAGAAGACTATAAGGAGACCATGGTAGGTAAACGGCATATTCATCATAATCCGCGACGAATATCGTATGTGCCGTGATAAATTCGTATAGGAGTTCTCTATAACTCTCCCCCATATCTGTGCGATCGATTAAAAAATCCAGCAGATTATTAAATGATAATTCAAATTCTGCAAGGTCAGCATGTAAGGGATAATCAAGAGTTAAACGAATAGCCTCTTTCCATTTATCGATAAAAACAGTGTATTTTTTTACAAACGTATCATGTGCATCTTGAGTTATATGTTGATGCTCTAACAACTTAGAGAGAAGCTCATTAATATTCTTTTCTTCTTTGTCAGCCTTTCTGATAATTTCGCCTCTCCTCATATTAGTGCTGACAGAAACAAAGGTTTGACAGTTGCTAATATTGGCACTGAAATCAGAATTCTTAATAAAGAGAGGGTCAATAGATAGAGTATGCTTATGGCAATAGCCTTTTCTATCTAGAATTTTTCGAAAATCTGCAAATTTGGCTGATTCAAATCCAAATGGGTTAAAAGACCATTTTAAGTCCCATGACTCTGAAGGCGAACGAGGGTCATCACTATAGCGTATAACCCTAAAGTAGAGCTCATTAGCTGCTTTGCCAGTACGCCCACGTTTTAGATCTTTGTTTTTAGGGTCAAGCAAGACAGATTCTGAAAATGATTGTGGATAATCAATTTCGAAATTATCACCTAAAATAGACCAAAAATCTGATAGGTCTCTATACTCATTGAAGAAAAATTCAATGGCATCTCTATTTTTTCTTTGTAACGTTTTTTTAGAACGGTCCTTAGCAAGAGTAAAGCGTATTTTATCCGAGCCTATATCAGTCATAAACACTGACTTAGAAAGCACAGAGAACAATCCTTCCAGCAAGTCACTGCTCTCCGTTACTCTGCTACTACTAACTTCTTTTAACCAAGCCCTTTCTAACTTAATGTTATCTGCGAGCTCTCTAGCATAAGAAAAATAGAATGTCCTTAATTCATTTTTTTCCGGTTTATCTAGCTTATTGTCGAGGCGATTTAGTAGTATTCCTTCCTCTTCAGATATTTGAATATCGTTATCAGCAAAGAATTGAAGGGTCTCTGCTCCAAGATTAAATTTCGTGGTAGCTTTCTTTTGTTGCAAAACAGAACTAAAAGGATAATGTGAATCGTAAACCTGCTGAATACTTCTTTTTAATACTTTAACATCGTCCGAACTTTGAAAATATGAAGTAAAATATTCTCCAATTCGGTTACAGAACTCAGAGTACTCAGGTTCATTTTGGCGAATTATATTTAAGTTCTCATCAATATCGGCTTTATCGATTTCTTTAAACTTAACAACAGCACCCCAAAAATTTAGGTCGACCAAAAGGGTATTAGACACTAACTTTCTAAATATATTACGAAAATTCTTGCCAGCGCTTTGCAAAGCACGGAACTCATCTAACCGATTAATCCCCCCTAGGTAGATACAGTTTCGACCAACTGCATCCCAGAATAAACCATCACGAACAGTGTCAGAAATGACGTGTTCTATAAATTTATCGATCTTATCAATTTTAATAAAAGGTCGAGACTGCCACTTAGAGTTTGTTAGCTCACTGACAAAACGAGATAATTCAATGACATATTCGTTTAAAAATCCAGAAGGGCTAGGATGTAAATGTTTGGCAATGTCTACCCACTTAAGTGTTTCGCCTGCTTCAAAGACTGCGCTCTGGTCAACTCTCGTTACTTGATCATGTGTTGGCTTGGTTTCTGCTATAAACATTAAACAGTAAAAATCACCAATTCTGTTTCTTTCTCGAGTAAGGTCAGCAAATGAGTACTTATCTACTTGCAAGTTTTGATAATGTTCATGATCTTCAACTGCGATTATAAAACCAGTACTGCTTCCTACAGAGGATATAGGTAATGATGAGTTATTAATAACGTCAAGTAATGCTTCAATAATCTGAGGATCGAATTCTCGGAGTATTAATCGACCAGGGACTCCATCACCACTGTTATTACACCAATCATTAAAATCAGCTTCGATAAGTTTAAAGTAATATTGAGCCAAAGACTTCACAGAGTATCCTCCAAGTATGGATTAACAACATAACTACAAGCATCAGAGAGATGTCTTAGCATTCCCATTTGATACAGGAGGACAGACAAATTTTTTGCGTTTCTATTTAGATCACTTTGAAGAATTTCTGAATCCTGATGAGGTGCTTGGTCTATAAAAATGTTATACCTTTCAGAAAGAGATTTCATAAATTTCCTAAATTCCATTCTCTTTTCATCTCCCAACATAGTGATTACCAGAGAATGCAAGAAATCTTCAGAAATAACATACCTAAAACTTCGTGTGTTTTTTTTAGAAACAAATCCTATATGTCTAAAACAAACATGAGGATAACCAACAACATTCTGATTTAGATAATCTATTGCTTCATCTGTTGAGATTTTTAATATTTCATCTCGTTCTTTGCTTTCTTCAGCTTCATCATACCAATTATATATTTTAGGTATTTTATTTAACAAAGTCCTTTTAATTTTATTTCTTTGAGCTGATATACTCTGAATAGATGACTTACGAATACTGTTAGTATTCTTAGTCAGAACCTCTGCAATATATGTTGGTAACTTATGATTAGCATCAAATTCAGAGTTAGAGTATTGTTCTCCAACACAATAAATATAATTACCGATATGATACCCTATCATATCGGAAAGAATTTTTACTTTATCTAAATGCTCAAGTTTCAGATTTAGTGTTTTTATTACATCCTCAGAAAAAACATCAAAACAAGGCATACTATACTGAGGTAAATGTGCTAAATTTCTTCTTTTTTCTTCTGCAAGAGGAATCCTTTCCTCTGGTATAACTAACGAATTAGCTAAATTTGAATAAGAATCACCACTCGTTTCCATCCAATCAGTAAATAGGTTTTCTAACTCTTGTCTATTCTCTTCTGAACTTCTACACAACATCAAGTAGACAATTTCTCCACCTCTTGCAAAAAAACGTCGGTCTTCCGAGCAATCTTGATAGTTAACATCACACCAAATATACTCACTACTAATAGGATATATAAATTTTGAAGTCCAACGTTTCTTTGCTAAAGCATCGAAAGTTAAAGATCTCAGGATTTTTAAAGAATAATAAAAACTATCAAACGTTTTATAATTACTTCTAATATGCTCTATATCTTTATTTGTAAAAACAAAATTATCTTCATTACGATTTGTTAAAAACTCAAATTGTCTATCCCATTTTTCTGAATCAGAAACTTTGGAACGATAAATATTTTCAAGAATTTCATTTTGATAGAGAAGTACTCTTAACTTAAAATTTCTTCTATGCTTAAAATATAACTTATCATTCAGAGGTGAAAAAATATCATCAATTAAATTTTGTTTCTTCGCTTGATATTGATTCTCTATCACACACAACAATTCAAAAAGTAATAACATCGGAGTTTGTTCTAATCTGAACCTATGGCCCCAAATGTGCTCTACATAAGGTATTCTTTTTATATCATATTTTTGTTTAAGATTAGTAAAATTCGAATTAATACTATCCATTTTAGACCTCGAGTATTACCTGTTTAAAATCACCATTATGTATTGAATACATTTCCGTTCTTCTATTCTCTCGAATTAAAGTGGATATTTTTGAACGCAGAATAAGAAGTTTCTTATATAACCTCGGATCTGTGGTGTTTGGTGGAGCACCTCTAGATACTTGGGAGAGGTATTCAAATAGCTCAACAGTCAGGGATACCTTAACTTTTTTATCATGATCTATATATAGAATAAGTACGGGTTCAACACGAGCTCCTGATAAAGACATATCGTTTTCTATCTTTTCAATAAAGATATCTCGCTCCCGAATATCCTCACCATGAAATATTGATATAGGTGTAATTGAACCTTGCCCTTTTTCTGGGACAAAAAGACGATCTTGACCAGAAAATTCAGAAATATATCTACCATGAAAAGCCCGATTCAATGACAAAATTATCATAGATATAGTTTTTACATCATCCGCTTTAGAATCACTATTTAAAGCGTTATATACTGATTCTAGATAGGAACGAAAATTAGAGTAACGCTGAAGATGATATGCATTACTATCATTATTCTGATAACAATATAACTGAATTCTTGAACGACGAATAATCGCATCCCAGAGTTCATTATTACTATCAGTACCGGAAATCTGTTTACCTTCAAAAAGGCTATGATTACTATCAAGAGGAATTGAAAAGTTTCTCTTATCTTTATTTTTTAGCAGAGTATCCCAATAGTTTGTAGATAGCTCTCCAAAACCAAGTTTATTCAGCTCAGAAAATGGACGATTATAATGCATTTTATGTGCACCTAAGTTCATCCCCCAGAAACCTACCTCAATAGTTGATTCAGAGTTGAATTCTTCAGGATGACCAATCTTAGACATGACACTGCAGTTTAAAGTACTAGCTGATAACTCACTTTCTGTAATACGCAATGCCTTTGGCTTTGGAATCGAAGCTAATAGTGTATTAGTAGCAAGGTTTAGTAGTTCACGAATAGTAAAATGTTCATTGTTTAACTGGAGAAGAAGAATGATGTGGCTTAAATTTTCAGTGATATGGGGGGTATTTTTGAGCAGTTGAAACTTATTAAATATAGCGCATTTTTTTTCTGTCTTCCCTTCGCAACCGTCACATTGTTCCCATCCAGGATTATTTAGTATAGCATTGAAAATTAGTGAGATATTATCCTTTGCATTTAGTTTAGAAAGATTTATAAGATTAATAACTTCCTGCCCTTCACACTGGCTAAAACCTAAGTTAATTTTATCCTCAATAATTTCTTTTAACTTCCTAGCACTTACCTTCTCGGCATCAACTAACGTAGAATTAATAAAATTTTCAATTTCTTCGACAAGGATACCGTCATTAACGGCTATTAGAATAGGCTTAGGTACGACCTGACTATCAAGAATAGTAATTAATTCTTGGATCACGCGAGTTTTTTCGTTTTTAAGTTCAGAAAAATCCTTTACAACAGTGCGCTCTTCAGTACTAAAGTAACTGTTCTCATTCCATGCACTTTCATCAAACTCATCACCATCTAAAGCTTCAACGATATCCCTACAAAGCTTTGTTTTTCCATCACCGGCGGTTCCAGTCAATATGATTAACTTATGATTTTCTTTTGATTCAAACTTAGATAATATTTCTAGCTGCCATGGAAACTTTATATCTAATGGTGCTGTACCTAATCTATACGCAACCTTTCTTACATACTCATCCTGTATCTGATTCTTCCCTTTGCAATATCCTTCAAGAAACTTTACCCATTGATTGTTGTTCCACGCCATGAATCCCACCTATTAAAAAGTAACCGTTAAGTCATACTACTGATAAAAAGCACATTTCAACTCACTCGGGTTTAACTAAAACATGCTAAAAGTCATACAGTTGAATTTTCTACACTTTAGAAAACTCGCTATATAGCATCTATCGACGGTTGCTAGCTATTTTATAGAGTGTACATAGGCTATACTATCATCCCTTTTCAACGATGATAACAATTGCTTATACCACAAGATGCACAACTAACCACTCATAACCCAATAACTAATTGTTTATTAACAAAAATAACCATACTAGCATGATGCTACTCTATTAACTAAATCTACTCAAGATTAGTGTTTAACTAGACCTTCTTGCAATAATGCGTAGAATGTGTGTTTGGATAAAATCTCCAATTCAGCAAACAAGGTAAGCACATTGAGCATTGAGTCGAGTAACCTGAAATTTTCAGGGCATCAAACTTTCCCTATTCGATACGGTTGGATTTACAAAATAATTCAAGAAGTTATCAAAGGTCATTCCCTATCAAGCAAAGAAAACATCGAAGATCAGATGATCTCTATGGGGATGGGTAAAAATATGGTGCTGTCGGTAAGGCACTGGATCAGAACGCTCAATCTGGTTACCTGTACTGATAAAAAAACTCAGCAATACGAACTGACGGATTTAGCTAAAAAGCTATTCGTTGGCGATGATGCTTACGATGAGTATTTGGATAAAGTTGGTACGGTTTGGCTACTTCACTGGCTGACTCAATCGATTAATTCTCAAAATGCTGAACTCAACACTGCTCGTTGGTTCTTTAACTACTTTAACGGTGTACGCATCGATAAAGTTAAGCTCTCAAAACAGATTATGATGTCTTTAGCTAATCATGAAAAAGAGCTCACGGAAGCAACACTAAAAAAAGACATTGACTGTCTATTTCAAATGTATGCAGTGAAGACAGCATCAGCATCAGCATCGAAAGTAAACGAAGATACTTTTACCTCTCCGTTTACTGAGTTGGGGCTCATTTATCATGACTCTGCAAAAGATTATCGTTCTGAATTGAAAACGCAAAAGTCCTTACCTGTAGAAGTGTTTGCTTATGCGGTTATTGACTATATGGCGAGATTGCAGCTCGATAGAAATGGAGAAAAAATAAACAATAACAATACGTTATCATTTGATACGTTGCTAGATGAGGTCGGTTCTCCAGGTAGAGTATTCCGCCTGACAGCCAATGGCTTAACTGAACAGCTCGATGAACTAGAAGTATTAAGTGAAGGCAAAATTGCTTGGACTGATACTCAAGGCTTACGACAAATTCAACATAACTACGATGATTTACAAGCTGTAGATCCTGGTATGTTTTTGCAGAAGTACTACCAGGGAGAACAAAAGTGACACTGATAAACCAATACTCTATAGCTACACGCCAACAGCGCTCAACACGCATTGATAGTGACCTTAACTCAGACTTTTTCAAAGGATTGGTCTATCACGGTACCGCCCAGTCTGCGTTAGAGACTTTGTTCAGACAATATTCTCAAGTTGGCCTAAGAGCTTACACATTAACGGGACCATATGGCTCTGGTAAATCAACCATTGCATTATTGCTCACGGGTTTGCTACATCATGACAATGATATGCGCCATGCAGCACTAGACACCATCAATCAAGAGTCAAAAGACTTATTAGAAGAAAGCATTCCTTACTCTTCTGGGTGGTTACAAATACGCTCAGTGGGTGGTGTCAACAATCCTGTTGATACATTCTGGAACGCGACGTTAGAAGCACTACAGTCACATCCGAATACCACGAAAGTTTATAAAAAGTACGCCAAAGTAGAGATCAAAACTGAGTCTACATTAATTGATATTTGGGAAAAGCTTTTCAAAGAAGTTAGTGACCTGGTCGACGGTGTATTGCTACTTGCTGATGAAATGGGTAAGAGCCTTGAGTTTATTAATAAAAACCGTGGTGAACTGCACCTTTTCCAAGACTTAGCGGAAGTATTAGGTCGCATAAAAACACCCGTTATTTTCCTTGGTTTACTCCACCAAGCTTTTGGCGAATATGCAAAAGACAGAGGCACAAAACTCCAGGAAGAGTGGGGCAAAATTCAAGGCCGTTACAACGATATTCTCTATAACGTATCGACCGATGAAACAGTCGCGCTGATTGCTAAATCTATCGTGAACATTGAATCAGTAGATAACCGTGAAGATGAGCATGTGAGTAAAGTACTCAACGCACTTACTGGTAAATCTGAGAGAAAGAAACAGCTCAAACAACGTTTAGAGCAAAGCGTACCTCTACACCCATTAACCACACTACTGCTGGGCCCTATTTCAAAGCGTCGTTTTAGCCAAAATGAACGCAGCACATTCAGTTTCTTAAACTCGCATGAGCAACACAGCTTTCAAATGTTCCTCAAGCAAAATGCAAACAAGAATGCGCGTTATACGTTGGAAAATTTGTGGAATTACCTGGAAACAAACTTAGAGCATGCAATTTTAGGTTCTCCAGATGGTCACGCTTGGGCGGCAGCGACTGAATCCATTCGCCAAGCAAGAAAAAAGCAAGTACCCGAGAAAGCTATTGAAATACTCAAATCAATTGCATTACTTACTTTGTTTGGGCGACCTGCGAACCTATCAGCGACAGAAGACATGCTGTTAGCTGCTAGCGATATTGATGATAAAAAAGAGCTTGATGAGTACTTAACAACACTCAAAGAAGCCTCTTGCATCATCTATCGTAAGCACTTGTCATCTTGGGTTGTTTTTGAAGGTTCAGACCTTGATATTCCAAGCTTGATAGAAGAGAAAATTGAGCAACTAGGTAGCAGTGACGAAGCTATCAATCATATTGAATTTTCTAAACAGATCATCGCTAAAGGTTACTATCATAAAATCGGTACTCTTCGCTGGGCTGAACAATCACTAGTACAACGTTTCGAACAAGAGCAAAAAACTCAAATTGTTGCAAATCGCAAAGAAGAGTTTGCAAATATGCTATTGCTGTTAGAAGCGCAAGACCAAGCCGATTTACGCGAATATACCAAAAATAATTCAACACTGATTTTAGCAAATGCAAACAACTCTGAGGATATTATTGCCCTGGCAAAAGAAGTGTATGCCTTAGAGCTTATCAAAGCAGATAAAGAAATCGGTCGAATTTTACAGCACGACAATGTCGCGCAAAAAGAGTATCAAGGCCGTTATATCAATGCAGAAATTGCACTTAGCAATGCTATTGATGAAGGCTTTAACAATGCAACCTGGTTTTATTGTGGCATCAGCTCAACGACTGAAACACTCAGTGAGATAGTAAGTACAACAGCAAGTAGAATTTTCAATCAAACACCAGTCATCAAGAACGAGCTGGTCAACCGGAATAAGTTATCGGGTACCGCCGTTTCTGCATTGAAAAAGCTGCTTGAAGCAATGCTGGATCGCGAAGATGAAGAAAACTTAGGTATTACAGGCTTTCCGCCAGAGATGTCTATGTATATCAGCTGTCTTAAAAACACCGCTGTTCATACACATGAACTCGAGCAAGGGTCGCACTGGCACAAGGATCATCTTACCCCTGAGTTTGTGGGTATTTTTGAGGCCGCAAATAATCTACTGAAAAATAAAGCGGGACACACTCTTCTGTTATCAGAAGTCGCTGAGTTATGGAGCAAAGCTCCCTTTGGTTTAACTCAAGGTGTTATCCCAATATACTTGCTAGCATTTTTGAAAACGCTTGGACAAGACATTGCTTTTTATGAAAAAGACCTTGGCGGCGAATATGCATTTATAGCAGAGCCAGATGTGGATTACGTATATAAGCTAATTCGCTCACAACATGAGCTAGCAGTGAAGTACATTGTACTCGACCAATCTGAGCAAGAGTGGTTACAAAAACTGTCTGTATTTGCAGCGACCGAAACAAGCCGAGATGTTGCGAACAACGTGCTAGCTGTTGCAACACCGTTGGTAACGACGATGCATAATTTGCCTCATTGGGTAAAAAACGCACATAACTTTATTGAAGACGATTTGGCAGCCAACAAGCAAGTGATCGCGATTCGTGACCTGTTCTTACAAGCTAACGATCCACACTCGCTGTTAATTAAAGACCTACCGAAGTTATTAAACTCAGAAGATGAGCTGAGTTACTCACAGCAAATAGATGTATTAGAGAATTGCTTTAAAATTCTGCGTGGTAAACATGAACAAATGCTTCGCCAAATCAAAGACAAAGTTAAAATCATCTTCCCTGAAACTGGTAAAGAACTTGCTTCAATGTGTAAGCTTGTTGAAGACAGAACCGGTGACTTACGCCTGAAAGCATTTGCTCGAGAGTTAGGAAAGAGCGAAGATGGCCTAATGCAATGGCTAGAAAGCATGATTCAGATTGTCATCGGTCGTGGTAAGCAGAGCTGGAATGAAGGCCTTTTATTAACAGCTTCCGCTAAAATCAGTGATTTTTCACAAGACTTTTTAAGCATCGTCAAATCGAGCCATCAAAGTGAATCACTAGCGGATGCAAAACCGGAGGCAACAAAAACTAAGCTTGTTTCTCTGGTTTTAGAAGACGATGACGGCCAACTAAAATCCTATAAGAAAGAAGTTCGTGTGACAGACAGTTCAAGTTCAGACATCAAAATACAAGACGTGAGCCGGACGCTAAACGCGCTGAATCTGAATGAGTTTGAACGTATTCACGTACTCCAAACACTATTAAAAGAAGCACTGGAAGCTCAAGGTTAAAAATGGGTATTAATCATGAGTGAAGAACGCAAAGTAAAACATGTACTTGGCTTATCAGGCGGCAAAGACAGCGCAGCCTTAGCTATTTATATGGCACGTAACTATCCTGAGATCGATATTGATTATTTCTTTACCGATACAGGTAAAGAGTTGCCTGAAGTTTACGAATATTTGGAACAGCTTGAGATTGTTCTCGGTAAGCCAATTTCTCACATTAACGACAAAAAAGGCTTCGACTATTGGCTTGAACAGCACAATAACTTTCTTCCTGCGGGGCAGCAGCGCTGGTGCACAATTCGTATGAAGCTTGAGCCATTTGAAAAGTGGATAAAACCTTATCTTGATGAAGGCTACGAAGTTGTATCTTACGTGGGTATCCGAGCGGATGAGCCATGGCGTGACGGTTACCGCCCTAACGAAAGCCAAAAATACTTGAAGATTAAAATGCCGTTTGCTGAAGATGGCATTAAGAAACAGGGTGTTTTAGATATTCTCGACAGCGCTGGCCTAGGTCTACCTAAATACTATGACTGGCGCTCTCGCTCTGGCTGTACATTCTGCTTTTTCCAAAGAAAAATAGAGTGGGTGCGCCTAAAAGAGATTCATCCGGAAGCGTTTGAAGAAGCGAAAGCTTATGAGAAACGAGCGGATACCAGCGCTAACGGTGAAACCTTCTTCTGGATGGGCCCTAATGAGCCTTTAGAGACTCTAGAAAACCCTGAACGTATTGCAGAGATCAAAGCAAACCACGAAAAGGTTAAGCAACGTTTCGAGAAGAAAAAAGCACGTGAACGCAAACGCCGCTTAGGTATGCATGCCATGGTTGATGAAAGTATGCTTATCGATACTTTAGACATGGACGCGATGTATGACCTTGAAGAAGGTGGCGGTGCTTGCGTGACTTGTTATAAATAGTTCGAACAGCATTTATATTAAATTTAATTGTGTGATTCATAGAGATGGTTTCAATTTTCTTAGTTGAGATCGAGCTTGTGATTCTGCTCTTGAAACCTCTTTTTCCTGATCTGATTGTGCTGAGATACAAAATAATAAGTAACTGCTCCATTACTTTAACAATTATTAGCCGAAAGCTATGACAGCATCCGGCTAATAATTACTCAAAAGAACTAAATACTGGTAAGTGATTTCTCTGGAACTGTTCAACACCATAACAACGAAGTTCTTCTAGCCATCGTTCGGCTTCACTTCTTCCAATCCCTTGTTCCATCGCAGCTTCCCGTAATAGCGAAAACTCAGTGCGTAAGGTTGTTGGCATAATGCCAGGGTCATCAGTATTAACAATAACCCTCACAGGACCACGACGTAAGCCAAAGCGATTATATTTATTCCCTTCATTCAACAATACACTTTCAGGACCGCACCACCGAAAAATAGGGTGTTCCTGATACTCTCGTAATCTAGCGATATATAGATTGGATGTAGGATTAGCTTCAATGATAATGCCTCGAGAATCATACTCTGTAAGTAAATAGTCTTGAATCGCCGCCATTAACAAAAGATCATCACTAGACTCACAATCAGAAAGAACTTCTTTATAGCGAAACATAGAATCACTGCTAGATTTAGAGTTAAGTTTCGTGATTAACACCATTGGCATTTTCTCTTTTTGCCAAAGATGATCTTCAATATATTTATGCCGCTGCAAGTACAATGCAACAGGATCATCACATTTCCTATCTAATTTTTTCTGATTAAGAAGTTCTGCATCTGGAACAGCAATCTTCTCTCTGAGGGTTCTTGCAACGTCATTGCCATATTTACGATGAGTATAACGACAGTTTTTCCTCAGACTCCAAGCTTCAAACAAAACATCAGGATTAATAGATTGACCTGAGCCAAATAGAATTTTGCTATATTTAACACTAAATTTGGCAATTCTTCGTTCAAGCGTCGGTAAGCATGTCATTGCAATAGACAATTGTGAACTAAGTTTAGTTGCGTGATGCCAGAGCCAAACGAGGTTATCTAAGTGCTCATCCAACGGTAACAGGACCTGACCTTGGCGGTCCATCCAGTCTAAAGGCTCAATCCCAAGAGCTAGAGCATGCCCTAGTCTATCCCCTTCTCTCATCTCACAAAAAGATACTGTTTCATCAACCTTACGTAACCCTGTTGCAGGATGAGCATAATCTTCACCTGCATGTACGCTTAAATGGAACCCTAGGTGAGCTTTGTCATTATCCAAACCCGGTAAAAATCCTCTCCGTAACCAACGAAGAATTGGAGCAAACCATTCTATTGATAATGCGTTTTCATCTCCCGCAACATCTAGGCCTCGAACCCAACGGCTAGGTTGAAAATGCAGATTTCCATTGTTGCGCCCCCCTAAAAATTCACTTGTAGACCACCCATCTTCTGAACTCAACTCTTGCAGAAGGTTTTCTGCACTATCCCAAATTTGCCTTATTTTTTTCTCTTTTGGATAACTTGAATTATTTGAACGAGAAAAATGACAACAAAAGTGCCAACATTCCAATTCCTTTATATATTGAGTATTATCATTGGGACTAATGTAGCTATCTCCGAATATATACGGAGGCTGTTTAACTTTGATACTACGATATTCAGCCATCTGGACAGCAAGATTAGAAACAAATTTCGGGCCAAACATTTCTGGACCAATCTTAATCTCTGCGCAGTCATTTTTCCCCGAAAACAAAACGGGTAGCTTTGACAAATCAGCTTTCTCGCTCTTCCTAACTGGATGGTGAAAATAATGATTGGTGAAACGACTCAATCCATTACCATTCATAATAACTTCACTTTGGAGGAAATTGCTGATTTGAAACCAACACAAAATAGCAGCTCTGTCTTTTTTATCTTTAGTCGCGCGATAGTGCTTACACAGCGCAATAAAGAACCATAACCATTCTATGCGCCCGGTATCATTTATACTTTGAGCAAACTTACCCATAAACCAACCCGCTGAGTACATAGAAATATGACGACTAAAAGCGCATGACTTCCATAAGAGGCCCCAGTCAGGAGTAACACACAACAAAGGGTTCATGTTATTTTTCAGGCATTCAGCTAACGTTTTAGAAGACCCCTCTAGTACAACATCACATATCTTTTGTATTAATGTATAAAACAAAATCCTTAGCTTACTAAGAGAAGATTCATAAATTGGGAGAGAATCAAGGTTGAGATAACTTTGAATAACTTCTTTCTCTGGCTCAAGCAAACAAGTAGAAAGTAGCTCGATCCCCCCCCGACACCACCATAGTGAACGTGTCCATCAGCAAAGGGCTTATCTGATAACGAAGGAGGAGCAAAAAAAGAAGACTGAGATCGTATAATTCTCTCTACATCTGTTTCTTTTAAACTCTCTTTATCGAAAGAACCACTTAAGTGCCAAGCCACCAATAGCCTAGGGTCTAACTGAGCAGCCAACCGAGTATAGGTTTGTACCTTCAAATCTTTGTAATGAACATAATCTCCATTACGAATCATCAATTGCTCAAAAATGCTATCTAACCAAGGCAGTTCCTCGGTATTCCAAGGCATTTCATCTCTAATACCGACAATAGAGTGGAGCTCATTGAGTCGATAACGCCCAGGGTTCCGATTATCAATAGTACGGACATGCAGATTCAAGAACTCTTTAACGAGACGATGTTCTTCTTTCGCATTTGTGTCAGGAGAATTCAAGTACCGCCATGAAAAATCTGCAAGATGTTGGTCTGAGTACAAAGCTCCCAAAGCGTGCTCAATTAAAGTACGTTCTAACACCTTTTACTCACTACCTTTTTTAATCTTTTCAATAGCAGAACTCAAAGTCTTATAATTTGATGACTTGTGATATTTCTCAGGAGTGTCATTGAAAACTCTAGTCCATGTATCAATACCTTCATCTTCGGATAATATAGCTTTAACGTATTTGTCAACATTCAACCCAGCAGGCAATACTAACCCATGGTTTTGCTTCAAAAACGTAGTATATTTAGGGGGTAACTCTTCTTGATTATCATTGTTTTCAATTCGCGACTCTACCGGTTTACCTTGCTCTAGTTTGCCCAGGATTTCTGCAATCCATAAACGAATTGGGTGATCTGCTAGTACATGAGTAACGGTGTTTGTTGCTTGTCCAAAAAATTTACGGGCTCGAGCTTCTGCTGACCCTTCGTTTTTATCTACCAAATTGAGAAGAGGTTTTAATCTCGGTGTGAATGGAGAAATATTCTTTGTGTAATGTTGATTAGACTCAAAAGTTGCAGAGCTTTCAGTCCCTATATTTGTAGTAGCGACATCAACCGGTAAGCCAAAAAGAGGACCTTTTTCGAAACTTGCGAATGCAGCCCACGTAGTATTAAAAGTAAAATTAATCAAATCCAAAGAAATTAGCTGATAATCGCTTTCTCTCTTTTTCTCAAACGTTTCTTTGGTAAAATTAAGTTGAGTGAATAATTTATTGAATACTTTATATACTAACCAAGGAGAAACTCTCAGTTCATCTATATTATGACGTTCACGCCACTTTGTAATGTCATCAGCCAACTCTGATAAGCCTATCAAATTCTCATCAGCATTGAATGTATCATTGTTTTCTAATTCATCTTTACTTTCTTGTCCTAGAGTTAAAGCTTTTGTTGGCGCAAGATCATTCGTCGCATAAAACGGTGCCCTATTCGCTACGTTTTGTAGTGTGAGTTCATTTACTGGAGCGATAAGACTATGAATAATTATTTCAAAAATACGACCACTATTTAGCATCTGGCTTTGCTGTGACTTAGAGTAAAAGTTGTAGTTTGTGAGTAATGTAAGCAATGTATCTTTTTGTTCTTCATAACTTTGTTCTTGTTGCCACTTTGTACTTGTCTGTACTCCAACCTGTGGAACTGGGTAAGGCAGAATAGTTTGTATTCCTTTATGTTTTTCCAACCAGGCAGATGGAAGGTTTCCGTCTAAAGCAGCTTGCCATTCATCAAGGTTTGAGGTGTGTTTAAACTTCAACCAATTAAAATCCCCTTGTTTAAGAGGTTGAAATAATGGCGTATCAAAAACACTATCAGCAGTCTTAATATTATGCCAATCGTTCATAGCTCTTAACACTAGCATCAATTCGCCTGCATCTTCTTCATGCATAAAGTGACTTTCAATCGTTTTCTCCCAGTCTTTAACGCTCTCTGGAGCAATACTAGGAACAGTATCTGATTGATAATTTCTTGCAAAATCTATAAATACTGGTGCATATCTTCTTTTTTCGTTAGCTTCTCGACTTTGTGCATAATACCCACTGTAAAATTTTTCTATCAAAGTGGGCGGAACTTGCGGCATCTGCCAATAACGTTTAGCGTCCATTGAACTTTTTGCGTCAGTAATGCCTGTAGGTAATTCAGGAATTACATTTTGACATTTGCTAAGTAACTGGGTTAATGCTCGAATACTTTTGATTGGAATTGGAAGGTTACTGTTCTCTAACCCATTTACAGGGCCTTCAAGGAAAATTTGTAACCAAGCATAAAAGTTAGCTAAAGACATATATATTTCTTTCTGCTTTATCAGCAAAATATTTTTATTATTTAAGTAATAGCTAACATCGGGCATTGTTAAGCGTCGAGAAACTGGCATTACTTTTCTCTGGTATTCATTTGCCAGTTCTACAGCTCTTTCAAAGGCTTGATCCGTGTTGAAATCAGAGTCTTTAGTAAGACGATGATGAAAATCTCTCCAGATCACTTCTTGGTAGAGATTTAAATCACCTCCAACAATTGGTAGTACTAAAGGAGATGTTAAATAACGGCGGATAATCTCCAAATTTTCGAAAGCTCTATTTAAAGAAGTGTCGACGTCATCAATCGGTAATACCAGTAATTTCTTATCAACAAGACTTAATACAGCAGAAAAAAATTCATGTACACAGCTTTCTAGACTAGAGTGATCGTACATGTTCCGAATTTTTCTCATACCTTTTGCTGTTAAATCCGGTTCAGCAGACTCTAAAGCCGTCGCTAACCTATCTAAAGCGTTATTCAGTACAACCATTTTATCAGGGTAACGCTTCTGACTTTCAATGACATCTTTATCTGAGAGAACCGACGCTACAATAATTGTGAGAAATAAAGAATCACCATCTTCCAATAAAGTAGGATCAATCGGTTTTAAAACTAGTGTATCTCTTGCAAGAGCTTCTGAGTTTTCTTCGAGATAAACCCCCAAATTGACCAATATAGATGTTTTACCCGTTCCTCGTTTACCATCGACCAATATTGAATGATGAGAGCGATATGAGCCTGAAAGGTAGTTTTTTTTATCAATCTTTTCAAGAGAGTCCTCAATCAAACGTACTAAACTCTCATAGGTTTCTTGAGGTAAGAGATTATCGAGTTTTTCAAAATTCGCAGATTCTTCGCCATCAATAGGGAACTTCAATAAGCCGTGGGTCATTTTAGCCTCATTAAGCAATATGGTTTATATAGTATTATGTCATATAAATAACGGCTACGGATAGACCAAACGCTATAATTCAATGAGTTAGATTATTATCAACGATAAGCTGTCATTATTCGAGCTAAGTACTTAAAAGGCGGAGTCACATTGTGGGGAAACCGAGTACTCCGGCATAATCCATTGACCAGGTGACAAAAACTAGTAATCGAAAACCGCAATATGTCTAAAACCACGTTCGAAAGGTTAAAGCTCCACGCGGCTTTGTTGCGTAATTCAGACGAGAAACCAAACCTCCTAAAGTTGAGCGACTG